>CAYZVM010000251.1:0-8478 GCA_964481485.1 uncultured Saprospiraceae bacterium | reverse complement strand
CGCTTGTTTTGTCAACCCCATGGAGGTATCTTCAATTCGTGCGGGCATTGAGCGTGTTATTCGCGATGCCGCTTATCGCAACAAATTGATTGAGAAGGGACAGGAGAATGTCAAACGCTTTTCAATAAACCGGGTGGCAGGACTATACATGGAAGTGTACCGTCGGTTTTTATCAAAACCCATTTAACCAAAACAACCCCTGTAAGATGTGTGGAATTGGAGGAATTGTGGGCAACTATGACCCCAAAAAACGTGCTGCGGCCATTCGCCGCATGAACGACCGGATGTCGCACCGCGGGCCCGATGCCGCCGGTTTGTTTGAGGCGGCGGATATAGCCCTTTCGCACCGCAGACTTGCCATTATTGACCTGAACCCAAACGCCAACCAGCCGATGACGGACGTGAGCGGGCGTTATGTGCTGGTTTTTAACGGGGAGATTTACAATTTTAGGGATATCAAATCTTTGTTGCCCGACTATCCTTTCCAAACCGACTCTGATTCGGAAGTGATTTTAGCGGCATACGCCAAATGGGGCATCAAGTGTTTGCAGTATTTCAACGGGATGTATGGAATCGCCATTTGGGACAAACAGGAAAAAACGCTGTTTCTTACCCGGGGGCGGCTGGGCGTGAAGCCGCTTTATTACAGTTATGCCAACGGTACGCTCATTTTTGCTTCCGAATTGAGGGCGGTGCTGGCGGGTATGGACTCGACACCGCGCCTGTACACCAACGGGATTCTGAATTATCTGATGTACCAATCTGTTTGTGCGCCCGAAACGCCAATAGAGGGGGTGCTGCAAATGATGCCGGGCGAGTACGCGATTTTTGGAAATGGGAAACTGGAGAGAAACCTCTATTGGCGCATAGAAGATGCTGAAAAAATAGAGGCCGACAAACCAACCGTGCACAAAACGGTGCGCCGCCTGCTCGCCGAATCGGTAGAGCGCCGCATGATAAGCGATGTACCGTTGGGAGCCTTCCTTTCGGGCGGCATTGATTCGAGCGCGGTGGTGGGTCTGATGGCAGAGTGCTCGGAACAGCCAGTGCATACTTTTTCCATCACATTCAAAGAGGCCGAATTTGACGAATCGAAATATTCTTCGTTGATAGCCAAGCGGTTTAATACCCGGCACACACCCATCCTATTGCAAGCCAACGATTTTCTTCAAAGCTTTCCCAATGCCTTAAAGGCCATGGACAACCCCAGCGGCGATGGGTTCAACACCTATTTGATTTCAAAAGTCACAAAAGAGGCGGGCATCACTGTCGCGCTGTCGGGCATCGGCGGCGACGAGTTGTTCGCCGGTTATGATTCTTTCAGGCGCTGGTTGCAAATACGGGAACATTGGGCATGGAAGATGCCGGGGGCACTTCGCGCATTCGCTGGCCGTGCGCTCTCCCTGAGCAATTCCACCAGGCTGGAACGGTTCACCGAATTGCTGAATGCCCAATCAGCCGGGATTGAACATGTTTACCCCGCTTTCCGGCGGGTGATGGCTTTCAAGCGGGCGAAAAAAATACTAAACAACTCCGAAGAAGGGCAGGATATGACACACCTGTTGCTGTCGGAGCGGAAATCTGCATTTCACCAATTGCCGTTGTTGAGCCAATACACCGCTGCCGAAATGCTGGGCTATACCTTCAACGTATTGCTCAAAGACACCGATCAAATGAGCATGGCTTCCGCGCTAGAAGTCCGCGAGCCATTCTTCGATTACCATCTCATCGAGTACGTTTTAGGCATACCCGATTCGTTGAAATATCCCCGTTACCCGAAAAGCCTATTGGTGGAATCGCTCGCGCCGCTGCTGCCCGATGAAATCGTGCATCGCCCCAAAAAAGGGTTCACCTTGCCCTGGAAGCAGTGGCTGCAACACGAATTGCACGGCTGGTGCCAGCAAAACCTGAACAATCTCGCCGAACGACCCGAGTTTGCGGGCGATGAAATTCGGAAAATGTCCCGCCAGTTCTTTGAACAGCCTGACAAGCACAGCTGGATGCCGGTGTTCCAAATGGCAGTTTTGGAAGACTGGATGGCGCGGAATCTGTCATGAAAATCCTATATCCCATCGGCACATTGTACCCCTCCCAAGCCGGCGGCCCCAGCAACACGATTTATTGGATGGCAAAAGCATTGGTCAGCAACGGAATTGAGGTGAGTATCATCACGACGAACATCGGCGCGGAAACACTGGTGGAGCCGAACCGCTGGCTTTCAACCGATTATGGCAAGGTGATGTATCACACCACCCGGTCGGCGCAATTGCCGCTGCGCCTGATAATGAGCGCAGTTCGGTTGCTGCGCAGCCACGACTGCGTCCATTTGAACTCCCTCTTTCATCCGCCGTCGTTCATTGTCGCGACAGTCGCGACAATTCTGAAAAAGCCGATCGTTTGGTCGTGCCGGGGCAATTTGGACGAGCAGGCGTTGATTTTTGGCACATGGAAAAAGAGGCCGGTGCTGTGGTTCATCCAAAAATGCCTTTCCAGTCCGCGCGTCACTTTTCACGCTACCAGCCCCGAAGAGAGCGGGCATATCAGGAAAATAATTGGCCCGGCTGCCCGCATCGTGGAGATTCCCAACTTTTTAGAATTGCCCGCGCTTTTGGCAAAAACTGACGAAAAACCACCCTACTTGCTCTATGTCGGGCGCATCCATCCCGTCAAGGCATTAGACAATTTGCTGGCGGCATTGGCATTGTCAAAACAATTTTTGAACTCGGATTTTGTGCTGAAAATCGTCGGCGACGACAACAACATTTACGCAGTACAACTGAAAAAACAGACAGCCGAATTGGGTTTGCAACACAAAATCCAATTTCTCGGCCATGTAGAGGGCGATGAAAAGCAGCGACTGTACGCCAACGCATACTTCACCGTGTTGCCCTCCCACACCGAAAATTTTGGCAACGTCGTCATCGAATCGCTCGCGCAAGGCACACCAGTCATTGCTTCCAAAGGAACTCCGTGGGAAATGCTAGAGGCCGAAAAGATAGGGTTTTGGACATCGAACAGCTCCGAAGACTTAGCCCACTCAATAGAAAAGGCGTTGCTTCTCACGCCCAATGCGTATAGAATTTATAGAGAAAAATCTATCTCGTTAGCACGGGAACAATTCGACATCGTATTGAATGTGGATGTTTGGATAAACACCTACAAGATACTCCTAAACCTTTCTAAACCATCTAAACCCCTCTAAACACTTCTACCATGCTGCGTTCGCTTTTAGAAAAATGGAGCCGGGGCATCGTGCTGAAGCGCAAACTTCCGGCAGAGTTCGGCGGCCGCACGCTCTACGTCTCGCCGGAAGGCGGCGGTCTGCGCTATTGGAAACCCCGGCTCGACACGATAGACCCCATGCTGCTCCACACGGTCAGAGAATTTGTCAAACCCGGCCATACCGTGTGGGATGTGGGCGGCAATCTCGGCTTTTTTGCCTTTCCCGCCGCCGTGCGGTCCAACGGAGGACGGGTCGCCGTGTTCGAGGCGGACTTATTCCTGTGCTACTTGTTGCGCAAAAGCACAGAGGCCAACCCTGATTTGCAGATAGATATTTTTCCGTTGGCGGTGTCGAATCGCGACGGTGTGGCGCAATTCAACATAGCAGAGCGGGCGCGTTCCACGAATTTTCTGGCAGAAGCCTCCGGCACTACCCAAACTGGCGGGGTGCGACGTACTTTGTCCGTTCCGACCATCCGGCTCGACAGTTTTTCACAACACTATCCCGCACCCGATTTTGTCAAAATAGACGTAGAAGGCGCTGAAAATCTGGTTATTGAAGGAATGTTGGAGATTTTGAAAAATAAAAAGCCCGCTATTTTGTGCGAAGTGTCCGCGCTCAACTTCGACTATGTGTGCAAAACACTCTTGGCGCACGGATACCAATTGCTCGATGCCGACCAACTGCCCGAACGAATCCCTGCAAATACGCCCATCGCCAATATCCTCGCAATACCCGCCACATGAGCAAACCGTCGCTCACCGTCATCATCCTCACTTTCAATGAGGAAAAACATATCGGGCGCTGCATCGAAAATGCCCGGCAGGTGGCAGAACGGGTTGTCATCGTGGATTCCTATTCCACCGACCGGACGCTGGAAATCGCGCAATCACTTGGTGCAGAAGTGTTTCAAAACCCATTTGTTCATCAGGCACAACAGTTCCAATGGGCATTGGACAATATTTCCATTGCCTCTGATTGGGTCATGCGTATGGACGCAGACGAATATCTTTTGCCCGAATTGCTCGACGAATTGCATGAGAAACTGCCCACCCTGCCACAAGATGTGACCGGCCTCACGGTGAAACTACGCGTCTATTTTATGGACAAATGGATAAAAAGAGGTTTTTACCCGATGGTGCTGCTCCGTATTTGGCGCAACGGCGTGGGTTATATCCAACAAAAATGGATGGACGAACACACGAAATTGCGACACGGTCGGACTTTCATGTTGACCCACGACATGGCCGACCACAATCTGAACCACTTGGGCTGGTGGACCGACAAGCACAATCGCTATTCCATGCGGGAAGCCGTGGAACGACTGAATCGGGAATTTCATTTTATGGGCGCGGATTACGACACAACTTACATGATTGGCAACAAAAAGAAATGGCACAAATCCCTCTATATGCGGTTGCCTCTGTTTTTGCGGCCTTTTCTATATTTTTTCTATCGCTACGTCATCCGGCTTGGTTTTTTGGAAGGCAAGCCCGGCCTAATTTGGCATATCCTGCAAGGCTTCTGGTTTCAGTTTTTGGTGGATGCCAAAATCTATCAAATCAAACACCTTTCTAAAAAATATCAGAAGCCAATCAAACAGGTTTTGATAGAAGATTTCGATGTCAAATTATGATGTCTAACCCGCCCGTTGACCTTTCCACTTTCCGCAACGATTGGTTCCAGCGAGGCGCGCCGCGATGGAAAGAGTTGTGTTGGCTCGTCGTGAGTGCCGCATTTTTCCGACATCCGCTGAGTCTTTGGAATGGCGCGAAAATCTGGTGGCTTCGCCGTTTCGGGGCCAAAATTGGCAGAGGAGTCCTCATCAAGCCCCAAGTACAAATCAAATTCCCGTGGAAACTCAGCATCGGCGACCGCAGTTGGATTGGTGAAAACGCATGGATTGACAACCTTGCCCAAATGGACATCGGTTCGAATGTGTGTATCTCGCAGGGAGCCTATCTTTTTACCGGCAACCACGACTACAAAAAAACGACGTTCGACCTTATCGTGAAACCGATTGTGATAAAAGACGGTGCGTGGTTGGGGGCAAAAACCATCGTTTGCCCCGGCGTTACGGTCGGAAGCCATGCAGTTCTGGCAACGGGTTCTGTGGCGACAAGTGATTTAGAAGAATACGGCATTTACCAAGGAAACCCCGCCGCGAAAGTGCGCCAGCGTATTATCCAATGAAAATCAGCATCGTCACACCTGCTTTCAACAGTGCCGCCACCATCCGCGATACGTTGGAAAGCATAAAAATGCAGGACTACCCCGACATCGAGCACATTATCGTTGATGGTGTTTCGAAAGACCTGACGATGGAAATTTTGGCTGAGTATCCCCATGTCAGCAAAGCCGTTAGCGAGCCTGACCGAGGGCTGTACGATGCCATGAATAAAGGTGTCCGGCTCGCGACGGGCGACGTGGTAGGCATCCTCAATTCCGACGATTTTTACACACACCCGCAGGTGCTGAGCCGGGTGGCGGCTCTTTTTGCCGAAACAGGCGCAGACGTGCTTTATGCAGATTTGGAATATGTGGATATGCGCGACACGACCCGTGTGGTTCGCACATGGAAAGCCGGAGCGATAAAGCCCGGCTGTTTCCTGCGAGGTTGGATGCCACCCCACCCCACCTTCTTCGTGCGGCGGCATTTGTACGAACAATTCGGGCTGTTCAACCCCGAACTTCGTTTTTCAGCCGATTACGAATTGATGCTCCGCTTTTTGCTAAAAAACAAAGTGTCAGCGTGTTATCTGACCGAAGTGACGGTGCGGATGCGCACGGGCGGCGCGAGCAACGCAAATTGGCTCAACCGCATCCGCGCCAACCGAGAAGACCGGCTGGCATGGAAAATGAACGGTTTGCGCCCCAGATTTTACACTTTATATTTGAAGCCTTTGCTAAAAGTCCCGCAATACCTGTAAATGTCGCTCTCAAATACCCTCCGGTTCATCTGGACTCACCCCCTCGCCCGCCGCAATCGGGCATTGGCTTTGGGCCGATTGCTGAAGTGGCAAATCAATATCCGACTGAATCCTTACCCAGTGCTTTATCCTTTTGTTGGCGAAACAAAACTCTTGACGTGGAAAGGGCTGACCGGCGCGACGGGAAATATTTACACGGGTTTGCACGAATTCGAAGACATGGCTTTTTTGCTCCATTTTTTGCGGGCAGAAGATGTTTTTGCGGATGTAGGAGCGAATGTGGGGAGTTACATGGTGCTGGCCGCTGGAGCGGTCGGAAGCCGAACAGTCGCCATCGAGCCATTGCCAGTCACGTTCAATATTCTATCGGACAATGTGACAATCAATCACTTGTCCGAAAAAGTGACACGCCTCAATATTGGTATCGGTGCCGCTCCTGGCACACTTCGATTCACCCGTGGGCTTGACACCATGAACCATGTGGCAACTCCCGACGAAACCGACACCCTCGAAATTCCGGTGCGCACATTGGACGACATCTTGCCCGAAATACCCCAGCTCATCAAGATTGACGTAGAAGGTTTTGAAATGGCCGTCTTGCAGGGTGCTGGCAAAATCTTGCCACAGCCCGCGCTCAAGGCATTGATTATTGAAACCAACAAATCATCGGAGCGCTATGGCCACGGCAGCGCGGAAGTACACCAATTGCTGACGGAGCAGGGGTTCCAGCCATTTGCCTACGAGCCTTTTTCTCGAAAACTTTCCCCGCTTTCTGGGCCAAACGATGGAAATACGCTTTACCTGCGTGACACGGGTTTTGTGGAAAATCGCCTAAAAACAGCGCCCAAAATGCGCGTTTTTGGCCAAGTATTTTAACTTTGAAAATCCTCGCAGTCGTCGGCGCGCGACCCAATTTTGTAAAAGTGGCCGCCTTGGAACACGCATTTCGGGAACATCAACAGGTTGATTTCAACATTGCCCACACCGGGCAGCACTACGATTCGACACTTGATGCTGTTTTTTTCCATCAACTTGAAATCCCAGAGCCCATCTGTCATTTGGGCATCGGCAGCGACACGCCCAATCGGCAGTTGGCGCAAATGCTTTTGGGGCTCGAGCCCGTTTTTGAAAAAGAAAAACCCGCTATCGTCATCGTCGTAGGCGACACCAATTCGGCGCTGGCAGGTGCATTGGCTGCCAACAAAATGGGGGTTCCCGTCGCCCACGTGGAAGCGGGTTTGCGCAGTTTTGACCGCTCCATGCCGGAAGAAATCAACCGGGTTTTGACGGACAATTTGTCGGATTTTTTATTCGTGACCGAGCAGGCAGGTTTGGAAAATCTTGATGCCCAATTTCTGGAAAGTTCGGTGCCAAATGTGTTTTTTACCGGCAATTGTATGATTGACACGTTGGTTCGTTTCCGGGAAAAATCTGCCGAAACGGCGGCGTTTCAAAAACTTGGGTTGCAAACAAAAAACTATATTCTCGTGACCCTCCACCGCCCTTCCAACGTGGATACCGCGGAGGGTTTGGAGGGCGTTGTGAAAATATTGGAAGTCGCCTGCCGGGAAGTTCCAGTGGTGTTTCCGATGCACCCGCGCTCAAGGATTTCTTTAGAAAAATTTGGCCTGAAATACCGCTTGGAAAATTTGAAAAACTTGCAACTCCTCGTGCCGCAAGGCTACCTCGAATTTTTAAACCTTTTGGAAAATGCCGCACTCGCTATCACTGACAGTGGCGGGGTGCAGGACGAAACGACTTTTCTCGGCATCCCCTGCCTCACGCTGCGCACCACCACCGAGCGCCCGGTGACTGTGGAAATCGGCACAAACGAACTCATGCCAATGCCCACCCCAAAAATTATTGGGGCCAAAATACAGCAAGCCATTGACGGTCAATGGAAACAAGGCGCAATACCACCACAATGGGATGGGCAATCTGGGCGACGAATTGCGGAAATTTTGATAAATTTGTTGACCGAAAAAAGTTAAAGGGCAAGGTTTTTGCCTGCCCGCTGCAAAAAAAATCAATTCAATGAAGAAAGCTTTAATCACCGGTATCACAGGACAAGACGGGGCTTACCTCGCCGAACTGCTCCTGCAAAAAGGCTATGAGGTGCACGGCATCAAGCGCAGAAGTTCGCTGTTCAACACCGACCGCATTGACCACCTCTATCAAGACCCACACGTCAACCACCGCAATTTCGTGCTGCACTATGGCGACCTGACGGACTCCACCAACCTCATCCGCATCGTGCAGCAGGTGCAGCCCGACGAAATCTACAACCTCGGCGCACAGAGCCACGTCCAGGTCAGTTTCGACACG
>CAYZVM010000250.1:0-8513 GCA_964481485.1 uncultured Saprospiraceae bacterium | reverse complement strand
ATATTGGTCAGTTTCTTCGTTTTGGTCACGTTGATGACGAGGTCACCGGGGCGGTTGTTCTCGCCGATGACTTGGCCTTCGTACACATCTTCACCCGGCTCGACGAAAAAAACGCCTCTATCTTGCAGGTTGTCAAGCGAATAAGCAATCGCGGTGCCGGTCTCCATCACGATGAGCGAGCCATCTTGACGACCGGCGATATCGCCGCGCCAGGGTTCGTAGCCCATAAAGCGGTGGGTCATAATCGCCTCGCCTTGCGTGGCGGTCAAGATGTTGGAGCGGAGGCCGATGATGCCGCGCGAGGGGATTTCAAAACGCAGCAGGAAGCGATCGCCTTTCGGCTCCATGCTTTTCATCACCCCTTTGCGGCGCGTCACGAATTCGATACATTTGCCGCTGGTGGATTCTGGCACGTCAATGGTCAGTTCCTCGATGGGTTCACATTTTTTGCCGTCAATCTCTTTGACGATGACGCGTGGCTGCCCAATTTGCAGCTCATAGCCCTCGCGCCGCATTGTTTCAATCAAAATGGAAAGGTGCAACACGCCCCGCCCAAACACCATGAACGAATCGGCACTGTCCGTTTCTTCCATGCGCATGGCGAGATTTTTCTCCAATTCTTTTTCCAAACGCTCGCGGACGTGGCGGCTGGTCACGAATTTTCCTTCTTGCCCGAAAAATGGCGAATCGTTGATAGTGAACACCATAGACATGGTCGGCTCGTCTATCGAAATCGGTGCGAGGCCTTCCGGGTTTTCGTAATCGGCGATGGTATCGCCGATTTCAAAACCTTCCACGCCGACGACGGCACCGATGTCGCCAGCTTCTATTTCGGAGACTTCTTTCTTTGCCAACCCGTCGAACACGTACAATTGTTTGATGCGGTGCTTTTGTATTGTACCATCTTTTTTTACCAGCGAAACTGGTTGGTTGGCGAGCAGTTTGCCGCGCAATAGACGACCTACGGCGATACGGCCGATGTAGTTGGAATAGTCCAGCGAGGTCACGAGCAACTGCGTGGTGCCTTGCGTAACTTCGGGTGCGGGGATGTATTTGATGATGTCGTCGAGCAGAACCGTGATGTCTTCCGCCGGGTTTTTCCAGTCGTGGCTCATCCAGTTTTGCTTCGCAGAACCAAACACGACGGGGAAGTCGAGTTGGTCTTCTGTGGCATCGAGCGAGAACATAAGGTCGAACACCTGTTCATGCGCCCAGTCGGGGTTGCAGTTGGGTTTGTCCACTTTATTGATAACCACTATCGGCTTTTTGCCCATTTCGAGGGCTTTTTGGAGCACGAAGCGAGTCTGGGGCATGGGGCCTTCGAATGCATCCACGAGTAGCAACACGCCGTCGGCCATGTTGAGCACACGTTCCACTTCGCCACCAAAGTCGGCGTGACCGGGGGTGTCAATGATGTTGATTTTCACGCCCTTGTATTGGATAGCCACGTTTTTGGCAAAAATGGTGATGCCGCGTTCGCGCTCTTGGTCGTTGTTGTCCATAATCAGGTCGCCGGTGACCTCGTGTTCTTTGAACAGTTTGGCGGCGTGGATGATTTTGTCAACGAGGGTCGTCTTACCGTGGTCAACGTGCGCGATAATGGCGATGTTGCGAATGTTCTGCATAAGTGAATGAAGATTTCAAGATTGCGGCGCAAAGGATTTTGATGTTTTGACCTGCGTGCCGACAGAAATTGGTTTTTGGATGAAAAATGATGTTTGGCAAAAGCGCAATCGGGGTGGTGAGACGGAAAACTTTTGATAAAGTTTCGGATAAGCGGCCAAATTTTTCAGTTTTGGATGCCGTCCCGCCAAACGGGCGCAAAGGTAGGGTTTTCCTTGCCGGGAAAAAAGCAAGTTCAAGGCCAGAATTTGTTAATAATCCATGAAATTTTGACAATCATTTTGTGTGGCGAAAAATATGCACCCTCAAACAAAATTTTATTTTCCGAAATAAACACTACTTTTGCACATCTTGTATGCCACTTATTGCCCGGCAGACTGGTCATTTCGAGAACGTACCCTGTGCATTTCAGGAAGAACCAATTGAGAGCGCAGGTATTGAATCCTGACGGCTGCCGGGCTTTTTTATCCCCCTGTTTTTCACTTATTCCTGCTTTAGCGGCAGCGATTCTTCAACGACGGCCTGCCCCCAGCCCCGAAGTTATCCCCGTTTGCCGGAAATATTCCCACAGCAAACCGTATTTGCCTCTGCAAAAATTTCCGAGTTCGTATTGCTTTGGGAAGGTCTTTGACATATTGACATTCGAGGCAAACCTCAAAGTAGGCAAATGGCTCGACATCGGCTTTTTTTCTGAAAAATAAAATGGCGTGTCGGGGTTTGTAACATGCTACATCAGGGTCGGGGCTGCCGATACCGTTTTCAGCGCGTCCAAAATTGTAGTTGAAAAAGATATTGGTGAGGCTTTCAATTTGCGTAGTAGAGAGCGTGATGATTTCTTTCAATTGGCTACGGTCAATTTTTGAATCTTTTTTGGGGATTTCCGTTCGACAGCAATCCTTGTGTACAATCGAATCTATCATCTCTACATACTCACTTTCAAAAGAGACCAACTCGATTTTTGCTGATTGGCCAAATGGCTTGCACGACAACCGTTCTTTGGCGCTGTAATCGTTGTAGAAATTGCAGTCTGAGAGGTCAGGCCCATAAATAGGCGGGGTGATGGCAGTTTGCGATTGCAACCCAAACTGACAAGCACGGCAACAAAGACAAGTATGAGTCGCATAAAAATGAAAATTCAAATACAGAGAGATACGGAGGCACAGGAAGTTTACAAACTCCGTGTCTCTGTGTTTAAATTCAAAACTCACGCCTTCGACCCCGCCACTTCCACCTCTTTCCGCTCGATGACTGGCACGTTTTTCACCACCATGTGCATCGTGTTGCGGATGCGCTCTTCGAACAGCACGATTTTCCCTTTTTTCAAATTGTCAATCGTCTCCTGCGTGTAGTGGCGGATGGTAATAAGTTCGAGGCCGTCTTCTTTTTTTACTTTGAACTCGTCGGAAACTTCTTTGATAAAAGTTTCCACCCGGTCTGGCACATTGGTGACGCAGATGGTGAAACTGATGGCGCCGTTTTGCATCATGTTCACGAAAATACGCAAGTCGGCGGCTTTTTGAAACAAACGCGCCATGTGGTGCTCGGCCACAAAAGAATAGTCGAGCGTGCTGATGTGCAAGAGTGCCTGGTTTTTCTCCACGACGACGATGGGCGGGTAGGTGTCCTCGGTATCGCTGCTGATTTCGGTGCCGGGCGCTTCAGGGTCGAGGAAAGACTTGACGAAGAGCGGTATGTTCTTGTTTTGCAAGGGTTTGATCGTCTTCGGGTGGATGACCTGAGCGCCGTAATAGGTCATTTCGATGGCCTCTTTGTAGGAAAGCCGGTCGAGTTTGACGGTATTGTCGAAGATGCGCGGGTCTGCATTGAGCACGCCCGGCACATCTTTCCAGATGCTCATGCTTTCGGCGTCGAGGCAGAATGAAAAAATGGCTGCCGTGTAGTCGGAACCTTCACGGCCCAGCGTGGTGGTGAAGTTTTCGGAGGTGGAGCCGATAAAGCCTTGCGTCAGCACGAACCCTCCTTGCGCCAACATAGGCGGCACTATTTTCTGTGCATTGGCTTTCGTTTTGTCCCAGATAACCCATCCCTCGCGCCAAGTGTTGTCGGTCGCCACCACATCGCGGGCATCGAGCCAGTGGGTTTTCAGGCCGATTTTGTTGAGGTAGGCAGCGGCGATTTTGGAAGAAACGAGTTCGCCGACGCACACGATTTGGTCGTACACATAGTCGTAATTGTCGGCAGGCTTTTCCTCTAGCACCCATTCGCCTTCCACAAAAGTGTCGTTCACGGCGGCGAACACCTCGTCGTCCGCGTCGAAGAGTTCGCGCATGATGGCGTAGTGGCGTTCTTTGAGCGCGTCGAAAAGTTCCTGTGCTTGGCCGGTTTGTTTGGCGTGGGCGTTGATGACTTCTTCCAGCGCATTGGTTGTCTTGCCCATAGCAGATACGATGATGACCAATTGTTCATTTTTGAAACGCTGCAAAATGGACGCTACGTTTTTTATGCCCGCTGCGTCTTTGAGGCTGGCGCCGCCGAATTTGAAAACTTTCACTTTCGTTGTTGATTTGTTGAACTGATGATTTGGTGATTTGTATGTCGGAATGGCATTCCGGCAAAATATGCGCAAAGGTAGGAATGTTGCATTTTTGCCCCACCTCGTTATTCAGCATTCAATTTTCAAAACCCATGCGCAGCATTTTATATCCCCTCCTTTTTCTCCCGCTTTTTGCTCTTGCCCAGTCGAAAACCGAGCAAAAAATCCTCGACACCGAACTTCGCCGTTTTGAGGCGATGGAGCGAAAAGACACATCCGCCCTCCACGATTTGCTCGCCGGCGACCTCGTGTACATTCACTCCAACACCTTGACAGAGAATAAAAAAGAACACATCTCGAATATTGCCACCGGGCATTTGATTTATGAAAAAATGACCCGCGAGCAGGCGAAAGTGCGGCGCTACGGAAAAACGGCGCTCACCAACGGCACCGTGCAGGTGCGCGGTATTTTGAACCAAAAAACCTTCGAGATACGGCTGGCTTACACGGCGGTTTATCGAAAAAAAGGCGGAGTCTGGCGATTGGTGAATTGGCAGAGCACACGGGTACCGTGATTTTAGGAACGGTACTGGAATAGTATCAGATTCAGGCTACACGATTTGGGTGTCAGATTTTCTGTTTTTGAGCGAGCATAGCAGCGCTATTTGAGCGAAAAAAGAGGAAATATGGCAGCAAAAGAGGGGCATCAATTTGGCACTTTATGCCAGCACCGTTCCTTAAAGGTTCTCTCTCCGCCGTTCTTTCGCGATTTTGATGCCACGAGCCGCAAATTCTTCCCGCAGCACCCGGTTGATGAAATCTGATGTGGAAATATAGTGCTGCCCAATCGTCCACCAGGCCACATCTACCTTGATGTCGTCGCGCGTGAGCCCCACTACCTCCACCTCTGAAGGCCGTTCTTTGAGCCGCCACGGACATCGCACTGCCGCTGCTTCGGCGGCTTCTCGCACGGCGTTCAAGTCGGTGTCGCTATCGAGCAGGAGCGTCACCTCCACCAGCACCTCTTGGTCTTTTACGATGTTCTCGATAGGCCCCTCGGCCATTTTGCCATTCGGGATAATTATTTTTTTGCCGTGGTCAGTGGTGAGCACGGTGCTAAAAATCTGGATTTCCGTAACAAAACCCATTTTGCCCTCGATAGTGAGCAAATCGCCCACCTTATAAGGCTTGAAAAGAAGAATGAGCACTCCACTGGCGAAGTTGCCCAAACTACCTTGCAGTGCCAGCCCAACTGAAAATGCGATGGCCGAAAAAATGGCGATAAAGGAGGTTGTCTCCAACCCAACAGTGCTGGCCACCACGAGCAGTAACAGCACTTTCAAGCCCGCATCGTGGAGCGACACGAAGAATGGCCGGAGGCTGTCGTCCACTTTCCGATTGCGCAAAAAATGCTCAAATGCCTGGGTGAGCCGCCGGATGACCCACAGCCCGCCCACCAGCAGTGCGATTGCTATCAAGACTTTGGGGCCATAAGTCCAAGAAAAATCAATCAAACGGTCTATGTACGTTTTCTCTTCCATGAACGTTTTTGTTCGCCCGCCACACCTTCACGGAGGCAGGTTTGTTATCGAATCATTGTTGGTCAGTTAGGGCAAACAAACGTTTTTTGAAAAACTGTTTTCAGAAACAAAGAAACAGTTGAAACGCCCTAAGAATCGGCCTTTTGCCGAAAACGCGGCAAAGGTGGAGAAAAGGACGAAATTGATTTGCGAATTTTGCGGCACCAATTTTTGATTTGACACCCATGACCGACCAATTGATACAGTGACTACAACAACGCAACCTCGCACACACTCACTTATTTTTTCTTAATGAGAAACCTTCTCTTCGCGGCGTTCATAGCCGCTTTCACCCTTTACACAGCCTGCACACCGAAGACCGGCTCTTCCACCACCTCCACCCCCGTCACACCGCCCGAGCCAGCCGTATGGGACACCATGGGCAAACCGCTCATGGGTGAAGAAGAAGACGCAGAGGAGCCTGCTGAATATTCCATTTTGGAGGATGCTGAGGTAATGCCTGACGCAGCGCTCCGCTCGGACACGCTGCCACCTTACAACCCCTCGCACACGTTTGAGCACGACCTGATTCACACGAAAATCGAAATTTCGTTCGACTGGCCGAAAAAACGAGCCAACGGCAAAGCCACCCTCACCATGCGCCCGTGGTTTTACGCGACCGACAAAGTGACGCTCGACGCAAAAAACTTTGACATCAAATCGGTCACGTTCGACGGGAAAAACGAACAGTTGAAATATGACTACAACAATGAGCAACTGACCGTCCACCTCGGAAAGACCTACACGCGCAAGGACGAATTCAAACTCGCCATCACCTACACCGCCAAACCCGACGAGCGCGAAGCATTCGGCGGCAGCGCAGCCATCACCTCCGACAAGGGGCTTTACTTCATCAACGCCGACGGCGCGGACAAGGAAAAACCCATGCAAATCTGGACGCAGGGCGAGACGGAAAGCAATTCGTTTTGGATGCCCACGGTGGACAAACCCAACGAACGCTGCACCCAAGAAATGTACATCACCGTCGAGGACAAGTTCAAGACCCTCTCCAACGGCACGCTCGTTTCTTCCAAAAAGAACACCGACGGCACCCGCACCGATTATTGGAAAATGGACAAGCCCCACGCCCCCTACCTATTTATGATGGCCATCGGGGAGTTTGCCGTGGTGAAAGAAAAATGGCGCAACATCCCAGTGGAATACTATGTGGAGCCAAAATACGAAGCCCACGCCCGCGACATCTACCCCCACACGACGGAGATGCTGGACTTTTTTTCCAAAAAACTTGGCTACGACTACCCCTGGTCAAAATACTCCCAAGTCGTGGTGCGCGATTATGTCAGCGGCGCCATGGAAAACACGACAGCGGTCATCTTCGGCGAGTTCATGCAAAAAACCAAGCGCGAACTTTTGGACGACCATTTGACCAACGAAAAAGTAGTGGCGCACGAAATGTTCCACCACTGGTTCGGCGATTTGGTCACGACCGAAAGTTGGTCCAACTTGACCCTCAACGAAGGTTTTGCCAACTACTCCGAATACCTCTGGCTCGAACACAAATACGGTCGAGATGCTGCTGATTACCACGAATGGCAGGAGCAACAAGGCTATATCTTTTCCGCCGCAGGCGGCGGCCATCCGCTCATCCATTTCGGCTATTCCGACCGCGAAAGCATGTTCGATGCGCACTCTTACAACAAGGGCGGCGCCGCGCTGCACATGCTGCGCAACCAAGTGGGCGACGATGCTTTTTTCACCGCGCTCAACCGCTATTTGAAGAAAAACGAATATACCGATGTAGAAGCCCACGAACTCCGCCTCGCTTTTGAAGACGTGACCGGGCAGGATTTGAATTGGTTTTTCAATCAGTGGTTTTTCAGTGCCGGCCATCCGAATCTCGACATTTCTTATGGCTGGGACGAAGCCACCAAAAAGGCCAGCGTCACCATCGCGCAAACGCAGGAAGGAGACGAAGTACCCTACATTTTCGACCTGCCGCTGAAAGTTGACATTTACGACGCTACCGGCAAAGCCCGCCGCGAAAACATCCGCGTCACCAAGCGCAGCCAAACTTTCACGTTCGATGCAGCAGCCAAACCCGCCCTCATCAATGTAGATGCCGAAAAAGCCCTGCTTTGTGTGAAAAACGATGACCACACGCCGGAAGAGTTCGCTTTCCAATACCGCAACGCGCCGCTCTTCCGCGACCGATTTGAGGCCATAGAGGCATTAAAAAGCCAAAAAACCGAACTTGCCAAACAAGTGAACATAGCGGCGCTGAAAGACCAGGCTTGGCCTATTCGCCAACGCGCATTGAACCGCGTGGAAGAAAACGACCCCGCCGTGCTGACCCTCATAGCCCAAATCGCCGAAAACGACCCCGAACCCAGCGTCCGCGCCACGGCCATCGGGCTGCTCGGCGAATCCGGCGACAAGCAGTATGTGCCGATCCTGCAAAAAGGCTTGGGCGCCGAGCAGCCATACAGCGTCGTGAGCGCCTCGCTCAGCGCCCTCACCAAACTCGACCCACAAGCTGCCGTCGTGGCCTCTAAAAACTTGCAAAACGACGAGAGTGATGCGCTCAGCGCCACTTTGGCCGAGCTGTACGCCGAAAATCCCGACCGCGCCAACCTTCCGTTTTTCGAGAAAAAATTGGGCAAAGTGGACTACATGGCGGCCTTTGCCTTTTTTGACCACTACCAAAAATTCCTCGTTGGCCTCAACGACCCGGCACTGATTGACGGCGGTGTGGACAATTTGAAAAATATTTCGTTCAACCTGCAAACCAGCGAGTTCCGCCGTTTTGCAGCCACCAAAGCCATCGCCGACATCCGCAATTCGTTCCGCGAAAAAGG
>CAYZVM010000249.1:1988-8550 GCA_964481485.1 uncultured Saprospiraceae bacterium | reverse complement strand
TTTAATCGCGCATCGAGATGATGCTTTCCGTTGGAAATAATCCGCGAGAGGGGCCATCCCAGACGATTTATCGCACCTGTTTTCAGGCAGCCAACTCTCAGGGTCACCCCTGCAAAAACGCCCCAAACCTTTCTTCAAAGTACTCCATTTTCAAAACAGAGATAGAAACGCAGTTCCCTTGCGGCATGTAAATCAGCCCGTTGCGGCCTGTGCGCTCGTAGCGTTCTATGTGCTGCATATTGACCAGATAACTGTGGTGCGTGCGGCAAAAGAAGGATTCTGGCAGTTCGGATTCCAGATCTTTGAGCGTCCGGTAGGCAGTGACTTTTTCTATTTTGTTGCTGCGCAAAAGGAAAATATCGGTGGTGGTGCCGTCTGCTTCGCAATAGAGGATATCGCGGATGCGCAACACTTGATTGCCTTTCCGGCTGTCGGGAATGATGATGCCTTGTCTCTCGGCATCAAGGAGTTTCGCTGCAGCGACTTCCACAGATTCTTTGAGATTTGCCACGCTGTAAGGCTTCACGAGATAGGCCCAAGGCTGCACGGCATTGATGGCCTGAACGGCGTATTTGGGGTATGCGGTGGTAAATATGACCCCAAACTCGCCGTGCCGCCACGCTTGTTTGATAAAGTCAAATCCGCTCCCAAAGGGCGGCATTTCGATATCGAGGAATACGAGGTCGGGCTCCCATTGGGCGGCGGCTTGCACCGCTTCGTCCACCGAACGGGCAGCAGCCACTATTTGTACCTGGGGGCAGTATTCGCCAAGCATCCCGCGCAAGGTGTTGAGCGCGGCGATTTCGTCGTCCACTATCAGGGTGCTGATTTTTTTCATCTTCTTTGGTTGTTTTCGTGAAGTAGGCTGGCAACTGGTGTTACTTTTTCGGGAAAAAACTGAATAACGACGCGGCTGCCTCGGATGGGCGGCACGGCATCGGACAAATCTTGTAAATCCAATTGGAGGCCGCAATCGAACCGACGGTCGAGGGTTTGTACTTTTTGGCGCAGCATCTCCAAGCCTTTTGATATTCTGTCGTTGCCGGATGCTTTTTGCCGTTCGCGGGCTTCGTGGAAACCGACGCCGTTGTCCGTCACGGTGCAAACGAGTTTTTTTCCAGACAGATAAAATTGAAGGTGCAAAACTGAATCGCCCTCGGGCGCCAAGCCGTGTATCGTGGCATTTTCCAAAACGGGCTGGAGCAGCATGGAGGGGAAAGGTGTGCCGGGCGGCACTTCATCCGCGCCAGTTATTTCATAGTGAAAACGGTCGCCGAAGCGCAATTTCATCATTTCGAGATAGTCGCAGTCGTATGCCAATTCTTCTTCAAAGGAGATAAAAGTTTGTTCTGAAAACAACATGGTGCGGCGCAAAAGGCGTGTAAATAGGGCGATGTACTCGCTCGCCCGCACGGGGTCGGGCGGATAAAAAAACTGCTGAATGGCGTTGATGCTGTTGCCGACAAAATGTGGGTTCATCTGTGCTTGCAGGGCTTGGAGTTGCAATTCGGACACGGCCTTGTCAAGTTTTCGATATTTTCTGCGCACATTCAAGAGGCGCCAAAGAGCAAAGAAAAAAATGCCCCAAAGTAGGAGCCAGAACCAGATGGTGTTGTACCAAAACGGGAGCATCACGACAGTGAGGCCATCGGGCATGGTGCTATACAGCCCACCGACGGTGACGGCGGTTACTTTGACCTCGTAGCGACCCGGCGGCATTTTCAGGCCAAAACCGAGTGTGCCACCGCTCACCCATGAAGTATCGGGTTTTGCCTTAAAGCCGTTAGCTGCCCAAGTCAACAAGTTGTCGAATGTCCAACAATGCCATTCGGGAAGGTCGGCGGTCATCACGCGTTGGTAGTTCATATTGCCCCGGCTGCGGTAATCCAGCCCGGCCAGTTCGATTTCAAACAGGGATGTGCTTGGAGGCAGCACGATTTCCCGGTGTTCTGGGAATGAATCGAGCAAGTAAAACTGCGACACCCGATCGCCCAAGCGATAGCGGGTGCGTGTGATGAAAGTTGGGAAATTGCTCTTTGCATCCGGCGGCTTCAGCACGAAGCGGCTCAGCCCACCCACGGTGGCTGCCCAGATCGTGTCGCCATGTACAAATACGGCATTCACATCATTGTCGGCCAGACCGTCGTGGCTGTCGAAGTGCATGACACTCCAATTTTTGCTCAGGCCATACACCCCTTTGTTGGTGGCCAGCCAAAGGGGGCCGCCGGGCTGTTGGAACAGCGACTGTATGTTCTCAATCGGGGTTTTAAGTTCTTCATTCACAATGGTTAAATCGGCGATTTGGCCTTTATCCACCCGTGCGAGCAGAAGCCCGTTTTCGGGAGTGACCACCCACAAGCTGTCTTTGCCAGCGCTTTGAATCGCCACAACGCGGCTGCTCAAGGCGGGGAATGAGTTGCCCCAATCAAAACCGAAACTGTCGCGCTGGGAATACAGCCCGCCATTGTCGCCAGCCCAAACATTGCCGTCCGAATCGGCGCACAAGGTCGTGAATCGCCGGATGCGCAAATGCCGTTCGCCCGGTTTGCCCGGAATCAAATAGCCCAAACTGTAAGAAGACACCAACCACAGTTTTTCTGATTGCAAAAGGGCCGCTTTGGGACTGCCTGGCACATCGAGCCGCTGCCTCGGCTGGTTTTTTTTCTCAAAATAAAGCCCTTCGTCGGCGATGATCCAAAACGCGTCGTCGTCCGGCGCGGGCAGTATCTGGCGAATACGGTTATAGCCATCGTATGAGCCATATCGAGCAGTCTGGAACTTCCCGTTCCGGTCAAATTGGTAAAGATTCCCTTCATCATCTCCAGCCCAGACATAGCCCTCGGGGCCTCGAATGATAGCGGTGATATTGTTGGAAGCCAAGCCATTTTGTTCTGAAAAACTGACTGCCGTATTGCGTGGAATAGCATAAATGCCGTCGTCCATCGTACAAAACCAGTAGGTGCCCTGCCTATCTTCGAACATGGCCGTCACTTTTTTCCCTTTCAAATACTGCGTCGGGGACGACAACCCGAAGCGGCCATTGCCAAAACAAAAAGCACCTTCGGCGAGTGAGCAAATCCAGAATCGTCCGGCCCGGTCAGTAAACGTCTGGCCGCTCGGTGCCGCGCGCTCGTCTATTTTATGCAGCATACCGTCGCGCCATTCCAGCAGCACTACCCTATCCTGAAAACTGTACAGCACCCGTCGGCCCGACACGCTCACACCCAAAACTGGCGTAGTGTCGCGCCAGGGGTAAAAATCAAATTGATAAACTGTCTTTATATTACGGGTACCTGGCTCTTGACGGAAAATGCTTGCCCCACCAAAGAAAAAAAGCGCGTCACCTATCCGTGCAACGTAGGTTATGGGCTCTTTTAGTTGCAATGTGTCCACTGTATTCGCAGTGAAATGTGCACCGGCATCCGCCCCGCACACCCAGATACTTTGGTCGGTATCTTCATAAAATTCCCAAAGCCCTGATTCGACAGGCATTTTTTTCAACAACGAATCTTCTTGTGCGGTGAAAAACTGTCCGTTTTTTCGGTAGCAAGGTTTCTTTTGGTAAATGGAGATCCAGAGTCGCCCTCGGCTGTCTTCCATCAAATTGAGCGTTTCGGGGTCGGGGAGACCATCTTTCACGCCAATGGTGCGGAAACGTGTGCCGTCGAAGCAGACCAGCCCTTTGTCCGTACCAAACCAAAGCAGGTCGCGGTGGTCTTGTATGCCGCGATATACGAGGTTGCTCGGCAAGCCATCCTGTACGCCGTAGTGCAGATAGGAAGGTGTTTGGGCTGGCAAGGTCGCCGCCCACAGCCACAAAAGCAGCAAGCCGGATGTTCGGGCACTTAGTCGCATTTCGCCGAAAAGGTACGAAATGTCGCAAAAGAATCAACGCGCCAACTAGCAGCCGTGCAGCATAAAAAAAGCAATCGTGTCAATCGCTGATGAGCGACATTCTGCACAGTTATCAGTCAAAGCCGCACGGTTATTAGTTTGCCCTTTGAAGGGCAGCAAGTGCGCTATTCTTTTGTGCTTTCAAACCTTGGCGTTTGAGCACCACTGTATCACTACAGAAAACAAAGCCTGGAAACACCCATAAAATCGTTTCCATTACCGGCTCCCCATAAATTTAACCCAAACAAAACTCATTCTTTTCCAATCGCTTTAGGACTCTGCTCCTGATGCGATTTTTTATTCGTACCCGGTTCAGTCGGTCTTTTTGCCCGTTCGGTAGATTCAATATCTGGTCAAGGCGGTAAGGAATCATTTTTGTGTAGCGCAAAACACGTTTCAATTTTTTACGCTCTAACATCTGGTTCTTCTCTTAATCCTTGATCAAATACCATTAAAACTACTCATAACGACTGTTTCGGAATGTCCGGGGCGGTCGTTTTCGTTTTGGAGAAAAAAAATCCAAGCCCCCGCCCAACCTCAGGCACCGTTGCTGCGTGTTTGCAATCAAGTTGGCCAACGACACTTTTTGCAAACAAACCAATACCATCACCGATGCTTAAAAATCTGTTTTTGCTCACTTTGCTGTTCTCGGTCAATGGCTTTGCCCGCGCACAGGACTGCTACACCGCGATTTCCCCCACCACCATCCCGACCGGAGGCCGCCAACTGACGGCAATAGACTCATCGGCTTCACAAGCCGTCTATTACACGTGGAGTACCGGCGCCAACACCCAAACTATTCAAGTTTTCATGGCCGGAACGTACTGCGTCACAGTGACTTACGCCGACGGCTGTACGGCCACGGCCTGCCACGAATGGCCCATCACAGGCAACTGCGGCATAAATCTTTGGTCAACCACCGACTCACTCACTGGCCAGCCGATTTGGTATGCCACAGGCTATCCCTACTATACTGGCCCGTGGTCGTTTGTGTGGAACAACGGCGACACCGGCCCATCCACCCCGATAACTGGCCCGGGGTTAATCTGCGTGACCGCGACGAACCCGGCCGGCTGTGTAGCCGACACTTGCATCAACACGAGCGGCAACTGTGTCGCATGGCTGAACGACACTGATGGAGAATTGCCGTTGCGTGCTAATGGTTATGGCACGCCACCTTTCTCTTTTCTTTGGAACACAGGTGAAACCTCCAATGAAATCAACCCTGTTGACCCCGGCTACTACTGCGTCACCGTCACTGATGCGACGGGATGTTCGAGCCAAAACTGTATTTGGTACAACGGTCCGGGCAATCCGACAAATTGCAGTATTCATATGATTGGCGTGCATTGTTCCAATGGCTTTTACCAAATTGCTGCTTTTTCCACCAACCCTGCCACACCAGTCGTAAGCTACAATTGGAGCAACGGCCCCACCTTTGTGGTGCTGGATGTGGACGACCCCGGCGAATATTGCGTGACTACTACCAACTCGCAAGGCTGCACCGCGTCGGCTTGCTATACCGTGTGTGCCATAGATTCTGTGTGGGCCACAGTGGTTATTGGGCAAGATTCTTCTGTTGCGAACAGTTTTCCGGCAGAAGTTTTTGTGATTCAATACGACACGGCGCAAGGTGGCATCCTGACCGGTATTGACACTTTGCTCACCGATGCTTTTGGCAATTTGTTGATTGAAGATTTGCCCGATGGCCCTTATCTGCTGAAAGCCGCACTCTTGCCCGGCTCGCCCCTCTATGAAAATTATTTGCCCACCTACTATGCCGGCAGTTTGCTTTGGTCGGGTGCGACGCCAATTCAACCTTTGTCCACTCCAGATTGGTCGGGCGATTGTGCTGTGCCGCATTTTTGGCTATACCTCGTCCCCGGCCAAAACCCCGGCGGCCCCGGTTTCATCGGTGGGCACATCAGCGAAGGCGCCAATTTCACTGGCGGCGACGACACAGAAAAACTCGGCGACGGCAACCCCTTCCCCGGCGCGAGCGTGGTGCTGACTTTGCCCGACGGAACACCCGTGGCGGCGGCGGTGACGGATGCCAACGGTGTGTACAGTTTCCAAAATCTCGCATGGGGGACATATGCCCTCACGCTCGACATCCCAGGTCTCGCGCCCGTTTCAGTCACCGTGACCATCGGACCCAGCCAGCCCTCGTTGGCAAACGTGAATTTCAAAGTGGACGAAAACAGCGTTGCGCTCCCCACGCAAGAAGTTGATTTAGAAAAACTTGTCAAAATATTCCCCAATCCCACCAGCGACGTGCTGATGGTGGAAACCCCGTCTGCTGCCGAACTGGCGCTGACCAACATGCAAGGACAAATCGTCCTCCGCACTTTTGAAAACAGCCCGCAAACGCGGCTTTCGCTGCGCGATTTGCCCGGCGGGGTCTATTTCCTGACCGTGCGCATGGCGAGCGGTTTGCAAGTTTTGAAAGTAGTAAAAGAGTAACACCCGTACATTGCCGCCGGAGGCCGGAAAGACGGCCTCCGGCAGAGTTTTTTTAACCGCAAAATGTAAAAGGAAAGGCTGCGGCGATAATCCCAGCGGAGGTTTTTTAACCGCAAAACCGCAAATTGTAAAATTGAAAATGTAAAAGTGAAAAGGCCCTGAGACCACCCGATGCATGAATATTGACCCGCAACTGCTCTCTGCC
>CAYZVM010000249.1:0-1888 GCA_964481485.1 uncultured Saprospiraceae bacterium | reverse complement strand
AAAAGGCCCTGAGACCACCCGATGCATGAATATTGACCCGCAACTGCTCTCTGCCGCCCACCGAGGCGACCGCAAGGCGCAATACGCCCTGTACCGCGTGTGTTTCCCGGTGCTGATGGCCGTGTGTGTACGCTACCGGCGCGATGAGCAAGAGGCGGCAGCGGCGCTCAACAGCGGGTTTTTGAAAATCGTGCAGCACCTCGACCGATACCGCCACGATGAAGTACCGTTTGAGGCATGGATTCGGCGGATTATGATAAACACGGCGATTGATGAATTTCGCCGAGAAAAGAAATGGCGCGAACTGACTGTTTTCACGAATGTGGTGGAACGCGACTACGACGAGACGATTGACTGGAACGAGGCTGAGCAACGCCTCAACGTGCAGCACCTCGAAAGCCTGCTCCGCAGATTGCCCCCGGTGACGCAGCAGGTGTTCAACCTTTTCGCGCTCGACGGGTTCAGCCACCGCGAAATCAGCGAAATGCTCGGCATGAGCGAAGGCACCTCCAAATGGCACGTCAGCCACGCCCGGCAAAAACTCCAATCCTGGATAAAAACCGAACTTAACCCAGCCATCTGAAACACCGACGACTATGGAAAATTTGGATGACTTCATGCGGAAAAAATTTGATACCGATCCCGATGCCTCGGCGGAGCGCTTCGAGTTCCGCGAGGAATATTGGGAGCAGGCGCAAGCTTTGCTCGAAGCCGAGGAAAAACGGCGGCGCAAACGGCGGCGATGGCTGATTTGGTGGTTTTTTGTGGGGCTAATGGTAGCCGTGGGCGGTTGGCAATGGGCTGTGGGCAATTGGCAGTGGGCGGCAGGCGGCGGGCAGTTGCAAGAGAACAGCAGCCTCAAACACTCCCAATCAGATGATGCCGGCAGTAGGCAGCAGGGGCAATATTCGAACAGTGAGGCCGCCGGACAAACGGCCATCAAGGACGACATTCAGGCGCAGGGCGACGGTGCTGCAAGCGGTTTGGTTTCAGGAGAAAAAACACCCGGTGCGGATTCGGCATTTTTGAAAAACAAAACTGAACACCAAGGTTTTGGAACAAAAGAAGGAGCCGGAGAAGGCAACAATCCGGGGCAAGACATGCGGACGCAACGGGAATTGGGAACAAATAATACGCCGGGGCAAAAGAACCGGACGCAACAAGAAGTTGAAAAAGAAAAGAACACGAGAGCGGGTCAAAAAGGCCAAGCAGGGCAGGAAAGAGAAACACCCGCCTCTTTGGCCCCGGCACTGCAGGTTCAGGCCGAACAGGTAAACAATGACGCCCTGATACCCGAAACGGAGCATGCTGGGGTGATTGGCAGCCCATCTGACTCCGCGAAGATTTTATCAAGCAGGCTCGATGATTTCTCCAAATTGCAGACATTGCTGGGATTGCTCGAACTGCCACCACGCGATTTGGACACCCCTTCGGCCACTTCGTTTGTGCGACCCATCAAACCTGTGCGCGAGCGAAAACTCCGTTTTGGCTTGACGGCGGCAGGCATGCTGAGCCAAGCTTCATCAGACGGAAAAAAGATCGGCGCAGTGGGCGGTATATTTGCCTCCTATCAGCTTCGCCCCGATTGGTCTTTGAGCCTGGGGGCTCAATGGCGAGTCTTGCCCGGCTACCGGGCGGGCGACACGACGACAGTGGAAACGAGCGAGCAACTGCGCTACAGTTTTGGCTTTGTGCGAGATGAATGGCGTTCGGAAACGAAAGGGTTGCATTATCTTGAAGTCCCGCTCGCACTTCGCCGGCGGTTTGGGGCGCTCAGTGTGGAAGGAGGCGCTGCGACGGGTATCTTGATGGGAGTGCAGGCGCAGGTGACACAGCGGCACAGCGAATCGCTGGTACCGGAAACCATCGAGCAAGGCAATACTTGGGC
>CAYZVM010000248.1:0-8583 GCA_964481485.1 uncultured Saprospiraceae bacterium | reverse complement strand
CTGCCGAAGACGAATGTGGGAAAAATATTGCGGCGGTCGCTGCGGGATGAGAAGACGTGAACTGCTCTCACGGCTCCCCAATTAGCACAAAGCCAGCCCAGAAGTACGGATTTTCATATTTCTCCTGACTGCGCATCCACATTTGTGTTTCCTCGAATGCTTCGCGCAGGGGCATTTTCTGGTCGAGCCAATTTGCATAAAAATGACCCAAAAAAGCCTCTGCTTCATCGTCACGTACCTGCCAAAGGCTCAGGATGAGGTTGCGGCGCGTGGCTCGCTGCAAGCCGAAAACACCTTCATGCCCTCGTATTCCATCCAAGCCAGTTTCACAAGCTGAAAAAACGGTCAGATAAGTATGCCGCAGGTTGAGTTGACTCACATCCTGCGCCGGGAGGATTTGGTCTTCCATACCGTCCAACGAATGGCCAAAAAACAGTACAGGCTGTCGGGAAAATGACTTTTGGGGATTGCTATCCCTGCGCGGAAGAGTGAGGCTGTCTCGTAAGTACAGTCGCGTAAACACCTGCCAAATAATGTGTCACGCAAAGACGCAAAGCCCGCAAAGAGTAATCTCCGCTTGGCAAACTTTGCGTCTTTGCATGACATAATTTGGCGCGAAAATTTGGCGCAATATTTATAAGGCACCTCCACTTGGCACCTCGCCGCAGCGACGCCATCCACGAGGACTCAGGTTTACTACTCGCTTTTCAGCGAGCGCGCCGGGTTCACCAGCGCCGCTTTCACGCCCTGATAACTCACCGTGAGCAGCGCCACCGCCAGCGCGGCCAGCCCTGCCACCGCAAACATCCACCACGACAGTTCGATGCGGTACTCAAAACGGAGCAGCAGTTGCTGCATCGCCCAGAATGCCAGCGGCGCAGCCAGCACGAATGCCAGCAACACGGGTTTCAGGAAGTCCTTGGAGAGGTGGAACCACACACTCGCTACCGTAGCGCCCAGCACCTTGCGGATGCCAATTTCTTTGTTGCGCCGCTCCGCCACAAAAGCCGAAAGACCAAACAAGCCGAGGCAACTGATGAATATCGCCAGCCCGCCGAACACGTTGCCCAACTGCCCCACCGAGCGCATCTCGTCAAAGTTTTTCTGGTATTCCTCTTTCACAAACCGGAACTCGAACGGGTAAGCCGGGTTGTGCTTTTTCACCGCTTGTTCTATTTGGGCAAGGCTTTGCTGCCAGTTTTCGTCGTTTTGAAAACGCACAAAAAAATGAGACATACTACGTCTGCCAAGGTAAATTGCCATTGGCATCGGTGTGGAAAAAGCGTCGTTGTAAACAAAATCCTCCACTACGCCGATAATAGTCATCGTGGTGTCGTGCCGAATCGTTGAGCCGACGACCGGCTCAGTCAGCCCCATGCGCCGGACGGTTGTTTGCGTGAGCAGACAAGCCATCGTGTCGCTGCCAAATTCGGGACTGAAGTCGCGGCCTTCCACGAGTTTCAAGCCGACGGTTTTTGCCCAGTCGTATCGCACGCCGGTGACGGAGATGAGAAAATCTTGGTCTTCGGTTTTGCCAGCCCATTGGATACCGGAAGTGTTGCTGCCAAACTGAATCATATTATCAGTGCCGGCAGACACGCTTTTCACGCCGGGTATTTGTGTCAAATCGTTTTTCAGCACCTCGAATTTTTCGCCCATATCGCCCCGCGCAGGGATGCTGATGAGGTTTTCGGCCTCGTAGCCGAGCGGCCGGTTTTGTGCATGCTCGATTTGCCGGAAGATGACGATGGTGCTGATAATCAAGAAAATGGAAATGACAAATTGGAGTGTCACCAGACCTTTGCGCAACAGCCCGCCGCCCCTGCCGCTCGAAATGGGGCCACCTTTCAGCACCCGCACTGGATTGAAACTGCTCAGGAAAAACGCCGGGTAACTGCCCGCGAGCAGCCCCGTCACCATGCCCAGCGCGAGTATCGCCGACCATATTTGCCAATTGGAAAAATCGAACACGAGGCTTTTTTCAAAAAAACGGTTGAACGCCGGGAGGGCCAAATTGACCAATAAAATACCCAGCACGAGCGCAAAAAACGTCATCACCAATGCCTCGCTCAAAAACTGGCCGATGATGAGGCTGCGCTGTGCGCCCACTACTTTGCGCACACCCACCTCGCGGGCGCGGCGCTCGGAGCGGGCGGTGGCGAGGTTCATAAAATTGACGCAGGCAATCAGCAGCACAAACGCGCCGATGATGCCGAGCATGACCACGAGGTCTATGCGCCCACCGCTTTGTTTGCCTTCCGAGAACTTCCCGCGCAGGCGCCACTCGGAGAGCGGGTAGGCGAATATATGCGCCGCCGCGTCGGGGTTTTTGCCTTGGATGAAGTTTTCCAACTTGGCGTTCAGGGCGGCCATGTCGGTGTTGGGGTGGAGTTCCACCCAAGTCGGGAGGCTGTTGTCGTCCCAATTGCTCATCCAATCGGTATTTTCCAATTCAAAAATGCGGAAAGGCAGCACCACATCGAAACGCAGGCTACTGTTGGTAGGTACGTCGCGGATGACAGCAGCCACTTTGAGGTCGCGCACGTTGTTGTGGCGCAGGGTTTTGCCGATGGGGTCTTCGTCGCCAAAGAGTTTTTTGGCCGTGCGTTCGGTGATGACGACGGAGCCTACGTCTTGCAGCGCCGCCGCCGGGTCACCTTTCACGGCGGTGTAAGTCATGATATTGAAAAAATCCGGCTCGGCGTAATAGCCGCGCTCGTAGAAACCTTTTTCGCCAGCAGTGAGCAGGTGTTGGCCGCGCCAGCTGAACCGCGCTGCCCGTTTCACTTCCGGTATTTCGGCGCGGAGTGCGGCGGCCAATGGCGCGGGTAATGCCTCAAACGTGTAGGTCACGCCACCCTGCGTTTGGTTTTGCAGGATGAGGTGGATGTTCGGCAAGTTTGTGTGGAACTTGTTGTAACTGAACTCGTCCACTACCCAGAGGAGCACCAAAATACCCGCCGCCAGACCGACGGCCAAGCCAGCGATGTTGAGGAAAGAGTAGAGGCGGTTGTTGCGGAGCGCGCGGAGGGCGAGTTTGAGATAGTTGGCAAGCATTGCAGGACGTTGGATAGTTTTAGACACCCGCCGTCATCCAGATATGTTGGTATGAGGGCGATTGAACAGGATTTTGGGAAATATCCTGTTTGTTGCACTCCATACCTCGTGCCGAATTGTTTACTGCTTGATTTTCAATTTTTTGGGAAAAATAATGTGGGGATTGAATGTCCGTTATCGGACGAACTTGTGCGGAAATGTACGGGCGCGAAAAGGCGGTTCTTCACCGCAGAGACACGAGAATATTTTTAAAAGCTGTGCCTCCGCGTCTCTGCGGTGAAGTGACCGACTATTCAGTTGCTCTCCGTCCAGTTGAAATTCCCGGTTTTGCCAAAATCTTTCCCGGTTTTATCCCGATAGAAATCGAGGTACTTGCGGTGTATCTCCTCGGGTTGTTTTTGGCCGTTGATTTTGAGTTCTTTGTTGGATAGTTCAAATCGAAAATTGGTGGGGTCGCTTATCAAACCGTCGCGCAGGAGTTCGGCTTTCATTTCTTTGCCAAAGTTGTTGCTTTGCCTGTGTTCTTGGGCCCAGCGGTCTTGCTCAACAGCCCATTTTGCTTGTTCTCTTGCCCATTTTTCTTGCTCTTTCGCCCATCTCTTTTCCTCTTTTTCCCATTCTTTTTGCTGCTCTTTCATCTCTTTTTCCAATCGTCTCATTTCTTCTTTGCTCATGCGCGCGTGCTCTTTTGCCATCCTGCGGTACTCTTCGTTCATCTGCACTGCTTCATCCCGCATACGGGCGGCTTCTTCGTGCAGACGGTCGCGGTCTTCTTCGGAAAGTTGAAAATGAGGAAAATCCGCCAGATTCTCCAAATATCTCAGCCCTTCCAATCCCTCCAAACCTTTGAGTTGAAAACCTGTCTCCGGCGTGAAGTGGAAAGTGTTGCTGTCGTCGCCGTTCCAGTAGTAAAATCCGGTTTCGCCCCCCGGCAATTCGAGGCTTTCGCCTTCTTCCAACTGCTCGCCGTCCACCCATACTTGGCCGTCTTTTATCTGAATTTCCACGGGGTCTCCCTCGCGCTCGAATCGGATAATCGTGTTGCCATCGGCATCTTTCATGTTGAAAAGGCGAGATGGCACAGGCGGCACAGGTGGCACGGGCGGAATGGGGGCCACGGCCGGGGTTCCTGGCGACAGCCAATATACGCCCGGCGGCATGGGGGGCATGGGCGCCAACGGTACCCGTATTTCGCGTTGTAGGTCATTCGTGAGGGCGCGGTACTGTTCGTATTCCTCTTCTGGTATTTCTTTGCCGTCAATGTTCAGGCGGGTCAAATTGCCGTCCTGATATTCGGCTTCCACGCGCTGGTCGTCGTCTTCGCGGATGATTTTGCGGGTGCTTTTGGGTTTGGGCAGAGAGTCGTTAACGACTTGGTTTTCATCATTTTGCCCTCCGAAAAACACGGTCGGTAGTTCGGTCATTTGGGCGAAAGCAGCCGAAAGGGTCGGCGCGTTGTTGGCGCGAATGCCGACGAAGGCAAGCAGCGCGAGCAGTATGGCAGTTGCTGTGAGTTTTTCCATGATTTGTGACTTTTGTTGTGGTTGGTTCAAAATGCGCCGCACGCGCTCCAACAGGAGAAAACGGCGCGAACCGCTCATGCCGAGCGCAAGGGCTGGCACGGGTACGGGAGCGGCCATTTCCTGTACCTGCACGAGTGCCTTGGCAAAGGCGAGCGGGTTGCCAGTGGCGGCGAGCGCGGCGTCGTCGCAGCAGTTTTCGCGCTCATTGCGAATGACTTGCGACATCCACCACACAGCAGGGTGATAGTAAAAAAGGCTTTCGATAAAGGCTTGCAAGAGGTTGAAAATCCAGTCGCGCCGGGCAATGTGCGCCAGTTCGTGCGCCAAAATGGCTTCCACCTCCGCCGGGCTGAGGCGATTGATGAGCCCAAGGGGCAGCAGAATCACGGGTTTGAACCAGCCCAACGCCACCGGGGTATGCACCAGCGCCGATTCAAAAAGATGGACGGCACGCGACATTCCGAGCCGGGTGCCGAGCGCGGTCGTTTTTTCTTGCCAAAAACTTTCTACCGGGAAAATGCCGCGTTTGCTCAGGCGGTGTACCTGCCAAAGTCCTGTGCCAAGCCGGAGCAGGAAAAACCCAAATCCAAGCAGCCAAACGGCCACGATGAGCGGATAATTTGTCTCCAACCAGTCCGTCGCCCGTTCCCAAACAGAGGTAGCAAGCAATTGATTTTCAGTAAAAAACTGTGCAACCGCGGGCATATCGCCGACCGCCCAATCCTGCACCGCAGGCGCGTCCGCCATCGGCTCGAATGTCCACCAGAATGTGCCGGCTGCTGCCACCAGCATCATCACCAGTGAAGTGTATGCCGCCCGATAGCGTTGCCGTGCCGTTTGCAACCGGGACAACAACACCAAAAGCACAAGCGCCACCAACGCGCCTTGCCAAAGAGAGTGCGCGAGCGTCCAGCCCAAGGCGCGGACGGTAGCATCGGAGATAAAAATCAGGTTGTTCATAGCTTCGGCGGATTGTTTTCGAGTTGAGCGATGAGGGCTTTGATTTCGTCCAGTTCTTCGGCACTGGCTTCGTGGTTGCCGAGGGCTTGCATCACCAACCGGGCGGTACTGCCCCGAAACGTGTTGTCCACAAACTGTTGCAGGAGAAGCGATTGGGTATCTTCCTCTCGCACGGCTGCTGCGTAGTTGTGGGTGCGGCCATCTTCCTCACGGGTCACGAGCCCTTTCTCAAACATGATTTGCATCAGTTTCAAAGTGGTGGTGTACCCGGCGGATTCTTTGGGTTTGGCGCCGCCGCGACTCACCGATTGGTTGTTTTTGCGGCGCTCGTTGAGGACGTCGTTCACCGTGCGCACGGTGCTCGGCCCTTTTTCCCAAAGGATGTGCAGGATTTCGAGTTCTGATTCTGTCGGTTTCATAAATTGTTGGTGATGTGGTTAGTTGGTGATGTGGTTATCATTCTCTTAGCCAAGTCTTGTGCATTCGTCGGACGAATAAAAAAAATCGTCCGACGAATTGATGAAGACGAGCGCGCATCATCACAATTTCTCCAAATTTCTCTTCGCCCGTTCATTCCCCGGTCGCAGTTCGAGGGCTTTTTGGAAGCATTTTTTTGCGTTTTCTGTATCTTTTTTGAGCAAATACGCATCGCCGAGGTCGTTCCATGCCACGATGATACGCGGAAATTTTTGGGTGTAAAACTGGTACAGCGCGATAGCCTCGTCGGCCTTTTTTTCTGCCAAAATCGCCTGACCGGCGAACAGCAGCACCATGTCGTCATCCAGATTGTAGCCATTTTCGCGGAGCGCCTGTTCGATATTGGCCGCGAAATGCGCCGCGCCTTTTTCCTTCAGCAGGTTATAGATGAATTTTGATGGCGAAGGTTGCAGCGGCTCCACGGGCAGGTCGTTGAGGATGGCGCCGATGCGCTCAAATAGCATTTCTGCCGACGGCTCGTCGTAGTTGGAAAGCACGATGACCGTGCGGTTTTGCGCGTTGTTGCGGGCATATACGGCGCTCACGCCTGGCCCGCCGCCAGCCACCCCGAAGCGGCCTTCTTTGCGGAATTCCTGCCACGAGCTGTATTGTTTTGGGAAAAGTGGGTCGTTGAAAAGGCGGAGTTTGTCCGCGTCGGAGAGCAGGCGGTTGTCGTCGGCCAGCGATTGGTCAAGTTGGAGCAAGTCGGCTACCGTGGAGTAAATGCCGCCGTCGCCGCCACCGAGCAGGGGAAAACCGAGGTTGTCCTGACGCGGGCCGGGCATATTGGAAAGGTAGCCAATGGCTTTGCCCGGCAGTTTTTTTGTCCGGTACGAAAAGCCGGTAGCGTTCATGCCCAATTTGTCCAACACCCTCATTTTCAATGCTTCCGCATAATTTTTTCCTTCTATTTTTTCAATGATTGCTGCCAATGTGATAAACCCGGAGTTGGAATATTCGGCCTGTGCGCCCGGCTCGAACAGGAGTTCTTCCTGCCGAATCCAAGGCAAAAAATCCGTCGCGCTCGCGATGGTGGCTTCATCAGGATTGAAGCCCGGCACCTCGTAATATTGCCCCAAACCCGATTGGTGGTGGAAGAGGTGCGCCACCGTCACGCGGTCGGCGACTTCAGGGCGAAAGCCGGGGAGGTGTTTGCCCAACTTGTCGTCAAGGCCGATTTTGCCTTCGGCGGCGAGTTGCAGCACCATGATTTTGGTGAACAATTTGGTGATGGAGCCGAGAGAGAACTTTGTTTCTGCCGTATTGGGCACATTGTTTTCATAATCCGCCATACCGACGGATTTTTGAAAAACTGGTTTGTTGTCTTTGAAAACGAGGACGTTACCGGAAAAAACGTCTTTCGCCACCGCCTCGTCGAGCAGTGCGTCGAGCCGAGCGGTAGCGTCGTCTTGCGCGCTTAAATGCGCCAGTGAAAAAGCGAACAGGAATAGTAAAATGTGTTTTGTTTGCATAGCCACGATTCGTTGTTTGTTGAAGGTCGTCGGTTGTTTGTTCGTCACATATCCATACTTCAACGAAATCGGGTGCAAACATCTACGAGAAGTTTCGTAGTTCCAAATTTTTTCTACGAAAATTTTCGTAGACAATGTTAGGCTGCATATTTTTCTGTCAAAAAACGCGAAAAACCTACCTTTGCACCCGATTAAGAGCCTTTACCATGAACAATGCCGTCTCCACCCTCCAATTCTTTTTCCTCCGCGACCTCGACAAACTGATGGCCGAAATGGAGGCGTTTCCATCGGAACAAAGCCTCTGGAGCACCGGCGGGGACGTGAAAAACCCGGCGGGCAACCTCGGCTTGCACATCGCCGGAAATCTCCAACATTTTATCGGGGCGGTACTCGGCGGCACGGGCTATGTGCGCGACCGCGAGCGGGAGTTTTCGGAAAAAAATGTGCCACGCTCGGACATCCTCGCAAAACTGACAAGCGCAAAAAAGGTGGTGGAAGCGGTGTTGGGGAAAATGGACGACGCGCAATTGGCAGAGGTTTACCCGGCCAATCATTTTGGCGAGGGCCGCTCCAACTTATTCGTTTTGTTGACTTTATTGGCGCACTTGGGCTATCACCTCGGGCAGGTCAATTATCTTCGTCGGTTGGTGGCGGTGGCGTAGAAGATTCTTCCACAGATTTCGGCTTTTCCTCCTCGGTGGGCGGCGGTGTTTCTTGGATGCCGTGCTGCCGAAATTTTTCCCGCAGGGCAAATCGCAAATCGCTGCGCACATTTTCCACCTCAAACTTGCGGTGTGTCCAGAATTGCAATTCCAGCACCATGTCCGTTTTGTTGAAATCTATCAGCCGCGCCTGAGGCAAGCGCCCTGCATCGTCGGTCACGATATCGGCGTGTTCTTCGGCGCAGTCGAGCAGCAGTTGGCGCACCAATTTTTCGTCGGCGCTGAAATTGACCGTGACCGGCACAGAGAAGCGCGAGGGAGTCCTGTCCTGATGGCTCCAATTGATGACGCGCTCCACGATGAATTTGTGGTTGGGTACTATCATCGTGAGGCCGTCGCGGGTGAGGATGGTGGACGTGCGCAGGTTGATTT
>CAYZVM010000247.1:0-8585 GCA_964481485.1 uncultured Saprospiraceae bacterium | reverse complement strand
TCCACAATTTCAAGCCCGTAGCCAATAAAACCCGTGCGCGGGCGGGGGTGATTGGTCAGCAGCCGGATTTTTGTGATGCCGAGGTCGCGCAGGATTTGGGCACCCACGCCAAAATCTTTTTTGCCCATGCTGGTGTGCAACTCGAATTTGTCCATATTCCCTTCGTCGTTCAGTTGTTTGTAGAGTTTGAGTTTTGCCAACAAATTGGCCTTGTCGCCCTGCCGCAAATAGACAAATGCGCCTTTTTCAGATTGAGCAATGGCTTGCATAGCAGTCGTCAACTGTTGGCCGTAGTCCGAGAGCAAACTGCCAAGTATGCCGCCCGTTTCTGACCAAGAATGGACGCGCACAAGCACAGGTTCGTCCTCCGTCCATTCGCCTTTTTTCAATACCAAATGTGTGTCGCCGCTGGCCGCGTCGGTGAACACAATTGCTTGAAAATCACCAAAAATAGTGTGCATCGGCGTTTCCAATTCACGGTGAATGAGCCGCTCGGTACGCATCCGGTAGGCCACGAGGTCATCAATGGAAATAATTTTCAAATCGTGTTGCTTCGCCACTTCCACGAGTTGGGGCAGCCGCGCCATAGTACCGTCGGCGTTCAGGATTTCCACGAGAACGCCCGCCGGGTAGAGGCCAGCCAGCCGCGCCAAATCCACCGTCGCCTCGGTGTGGCCGGTGCGGCGCAACACCCCGCCCGCTTTTGCCCGGAGCGGGAAAATGTGGCCGGGGCGGGCGTAGTCGCTCGGTTTGGCCGCCGGGTTGGTCAGGTGGCGGATGCCGGTGGCACGGTCGTAGGCACTGATGCCAGTGGTGCAGCCTTGCCCTGTGAGGTCAATGGACACGGTGAAAGCCGTCTCGTGCAGGGCGGTGTTGGCGTTCACCATGAGGTCGAGGCCGAGTTCGTCGGCGCGTTTTTCCTCGATGGGTGTGCAAATGAGGCCGCGCCCGTGCGTCGCCATAAAGTTGATGACTTCGGGCGTGACGGTCTCGGCGGCGCAGATGAAATCGCCCTCATTTTCGCGGTCTTCGTCGTCCACGACGATGATGACTTTGCCGGCGCGGATGTCGGCGATGGCCTCTTCGATGGAGTTGAGTTGGATTTCGTTGAGCGTCGAAGGTTCACCTTTGACCGTGTTTTTTGCCGCAGCCTTTTTATGCTCCGCAGTTTTGTCGAAAGAAGAGGAAGGTTGCTCGTTGACCGTTTTTGTGCCCATGATTTTCAGAAAAAAATGAAAAACAAACGCGCCGCAGGAAAGTTAAATCCTGCGGCGCGGCAAAGATAATTTTGTCTGGCGGGGAAATCGTGGGTTGAACGTAGAATTTGATTTGGAGGAAAAATCAATATGGCCGTTTTTTCGGGTCTTGGCGGGTGTCGAAGAGGGCGAGTACTGTTATTGTTTCCTCCCCAATTTCGTAGTACATCCTTCGGTGCTTGTCAACCAATATGTAACGGACTTGAGCCGATATTTCTGAAAGATGCCCTGTTTCCGGGTGCTTCATAATCCATTCGACTTTATTGTCAATGCGTTCGAGCAAGTCATCGGCAGATTGAGCGGATAGATTTTCGTCAATATAGCGCCAAACTGCCCGGATTTGCTCAAGGGCATCTGTTGAAAAAATTAGCGTTTTTTCCATTGTTCAAACATTTGGCGCGCATCTTCTAAAGAAACTTGATTGGCTTTGTCGTGTGATTTGGCAATGGATGTCATCAGCATCTCGTATTGCTCTTTGGTCAAGCCATCGGGGAAAGTTTCTCCACCGTTGGGTTTGGCTACAAGACTGGAAATAAACGACCTAATCTCGCGAAGCCGCTTTTCATCGTTCACCTGTGCCAGCATATCATGTACTTCTCCTTTTAATTCCAAAACGCTCATGATTTTTCTGATTTTAAAATTTTGAACAAAAATACGGCATCACCGCCGCTTCTCAAACAACACCCTGCCTGCCGCTCTGCCGTTCATTTTTACAAAATGAAAACCCGATAGCGGCGCATCCGGGCGCAATTCCGTGCGATTTACACCTTTTGAGGCCGCAAATGTCTTTTCAAAAACAACTTTCCCCGCTACGTCAACGATTTGTATCAAAACCTCCTCTTCGCGTTCGGCGTTGAAGGTGACAAAAACTGCGTCGCGGGCGGGATTGGGTGCAAGGGAAATCGCGCCCGGCTCAACAGTCCGTGCCTCGCGCCATTCCAATTCGAGCGGGCGAATCTCGCCGCCGCCGCCGTAGGCTTCGGCGCGGAGTTGCTGGCGCAGGCCGAGCACATCGGACAGCAGCACAGATTCCAATGCTTCTATTTCCAACACGAGCAAAGTCTCATCCGCCCTGACTTCTGCCGGGCGGGCTGCGCTCGACCAACTCACCGGGGCATAGCCCTCTGCGCGTTGCAATGCGAGGTTGTAATTGTCGCTGCCAAAATCTTCTAAAATGCGCGATTCGATGCGCTGAATGCGCAGGGCAGCCGGGTCGAGGCCAAATGCCAATTGGAAACCCGGCAACCGAAAGTCGGTGCTGGCTTGGATTTGCACCCGGTAAGTTTGGCCGCGTTCGAGGCGGCGGTTTTCGATAAAAAAGCGGTCGCGGTTGCGGTCAGGAACGGGGTCGGAAAGGAGATAAGGCCCGGTGAGGTCGCCGATTTTCACGCCCCGGAAATTGAGGCAGGAGCCGTTGGCGGGCACACCGTCTGGCTCGGCCACAAAACGCCAGGTCGCACCGCCGCAACCCGGAAATCCGTTGGTGATGCCCAAAATCAATTTTCGCCCTTCCACGATGTCAAAAGTTGTGATGCTGCCAGAGCAATTCATGTCGGCGGCGAGCAATTGCCAAGGCTCTGTGAACGGCGCGAGGCCGAGTATGTGTTTGCTTATCAACACCAAATCCCAAGTGCTCATGCCGAGCAATGGGTCGTTATTTTTGAAAGGTGTGATGGTGTACGATGTGCTTTGCAACGGCACGATGTCCGAGACGGAATAGGTGCCGGAGGCCGTGAATGTGGTGTCGAACGCGGGCGCATCCGCCGTGATTTGCACGTCGGCCACGGGGTTGTCAAAATAACTTTTGAGAAAACAATCTTGCTCCACGATGAGCAACTCGCTGATTTTCTGGCTGATGAGATTCATCGTCTCCTGCGGCGAATTGCCGCGAATATCAAAAAACACCTCCCCTGTGCCGGGAGCGATGACCACGAAGGTTGGGGTGCCGTAGAACAAACCGAAAGTGCCGCTTTTGTACGGCTGCACCGCCGCGAGGCTGCCGCCCGACGCGCCGGCTGCTGGCATGGTCAGTCCTTTGGAACTCAGGTAAGCATTGACGACGGGGTCGGTGTCCGCATTTTTATCGCTCAAAAGCATGAATTCTACTTGGCCGGGATAGACCGCCGTCATGTTTTGGTAGAGCGTCTGCAAATGCGGGGCATGGGCGGTGCAGGGTGGGCAGGTGGTGAAGAAAATTTCCAGCACCACGAGTTTTTGCTGGTTCACATAATCTTGATAGAGTTTGCGCACTACGCCGTCGCTGGTGGTGACGGTGAAATCGGGCGCCGGCGCGGCGGACAGGAAGGCGGTTTGAAGGAGCAGCGCAATCGGGAACAAGTAGCATTTTTTCATGAGTACAGGATTTTGCTGCCAAAAATAGGGCTTTTCCGGCGAAACCGACAAATGCAAACGATTCCAAAAAGCCGAAAACCCAAAAACGCGCCTCACTACTTTTGCCCCATGATTCGCCGGTTTCCCTTTTTCATTTTTGCGGCACTTGCCCTCCTTCTTTTTTCTTTTGCGCAAAAGCCGCTGCTCACGATGGAGCAGCTCGGCGAACGCCTTTTTTCCGACCCTATTCTGTCTTTGGACAGCACGGTAAGCTGCGCGTCGTGCCATATTCCGCAGTTTGCATTTGCTGACACAGCCCGCGTCAGCCGGGGCGTGGGCGGGCGTCTGGGGCGGCGCAACTCGCCGAGTATCACGAATATGTCGGCACGAGCGCACTTCTTTTTCGATGGTCGGGCGCTGACGCTGGAGCAGCAGGTGCTGATGCCGATTCAGGACACGCTGGAAATGCGCGCCACGCCAGAGCTCGTGACTGCTCGCCTGCGCCGACACCCGGAATACGACGCGGCGTTCCGCCAACTTTTTGGAAAACAAGCAGATATGGAATCGCTGGCCGCTGCGCTGGCGGCTTTTGTGCGCACGTTGGAAACTTCCGACACGCCGTTTGACCGCTGGATGATGGACAAGCCCAACCCCATGAGCGCCGCCGCTGTGCGTGGCCGCGAGATTTTTATGGTGAAAGGAAAATGTTTTGACTGCCACTTTTCACCCGACTTCACGGGCGATGAATTCCGCAACATCGGCCTTTTCAACGGCAAAAATTTGAACGACACGGGGCGTTTCGCCATCACGGGCGATAGCGCAGATTTGGGGAAAATGAAAGTGCCCGGCCTCCGCAATGTGGCCCTGACCACGCCGTATATGCACAACGGGATGTTCCAAACCTTGGAGGAGGTGATTGATTACTACGACAAGCCGAACGATTTTGTATCGGATGCCATCGGGCGCGACACGCTGTTGGCCAAGCCTTTAGGGCTGACTGTGCAGGAAAAATCTGATTTGAAAATATTTTTGGAAGCTTTGACGGACGAGCGGTTTGTGCGGAAATAAGGCAAGGGGAGGGTTTAGAGCGGTATAGATGGTTTAGAGTGGTTTAGATGGTTTAGGTTTGAAACTCAAAATCACTGATTTTCAGAGCCAGTTATTTTTCTAAACTATCTAAACCATTCTAAACCATCTAAACTACCTAAACCACTCTAAACGCGGAGCCATATCACGCATCCAACAATTGCCCCGCGTGGTTTCCCGTGTCCACTTTCGCGATGATGCGCTCGATTTTCCCATTTTCATCAATGACAAACGTGGTGCGGTGGATGCCGTCGTAAGTGCGGCCCATGAATTTTTTTTCGCCCCACACGCCGTAGGCTTCGGCCACCGAGTGGTCTTCGTCGGCCAGCAGGCTGAACGGCAGGTTGTATTTTTCTTGGAATTTGACGTGTTTTTTCACCGAATCGGGGCTTACGCCGAGGATTTCGTAGCCTTTGGCTTGGAATGAGCCATAGCCGTCGCGCAGGCTGCAAGCCTCGGCAGTGCAGCCGGGCGTGTCGTCTTTTGGGTAAAAATAGAGCACGAGTTTTTTGCCTTTGTAATCGGCGAGGCGCATGGTTTGGCCTTTTTCAGTCGGGGCGGAAAAATCGGGGGCGGGGTCGCCTTCTTTCAGGTGGAACATGACGAAAAGTTTAGAGTTTGAAGATGGGCATTTGGAGTGAAAATGAATTGCTGAAAACCCTCCTTGTTGTGTTTTGTTCAGAAAGGCGGCGTAAACTTGCCCTTGATATTGCTCATCATTTTATCGCTCACCTTTTTTTAATGTTCTCATTATGAAAAAATTAGCCCTTCCCGCCCTCTTTTTCTCCCTCAGTTTTTTCACGTTGACTTCTTGCGATGCGCTGAAAGAAGCCGCCGGCACCGTACTCGCCGAACCCACTGCCGCCGAAATCGGGAAAGCCCTCAAAGAGGCTCTTTCCAACGGCATCACCAAAGGCGTGAACAACCTCTCTCAACGCGATGGCTATTTCAAAAGCGCCTATAAAATCCTGCTGCCCGACGATGTGCGCAAGGTGACGGAAAAACTGAAGATCGTGCCAGGATTCACCAATTTGGAAAATGAACTGCTCGAAAAAATGAACCGGGGCGCGGAAGATGCCGCCAAAGAAGCGGGCCCTATTTTCCTCAGCGCCATTCGGCAAATGACTTTTCAGGACGCGGCCAATATCCTCATGGGCGCGGACAACTCTGCCACCAACTACCTGAACAAAACCACCAATCAGCAACTTTACACCAAATTCAACCCCAAAATCGTGGCTTCTTTGGATAAAATAGGTGCCAACGACCTCTGGAGAAAAGCCGCCGATGCTTACAACAAAATCCCGCTCGTGACCAAAGTGAACAACGATCTCGACGACTATGTGACCAAAAAGGCGCTTGATGGCCTGTTTGGAAAAGTGGCCGAGGAAGAAAAAAACATCCGCCGCAACAAAGGCGCCCGCACAACGGCACTGCTCAAAAAAGTGTTTGCAAAACAGGATGGGAATAGGAAGTGATGGAGAGGGGGAAAGGCTTGTTTGAAACCATTGTTGTCATCTCACCAAATTCTTCAAAAACCGTCTTTACCAAACCTACCATTTTTTCAATGATTAGTTCAATCAAAAAATTCTTACTGTCTATTTGGGATTATTTCCGCCACCAAAAATCCTATTCGCAAGACGGAGAAGATGTTGTACTCGCCGCTTATTATCACGGACGAAAAAGGCACAAAGGCTTCTATGTGGATGTGGGGGCGCACCATCCAGTTCGTTTTTCCAACACATGGATGTATTATAGGCGTGGTTGGCGAGGCATCAATATAGATCCGACGCCTGGCAGTATGCGCCCATTTAGGTTTTTTAGAAGACGTGACATCAATCTTGAAATTGGAATTGGCAGACATCTGACACAACTGACATTTTATTGCTTTAACGAGCCAGCCCTCAATACTTTTGATGAAGCATTGGCAAAACAGCGGGATACAGGAAAGCCCTATCGAATCGTGAAAAAAGTGAGTGTGCCGGTTGAGCCGCTGGCAAGGGTGCTGGATGCAAATTTGCCGCCGGGTCAGCAAATTGATTTTTTCACAATAGATGTGGAAGGGCTTGATTTAGAGGTGCTGGAATCGAATGACTGGACGAAATACAGGCCAGAATTTATATTGGTGGAAGACCCCGAGTTTAGTCCGGGGCAGCCTGCTGAATCGGCTGTGTATCATTTTTTGAAAAGCAAAAACTACGAAATGATAGCTGCTCTGAAACGAACTGTTATCTATCACCTCCGTCTTTAGATTATTCATTTCCAAACAAATAACACAATGAAACACTCTCGACTGCTTCTTATTTTTGTTTTCTATTCCATTTCTTCCAACCTCTATTTTGCCGAGGCACAAAAAGACACCGAATTTTGGTTCGTTGCCCCAGAATTGTCCGTTGGTGTCGGCGGCATAAATTACGATAGGCCTGTTGCTTTCCACTTTTCAACCTACGATGCCCCAGCAACGATAACTATTTCGCAGCCAGCCAACCCAAGTTTTACGCCTCAAACGATCTCAATAGGTGTAGGCGCGAGTGGTTTTTTGCAGTTCGCAGACGTTGACAATTTTGAAAACAAACCTCCCAGCACTGTCCTGAACAACGGCTTCCTGATAACCTCCACTGCGCCCATAACCGCATACTATGAAATCATCAGCGGATGCTTTTGCAACCCGGAGGTTTTTCCGTTGAAAGGGAAAAATGCGCTGGGGACAGAGTTTTACATCCCTTTTCAAACTTATTTGGAAAATTCAGCAACACACACGCCTTTGCCACATTCGGCATTCGACATCGTTGCTACTGAAGACAACACAATTGTAACAATAACTCCAACACAAGATATTGTAGGCCATGCTGCAAACACACAGTTTTCGGTCACTTTGCAAAAGGGCCAAACTTGGTCGGGGGAGGCTGCCGGACAAGGGCCGTCCGAACATCCGTCAGGGACAAAAGTGACGGCCAACAAACCGATAGCCATAACAATGAAAGACGATTTGGTCGTGGGGTATATTTTCGGTGGCTTTTGCCGGGATATGCTGGGCGACCAAGTGATTCCAGTAAGTAGAGTAGGAACAAAATATGTTGTTCAAAAGGGCTTTTTGACAGGGACGGAAAAAGCATTTGTCGTGGGAACGGAGCCAAACACTGAGGTAAAAGTAAATGGCACCAGCATCGGCTTTGTGGACGCGGGTCAAGCCCTTACGGTTGATATATCTGACGCACAGTATTTTATTGAAACTTCCAAACCTGCTTATGTTTTGCAACTGACGGGAATTGGTTGTGAAGTGGACGGCAAGATTTTGCCACCGCTTGATTGCGGCGGCTCCTCTTCTGTGCGATTTGTTCGGCCAGCAGATGAACCATTTTGGCTCTACTTGGTGACACAAAGTGGCAACGAAGATGGTTTTATTCTCAACGGAAATCCTAATCAAATACCGACATCAGCTTTTTCGCCAGTGCCGGGTTCGAGTGGTCAATATGTTTCGGCTGTTGTATCATATTCCTCTCTGGATATCATTCCCCAATCTTCCACTATTGTTGAAAATGACCAAGGCCTTTTTCAAATGGGCTTTTTGAACGGTCAGCCATCTACAACGGGCTCTCGTTTCGCGTTTTTTTCTGATTTTGGAAATCAAGTGGCTTTAGAAGACACCATCACCTTCTGCCCCGGCACCACCGTCACTATTGGCGGCATCGAATACGACCAACCGGGGACGGTGACAGATACAATTCCTGCGACGACGGGCTGCGACACAATCGCGACTTATACCCTAGTTTTGTTGCCACAACCTACCATTTCAGCGACCATCGAATTCTGCCCCGGCACCACCGTCACCATAGGCGGCATCAAATACGACCAGCCGGGGACGGTAAAAGATACAATTCCTGCGACGACTGGCTGCGACACAATCGCGACTTA
>CAYZVM010000246.1:0-8586 GCA_964481485.1 uncultured Saprospiraceae bacterium | reverse complement strand
AAAAACCTGTTACTTTTCCCGCAAAATTCTGAAATGCTCCTTTTCGCAGCAGGCATCGTATTGAGTTTGCTCGGCTCTCTGCCGCCGGGTCTCATCAGCCTTTCGGTGGCGCAAACGGCTATTCATCGCGGGCTGGTGGCTGCCATGATGCTGGCGGCGGGCGCGGCGGGCGCGGAATTTTTCCAAGCATGGGCGGCGGTGTGGCTGACGGATTGGTTTGTGAGCAGGCCGGGGGTAGAGCGGGTGTTCCAATGGGCGGCCGTGCCGGTGTTTCTGGGGTTGGCGGTGTACTTGCTTTTTTGGGCGAAGCCGCCAAAAACGGAGGGTTATGTGGCAGAAGTCCCTCAAATACAGCAAGTTGGAAAAGGAATTTTATTGAGCGCTTTCAATTTGCTGGCCGTGCCGTATTGGTTTGTATATGTCGGCTCGCTGCGGGTATCGGGTTGGTGGGAGGAAGAAAGTCTGGCCTCGACGCTCATCTTTTCAGCTGGAGTCATGGTAGGCACGATGGCCGCATTGGGGCTTTATGCTTGGCTGGGGCGCATCATCGTGCAGCGTTCGGTGACGGCGGCTCGGCACGCCAACCGATTTGTGGGACTGATTTTTTTGGGGCTGGGGCTGAAGTTGCTGTATGAGGTTTTGAAAGTTTAGAAGGGTTTAGAGAATGGAGGACTCAAAATATTGAAATCAATATTTTCCTAAACCTTCTAAACCATTCTAAACCAGCTTCTCACCGCACCAGCACGATGCTCAGCTCCACGCCATTGGCCACTACCGAATAAACCCCGTGTGCCATGCCATTCAGGTCGAGGGTGATTTCCCATTCGTTTTCAGCAAGTTGTTTTTCCAAAACAAGCCTCCCGGCGCGATTGAACACTTGGATGTCCATACTCTTCGAACCCACGTTAAAGTGTTTTTTAAACCTGAAAAGTCCATTGCTTGGGTTGGGCGAAATGCTCCACGAACGCCCCACTTTGAAAATGGCGGGTGTAGGGACAAAAGCAAATTTTTTCTCTATTGCCTCATCGCCGGCCAATGAAAAATTGTCGCTGTAACCGCCCAAATCTAGGCCAAAACTCGGCATAAGCAAATTGTCGCTGACCGGCGGCAGCACATACGCCCGGTATGCACCCGCGGGCAAGGCGGAAATTTCATATTTCCCTTGTGCATCAGTGGTAGCGGCACCCGCGACGGTGCCATCAGAGAGGTTGAAAAGAACAATAGCCGCGCCTTCCAATGGCGGCTCATCGGCTTCCCAAGTTCCATTGGCAAGAGAGTCAAGCCAGACAAAGCCATACAATGTATTGGGAATCTGTGCTTTGGGTGGGTACAATTGGGATTTGGGCACAATGGCTTTTGGCAGCCGCGCACTGCTCCAAAGTAGATTGGCCGATGCCCCGCCGTTTGCTTCAAAAAACTCCATCCGAATAGGGTAACGCCGCCCGCCCTCCAAAAAAATGGTGCCGCTGTGTTCCAATCTCGGCTGCGGCATCCAATGGTCTATCACCAAACTGTCGTTGACCCATAGGCGCACGCCGTCGTCGGTAATAGTGTGCAAGGTGACGCTGTCGTCAAAAAAAGGCACAATATCGCCCGTCCAGCGGGCAGCAAAATCATCATAAGGAACGCGCCCCGGCTCTGGCGAACCATCCTGCCATTCAAAATTGACGACCGTATCTATTCGGCTGTACATGGGGGTCGCCGTTGCAGGGTTGTTGTTGAAGTCATAGATATTGAAAAATTCTGCAAACAAGCCAAACCCTTTCGCCCGTTGGAAAACTTGGTATTCTGCTTCTATGGGCGGTATAGGCGTTTCGGGCGTGGTGAACGGAAATTCAGGAATCGTGCTGCCGTTGTGCCATTTTTCAAACACAAACACCGAATCGTTGCGGAACAAAAAGGCTGGCACGGATGCCGTGCGATTGAGCCCCACCACGCTATGAAAAGTATAGGGCGAAAAACCCGTGAGGCCGTCCACATTGACCAAAATGCCCGGCGGCGTGGTGGCAACGGTCATTTCAGTTTTTTGAGGAAAAACATCCTTCCAAACCGTGCGGGAAAGCCCCATGCTGTCTTTAGCAGTCAGGTAGATGCGGTACCAAACGTGGTCGTCCGGCTCACCTTCATCGTGCACAAAATACATTCCTTCCGAAAACCCGCCCACTGGCGTGAGCGCGGGGTGCGTGTGTTCATCGTGGTGAAAATCAATTTTCCATGTCAGCGTGGAGGCCGGGAGTACACCTTCTTCCAAGTCGTTTGCATATCCGGCAAATAGTAATTCCGCGCCCGCTCGATATAAAAAGTCTGGCAATGGTTGGGTAATAACGGGCGTGGGGCGCGTATTGGAAGTCACTTGGAGCAGTGCCGAGGTGGACGTATCGGCACCAACGGCGTTGTTGATGACGCAGCGGAACAACGCGGCACTGTCTTGCAATTGGACACCCGGTATGACCAACACATTGGAATCTGCCCCCGAGATGTCCACCCCATTTTTTTGCCATTGATAAACAAGCGGCTCTTGTCCGAGTGCAAAAGTTTTGAAAGCAACGGTGTCGCCGACCGAATACAGTCCGCCAGCCGGGTGGCCAAAAACGAATGGTGCCTCGCTGCCAGTGTAAGCGACGCGCCAAAGGCTGCCGTCGGAACTGGCGGTGTTGTCCTCCGTTGTGCCACCGCCGAGACCCGCCCGGGCGAGATAGTAAAAATCTCCCTCCGGGGTAATTCGGATACATACAGGACGATTGATGTCGGTGACAAACTTTTCTTGAAATACCGCATTTTGCGGGTTTAAGACTCCAATATAGCCGTGGCAATAATCGGCAAAGAAGAATTTTCCCGCATATTGGCTCGGAAACTGGCCGCCCATCTGTGGGTAAAAAGCAGCACCAACCACTGCGCACCCAGCAAAGTGGTCATAGTTGTAAAATGGATTGCGATAGTTGGCCGGGACGGATTGGCCATTGGCTTTCCCTTCCAAAATGGGGTAGCCGTAATCTCTGCCGGCCAGCACTTCGTTGACTTCTTCCCAAATACCGCTGCCAACATCGCATAAGAAAATCCGCCCCGTTTCGGGTTGCACAGCCATCGAGAATGGGTTGCGAAATCCTTTGGCATAAATTGCCTTGTATTTGCCAGAGGTGGTAGAAGCAAAAGGATTGTCGTCGGGAATAAAGCCATCGGTGTTCAGCCGCAGGACTTTGCCCGAATCATTGTCTGTATCTGTGGCTGGTGTGACAAGGCCATTTTCACCAATAGAAACATACAGTTTGCCATCGGTGCCAAACACCATGGCGCCGCCATGATGGACGGAACCGATTTTGGTGTCCGTTTCGTACAAAATTTGCTCGCTGCCCGGCACTGCGTAGTTGCCATTGGCTTGCACCCTCGACACACGGTTGCGGTCGCCGCCCGGTGGGGTGTAGAAGAGATAGACAAAAGGAGAATCCGGGAAATCGGGGTGTAGTGCGATGTGCCCGAGACCGCGCTCGTTGTACTCGTCCACTGCCAACACAAGAAAGGGGTCGTGCAACATCGCGCCGTTTTCGACGACGCGGACTAAACCGTTTTTTTCGGTGATAAAAACACGCCCGTCGGGAGCGACCGCCATATCGGTGGGATTCAACCCCTCGGCGATTTGGTATTGCACAAAACCCGCGGGCAATTGTGCTTGGGAGGTGTGGCCGCTCATCAACGCGAGCGCCGCCATAAGTAGAATTTTATCCTTCATGAGATTAACATTGGTTTTGCGAAGTAAGAGAAAAAAAATGAGCCGCTCCCAAATAAATGGGAGCGGCTCACTTTTTTGATCAAAAATGGCAAAAATTAGTTCTTGAAATGCGAGGTTGCGTTTTTGCCGCCCCCGCGCACTGTCTCAAGCCGTTTTTTGAATTCGAGCGAAAGTTCGTCTTCCTTGCGGGCATAGATTTCGTTCAAAGCGATGAGCGTGTTCAGGTCGTTCGGGTCGAGGCTTTCCGCTTTTTGAAAGTGCGGGAGTGCCTGGTCGAAAAGACCCATCACTTCGTCTTTAGCAGCCTGAAGTTTTTTCAGCCCGGCGCTTGAGTAGTCTTCCGGCATGGAGTTGAGTTCTTGGGTGCGCACGGCGGCTTTGTTGTAATAAAGTGCACCCAGCGAATACACGGCATCCACGTTTTTCGGGTCTTTCGCCATCGCCTGAGAGTAGTAGGTTTTGGCTTCCTCAAAATATTCGTTGGCCTTGGCCTCGTTTTTCTCTTTCGACATAGCTTGGTAGAGATTGTCGTACACGTTGCCGAGGGTCACATAGAGGCTGATATTGTCCGGTTCTTTCGCAATGGCTTGCTTGAGGCGGCCAGTGAGTTCGTCAAGTTTGCCTTTTTTCAAATAAACGTTGATTTCGGCAAAAAGCAACCCTGAATCCTCGGGATATTTGGCACGGCCTTCTTCCAAGATTTTCTGCGCACCGGCTTCGTCGCCAGCTTCCAATTTTATGGAGTAAAGCCCTTCATAAATAGCGGCTTTTGCATTGCCTTTGCTGTAAAGATCGGTGTAGTATTTTGTTGCTTCGGCGTTGCGCTTGGCCAGTTGGGCTGCCAATGCGGTGATATAGACTTGGTTGTCGTATTGCTCGGGGTCGTCCAGCACACTTTTCTGGCTATTGGATTTTAGGATGTCGTGTGCTTGGAGCGCGCCTTGGAATGAGAAGAAAGCCTTTTCGTACTCACCGGCTTCGTATTTGGCGACACCGATATTGACCATGTGCCCCTGTGTTTCTATGATTCCTTTCACGGCATCGCTTTTTTCATACTTTTTGGCAGTCGGGCTTTCGTAGCCTTTTTTGTAGGCCTCAAAAGCTACGAGCGCGTCGTTGTCGCCAGTCAGCGGCGCATTGGGGTCTATCATGCGCTTGGCCATGTCTTTTTGGAGCATGGTGTTGTAGACGTCGCCTTTTGTAATCCAAGCCGAAGTGAGTGCCTGCGCCTCGGAAGTTTGGAGCGCCTGGTCAATTTTCTGTTTGGCCTCGTCCAATTTAGCGGCGTTGCTGGCCGGGTCAATATTGTACGCGGAGAGAGCTCTGCCTGCTTGTTTGGCAAGCTTTGGGCCGTCGTCCTGGGCAGCGGCGAAATGTACCGCAACAAATAAGCCTGCAAGGGCGAAGAGCATTTTTTTCATAGTATGAAAACGAATTTAGAATGTTTGAAATCGCGTTTGTTGACGCTGATTGATGGAAAAGTTGCAGTAAAGGTCAAACTTCTGCGGGCGGCACCGGCTCTTCTGCCGAACTCACCACCGTCACATCTGCGATATCGTCCCCCCCGTCCAGCCGGATGAGTTTCACGCCCTGCGTGGCACGGCCCATCACCCGAAGTTCGTCAGCAGCGGTGCGGATGGTGACACCAGAAGTTGTCGTTATCATCAAGTCGTCTTTGTCGGTCACGGCTTTGATGGCGACCAAATGGCCGGTTTTTGCGGTGACGTTCATGGTTTTGATGCCTTTGCCGCCACGTCCTTGGGTGCGGTATTCGTCGAGCGCAGAGCGTTTGCCCATACCTTTTTCTGACACGACGAGGATGCTGGTTTCGGTATCGGCTGGATCGATGCAGACCATACCGACAACCGTATCCTTGGGTTGCACCCGGATGCCCCGCACCCCGGCAGCGCCGCGGCCCATTGGGCGCACATCCTGCTCGTTGAAACGAATGGCTTTCCCACTTTGTACGGCAAGAATGATTTCATTGTTTCCGTTGGTCAGTTTGGCTTCTATCAGTGCATCGTCTTCCTTGATTTCGATGGCATTGATGCCTCCTTGACGCGGACGCGAATAGGCCTCCAGCAAGGTTTTTTTGATCTGCCCTTGCTTGGTGCAGAAAATGATGTAGTGGTTGTTGAGGAATTCCTCTTCGTCCAGTTTTTTGACAATGATAAAGGCCCGGACTTTGTCTTCTTTCGGGATGTTGAGCAGGTTTTGGATAACGCGGCCTGCGGTGGCTTTTGCGCCTTCGGGGATTTCATACACTTTCAACCAGAAACAACGCCCGCTTTCGGTGAAGAGCAAAAGCGTATTGTGGTTGGTGGCGGAAAACATGTGTTCCACAAAATCCTCGTCGCGGGTGCGGACGCCTTGTGCGCCCCGACCGCCCCGGCCTTGCGCCCGGTATTCGGAGATGGGTGTGCGTTTGATATAACCCGCATGGCTGATGGTGATGACGACTTCTTCGTCCTCAATCAAATCTTCCATGCTGATGTCGGCTTCGTCTATCTCGATGCTGGTGCGGCGCTCGTCGCCAAAACGCTCCATGATTTCGGTCGTTTCGGCTTTGATGATGCCACGCTGCAAACCTTCGTCGGCCAAAATCGCTTTTAATTCCCCGATTTTTTTCATCAACTCTTCGTACTCGAGTTTCACTTTGTCGCGCTCGAGGCCGGTGAGTTGTTGCAGTCGCATGGCCAGAATGGCTTTGGCCTGAATCTCTGTGAGGCCAAATTTTGTCATCAATCCTTCGCGGGCTTCTTCCACGTCTTTGGAGCCGCGAATGAGGGCAATGACTTCGTCCAGATGGTCGAGCGCGATGAGCAGGCCTTCCAATATGTGCGCCCGCTCCTCGGCTTTTCGCAGTTCAAATTTTGTGCGGCGGACGATGACATCGAGGCGGAATTTGATGAATTCGTCCACCATATCCTTCAGATTCAACAATCGCGGACGGCCATTGACGAGCGCGATGTTGTTGATGCCATAGCTGGTCTGGAGCGGCGTGAGTTTGAACAATTGGCTCAAAATAACATTCGCTGCGGCGTCGCGTTTGATCTCGATGACGACGCGCACGCCTTCCCGGTTCGATTGGTCGCCTACGTCCGAGATGCCAAGGATTCTTTTTTCGTTGACCAACTCGGCGATTTTGGTAATCAAAATGGCCTTATTTACTTGGTAAGGCACCTCGGTCACGATGATGCTTTCGCGCCCTTTTTCGTCCACTTCGATTTCGGTTTTTGCCCGTACCACGACGCGCCCGCGCCCCGTGCGGAAACCTTCGCGCACGCCACTCATACCATAAATAATACCGCCGGTGGGAAAGTCGGGGGCTTTCACATATTCCATCATCTCATCCACGGTGAGTTCGGGATTGTCCACTGCGGCGATAATGGCGGTGCATATTTCCCGGAGGTTGTGCGGCATCATGTTGGTGGCCATGCCGACGGCAATGCCCGAAGCCCCGTTGACCAAGAGGTTGGGGAATTTGGTGGGCATGACGGTTGGCTCTTCGAGCGAGTCGTCGAAGTTGAGTTGGAAATCAACGGTTTCTTTTTCGATGTCGCCCACGATTTCGTCGGCGACGCGGCGCAGGCGGGCTTCGGTGTAACGCATGGCTGCCGGCGAGTCGCCATCCATGCTGCCAAAATTGCCTTGGCCGTCCACGAGCGGATAGCGGAGGCTCCATTCTTGGGCCATGCGCACCATGGTATCGTACACGGAGCTGTCTCCGTGTGGGTGGTATTTGCCCAACACCTCACCCACGATACGGGCGGATTTTTTGTAGGGCTTGTTGTAGGCCAGCCCCAAATCGAGCATTCCGTAAAGGACGCGGCGGTGAACGGGCTTGAGGCCGTCGCGCACGTCGGGCAGTGCACGGCTGACAATGACCGACATAGAATAGTCAATGTACGCCGTTTTAAGTTCGTCTTCAATGTTAATGGAAATAATCCTCGAGTCTTGCATACTTCCTTTTTCCGGTTTGTCGGTGGACGGTTGACGATGGACGGGGCATCTTTGGTAAGAGTTTGAACAGTTGGGAAAATGAAAACCCGTCAACCGTCCACCGTTGTCCGTCCATCGCTGAAAAGGTGCGCGAAGGTACGAAGATTGAGGATTTTATAGGTTTTAGCAGCCGAATATTTGCGACTTCGTTTTGGCTTTTCTTGCATGACAGGCCGATAAAAGTCAGATGCTTGACAATTTCTCGTTTTTCAGTTTGAAGCTAAAGGAGTGTCTCTACTTTTGGGAAGATTTTTTTGCTCGTTATATCCTAATCCTCTCTCCTCCCGTATCACTTCGGCGGCTTTCGTCCGCATCCATGAACAGCGTTTTTTATTCCTGCTGAAGCCGATTTTGCACACCCTCCCACCCAAAGTTGATAGGGAACAGAGGTGATGCTTGTTTTTCGTTGACCGATTACATTTTCAAGATTAATTTCCCTCAGGCAGTCTCTCATCTGGCTATTTCAATTTTGGAAAGCAGATAGGGGCTATCAGCTATTTTGTTATCAACCGTGCTTCGGCACTCATTTAAACCATATTTCAATCTTAACTAAATTTCTCGCACATGAGGATTTTGACGAATTTCAGTTATCTAATGAAGCGAAGGATATTGTTGTCCACCCTGTTTCTGGTGGGAGCAACAATTTTCGCCAACTTGAATGCCCAAACGGCCAACACCTATGTCTTTTCTACTTCTACGGGTGCTTCTTTGGACCCCATGAGTGGGGCATCTACGGCGATTGGTTCCAGTGTGGACGATACGCCTTCGGCTCTTTTGGGCATCGGTTTTGATTTCGTGTATGAGGGCAACACCTACACCCAATTTTCAGTAACCCCAGATGGTTTTCTGAAATTGGG
>CAYZVM010000245.1:0-8710 GCA_964481485.1 uncultured Saprospiraceae bacterium | reverse complement strand
ATGTCTGCCTGAAAATGCGTCAATAGCATTAAAACCTGCTAATATTTCTCACAAGGAGGCAGCCGTCATTCCTTTTGGTGGAGTTGCAGCATTGCACTTTATTAAAAAGGCAGTAATAAAACCAGGGCAAAAAGTGCTGGTAGTAGGTGCTTCTGGTGCGGTGGGAAGTGCTGCCGTTCAATTGGCAAAGTCATTTGGAGCGAATGTGACCGGCGTTTGTAGCACCGCAAATATTGCTTTGGTAAAATCTATCGGAGCAGACAAAGTTATTGATTATACTAAGGAGGATTTTACTCAGAATGGCGAGATGTATGATGTGATTTTTGATGCTGTGAAAGCAATATCTGTTTCACGAAGTTTAAAGTCGCTTAATAAAAATGGAATAATGATTCTAAGTGCCGCAGGAATGTCTGAAATGCTTCAAGGTGCTTGGATTTCTATGACCAGTAGCAAAAAGGTTATAACTGGTGTTATTAGCCATACAGCAGCAGATATTGTTTTTCTAAAAGAACTTATTGAAACCGACAAATTCAAACCAATAATTGATAAAACCTACCCATTGGAGCAAATTGCAGAAGCACACGCGTATGTTGAAAAGGGACATAAAAAAGGAAATGTTGCGATAGAAGTGTAGGGTTGTTTCAATATTCCCTAATGCTTCAAGCGGCGATTTTGCCAAATTCAAGTAGTGATTTATAGGCTAGATTATTTCCGCCTCGTTTCATCTTCCCCGCCGCGCCGGAGTGTTTTCTCCGGCGCACCCGCCCAAGGTGCCCACCGAAAACTCTCGCGCCCCAACTCCCTCGCCCCTTCCAAATTCAGCGTTGGTTTTCTGCTTTTGAAATCCATTCGGTGTAGGTAATACTTCCCAAAAAAACTGGCGCGTTGGGCACCAAAGTAGTTCGGTTGATGGAGGCTCCGAAATAAAGCGCATTGGTATCTGTTGCCACTTCGAGGGGTTTTTTCATCATTTTCAGGTATTGTCTTATCCAATTGTCCATCTCGATGCGCTCGGGCCCACCAATTTCTACAATACGATTGGCAGGTGTTTCAGTGACTGTTCTTGCCAGAAAAGAAGCCACTTCTGCACTGGCAATAGGCTGAACGAATGCATCGGGTAGCACAACTTTTCCATCAAAAGTACTCGTGTTGGCTATGGCACCGGCAAATTCAAAAAATTGGGTGGCGTGTACAATGGTGAAAGGAATATCCGATGCTTTTACGAGATCTTCTTGTGCTTTCTTGGCGCGGAAATATCCGCTTCCTTGAAGTTGTTGTGTGCCTACTACAGAAAGTACAACATGATGTTTTACACCCGCTTTAATCCCGGCTGCCAGCAAATTCCCGGTGGATATTTTAAAAAAGGCCATCACATCCTTATCTCCAAAGGAAGGGGAGTTAGAAACGTCAACTACCACACTCGCGTTTTGAAGGGCTTCATCCAAACCTTCTTTTGTAAGGGCGTTAACCCCGGTACTCGGGGATGCCGCTATCACTTCGTGCTTGTCTTGCAACATGGTTTTTAATTGGCTGCCGATCAGGCCGGTACCGCCGATAATGACTATTTTCATCTTGTTTCGATTTTGCCGCGAATTTGCAAAAATAGCGGGCCTTCTCAAAACCTCAAACCTTCCTATCTTTACCTGTCCAAAGAACCACGTCCACTAACCATCCACCACCCATCTCATGCACTACCACGCACTTGGAAAAATACCGCCCAAACGCCACACCCAGTTCCGCAAATCCGACGGCTCACTCTACCACGAGGAACTGTTCAGCACGGAGGGTTTCAGCAACAATTATTCGCTGCTCTACCACTGCAACGCGCCCACGCAAATCATGCAGGTCGGTGAGCCGTACAGCGTCGCGCCCAAGACGGTGCACGACAAGCAGTTGAAACACAGGTGTCTGAAAGGTTTTCACATCGAAGCCCAAGACGATTATCTCCAGTCGCGCAAGCCCGTGCTGGTCAATAGCGACTGCAAAGTCATCCTCGCTGCACCACGCAAGAGCATGACAGATTACTACTACAAAAACGCCGATGCCGACGAGATGATTTTTGTGCACGAAGGCTCCGGCACACTGCGCACGATGTACGGCGCTTTGAATTTTGAATACGGCGACTACCTCGTGATTCCGCGTGGCACCACGCACCAGTTGGAGTTTGACAGCGAAAAAAACCGCCTGCTCATTGTGGAAAGTTACGGCCCCATCACCACGCCGAAACGTTACCGCAACGATTACGGCCAGTTGATGGAACATTCGCCCTTCTGCGAACGTGACATCCGCAAACCCGTTGATTTAGAAACTTATGACGGGCGCGGTGATTTCCTTTTTTACATCAAAAAGCAGGACAATATTTACCCCTATCACTACCTCAACCACCCCTTCGACGTGGTGGGCTGGGACGGATTTGTGTATCCGTTCGCGTTCAGCATCCACAATTTCGAGCCGATAACAGGTCGCCTGCATTTGCCGCCGCCGATTCACCAGACTTTCGACGGCCACAATTTCGTGATTTGCTCTTTCGTGCCGCGTATGTACGACTACCACCCACTCTCGATTCCCGCGCCCTACAATCACTCAAACATTGACTCCGACGAGGTGCTGTACTATGTGGACGGCGATTTTATGAGCCGCAAACACGTCGAGCGCGGCATGATTACGCTCCATCCCGGCGGCATCCCGCACGGCCCGCACCCCGGCACGGTGGAAAAAAGCATCGGCGCGAAAGAAACCCATGAACTTGCCGTGATGGTAGATACCTTTCGCCCGCTCCTGATGACCGAATACGCCGTTGGTATCGAAGACCCGGATTATTATCATTCGTGGATACCGGATGCGGTGGCGGGGAATGGGCTGCAACATGTTGATATTGCGCTGTAACTTTGGGGACGAAACCAACTTTTTTTCACCTAAAATTTTTTAACATGGACTTGAACACCCTCATCGTCATTTTGGTAATCGGCGCAGCGGCTGGCTGGCTGGCCGGTTTCATTCGCCAAGGGTATGGCTTCGGTCTACTGGGCAACATCGTCATCGGGATTGTCGGCGGTTTTATTGGCAATTGGTTGTTCGGTGTGCTCGACATCCGAATCGGCACCGGCTTGGTTAACCACATTATTACCGCTGTGGCCGGTGCTTTGGTGCTGCTGTTCCTGATTGGGTTGGTCAGAAAAGCGAAGTGAACGCGGGCTGACCTTTTTATGAACTTTCCGAGAGCATCTTTCGGAAAGTTCTTTTTTTGATAAAAACTTGATTTCTTGATAACCATGATTCGTTTTCCCTTTCTCTTGCACGCCATAGTCCTTTTACGCGCCATAGTTTTGACGGCAGCGGGCCTCTTTTTCTCTTTAGCAAATGCTTCCTGCAATAATTTTGTCGGCAACCCGCACCGAACGCCCACGCCGCCGCGTGTCGTGCCAATCACCAACGCCGACCTCCGCGTGGAACCTGCAAACTGGTGGGTCGGCATGAAGCACAATCAGGTAGAAATCCTGTTCCAACGCCCCGATTTGGCTGCCTATGAAGTAAAATTGGGAAAAACGGATGGCGTGAAATTGCTCAAAGTCGAAAAAGGCGACAGCCCGAATTACTTGTTCGTGATGCTGGAAATAGACGCCAAAGCCCAAGCACAAAAAGTCCCAATTGTTTTTTCAAAAGGGGCAAACACCTTCACGCACGAGTACCCGATTCTTTTCCGCAACCGCGCCGTGAAAGCACAAGGTGTGACCGCCCGCGACGTGATTTACCTGATTTTTCCTGACCGTTTTGCCAATGGCGACTCCTCGAATGACAACGTGCCGGGGATGCTCGAAGGGCTGCAACGCCACGAACTCACGGGCAGGCATGGCGGCGATTTGAAAGGCGTCAAAGATCATTTGGACTACATTCAGGATTTGGGCATGACGGCGATTTGGCTCAATCCCGAACTCGAAAACGACCAACTGGAAGCCTCCTATCACGGCTACGCAGTCACCGACCATTACCGCGTGGACAGGCGTTTTGGCTCGAACGAGCAATTCCGCGACCTCGTGGCCGAATGCCACCGCCGGGGCATCAAAGTCATCCGCGACGTGGTGCTCAACCACATCGGCGACAACCATTATTGGATGAAAGATCTGCCGACGAAAGATTGGGTGAACCAATGGCCGACCTACACGAAAACGAATTACCGCGCCCCCTCTTTGCTCGACCCCTACGCTTCGGAATACGACAAAAAACTATTCAGCGACGGCTGGTTTGACCGCCGAATGCCCGACCTCAACCAACGCAACCCACACGTTGCCAATTATTTGATTCAACAAGCCATCTGGTGGATAGAATGGGCGGGACTGGACGATTTGCGCATTGACACCTATCCGTATTCCGACCAAACTTTCTGTACAAAATGGGTGACGACTATTTTGAACGAATATCCGAACCTCGGAATGTTCGGCGAAGCATGGGAACACGCGGTGCCGGTGGTGGGCTATTTTGCCGACGACCAGCCGATGAAACGGGCGAATTTTGACTCCAATCTGCCGGGCATCATTGATTTTCAACTCTGTTTTGCTATCCGCGAAGCCCTCTTGAAAGGCGAAGGCTGGTCGGATGGCGCGGCCAAAATCTACTACACCCTCGCGCAAGATTATTTTTACAAAGATCCCTACAAAAACCAAATCATGCTCGACAACCACGACATGACGCGCTTTTTCACCCATGTCGGCGAGGATTTGAACAAGTACAAAAACGGCATGGCTTTCCTGCTCACCATGCGCGGCATCCCGCAGATTTATTATGCCACTGAAATACTCGGCACGGGCTACGAAGCACCGTCGCACGGCAATATTCGCAAAGATTTTCCCGGCGGCTGGCCCGGTGACGCGGCCAATAAATTCACCGCCGAAGGCCGCACGGCAGTGGAAAACGATGCCTTCAATTTTACCCGGACACTCATCCGCTACAGAAATTCAACACCCGCTTTGCAGACGGGAAAACTCATGCAATTTGTGCCGGAAAATGGTGTGTACGTTTATTTCCGCTACGACGACGCGAAGACGGTGATGGTCGTTCTGAATTTTTCAAACGAGGACAAAACATTGGAAACCAGCCGTTTCACCGAGCGGATAAAGGGTTTTTCAAAGGCGAAAAACGTGGCGACGGACGAGGTTTTGAACGACATTTCAAAACTCACGGTGGGAAAAAACGGGGCGGTGGTCCTGGAGTTGGTGAAGTAGATGCCTCCTGACGGGAAATAAAAAAAGCCGATGATACTCGCTTACGCTTTCTCAACGGCTAAAACCCCAAAAAACCAAATGAAAACAATCTTCTCTTTTGTAGAGGCGGCAAAGATAGAGGCGGACACCAGTCAAAACATCCTTAAAGTCGGTGAACGGGCAAAATGTGTAGTTGAAAGGGCAATTTGAGCGGGTGACCGCAAATTTTGCCCCTCAAATCTGCGCCGCTATTGATATTTTTTGAACAACCTGCTGTCGGCGTAAAAAGTGCCAAACGGGACGACCGACGACAACACCGCGAGCATGACCTCCCGCCGCGTCCAGCCTTTTTCGATGGCCGCCTGCATGATGTAAAAAATGAACAAGATAAACAAAATGCCGTGAATGCCACCGACCACGCGCACGGCTTCGGGTTTGCCCCAAATGTACTTGAGCGGCATAGCGATGAACAGCAAAATCAGGAAAGAAACCCCTTCTACAAGACCCGTGAGCCGCAATCGGCTGATAATGGAAGACAGCATTTTTGATGATTTTTTCGCGCGCAAAAGTCGGGCAAGTTGACGAAACGGACTTCATGGTTGCGTCATTTTCGTGTTTTACTTTAATTCCGCCAAAAACTGCATCACGTCCACCCCGTCCGCATAATCGCCCAAACTCGGTTCCTGGCTTTTGCCGAAGGCCAGCGCCGCGAAATCGCGCAGTTTTACATTGCTCACCACGCACTGAATTTCCTCTTTGTTTTCTGCCAACAATCGGTCAATATCGAACAGGTCGTCGTAATATTCGTAGTGCACGGAGGCGATGCGGGCTTGCAGCGCAGGGTCTTCTTTCAGGAGTAGGCAGCCGTTGTTTTTGTACGGCACCTGATTCATGATAAGCAGCGTGAGGTTGTAGTCGAAATTGTTTTTGTACTTGTCGTGATGGACGATGTCGCTGTACGCTTGCAGGGCTTCGAGCAGGGTGTCGAAATGGTAGCCGTGCGGGATGTAGATTTTCGAGACGTTGCGGCAGCCGAGGCCAAAGTAGGTAAAGATATCGCGGCCAAAAGCGTACAAATCGGCCATCGTTTCCAGCCCGTTGAGCACGGCGACGGCATTTCGGTTGCGGCGGATGATGTGCGGGTATTTGGCAAAATACTGCTCGAAATAGCGGGCCGTGTTGTTGCTGCCCGTAGCGACGACCGCGTCAAAACCTTTAATCGGCTCATTTTCAGGAACGAACTCCGTGTATTCCCACGACTCGTGCGCCCATTCGCCCATTTTTTTTACCAAAAACGGCAACAGGTGTTTGTCCTTGTCGCTGAGTTTCACTTTCGCCCGCTGCCCTGCCACGAACACGCAGAGCCAGTCGTGAAAACCCACCAGCGGGATGTTTCCAGCCATCACGAGACCAATTGTTTTGTCGGGGTGCGGCGATTTTGAAATGGGATATTGCGCCGCCCAAGCCTCCAATTTCTCTTTTTCCAAAAATGCTTCCGCAATGGCTTTCAGCGCGTTGCGTGTATTTTCTTCGGTGAACCAGCGATTTTCAATAAATGATTTTTGAATCGCGGTGTCCAATTCCGCATCGCCGCCGGAGCGCAAATAATGGCCGAGTTCGGCAAGCAGTTCGAGTCGTTCGTAGAGTGTCAAAGTCGGGTAAGTTTTTGTGCGACAAAGGTAGAAAAAACGAACCGCAGAGGCGCAGAGACGCGGAGTAGTTGAAAATCAAAATTCAGCGTCTCTGCGTTTTCACTGGTTCAAATACATCATTTTCACCTCGTAGGCTCCGTTTATGACCACTTTTTCACCCTCTTCCATACCTTTCAAAATCAAAGTTCGCGTGCCATCGTCCTCGCCCGTTTGCACATAAGCCAACTCGAATTCTTCGGGGGCGTGTTTCAGGAAGACCGCCGTTTTGCCGTTGATTTCGGTCAAGGCCGAGTTTGGCACCGAGATTTGCCGGCTCGTTTGCTGGTTCAGCGCTTTCACCGTCACGAACTCGCCGATTTTAAACTCGCCTTTTGGATTGTCCATTTCAAATAAAACCCGCTGGCTTTGATTGCCAGGGTTCATCGTCTGAGCAGGCGAAATCAGCCGCACCTCCGCGCTTTTGTGGTCGTCTGTGGCGCAAGTGACGAGGAATTTGTTGCCCGCCCGCACCACCGGCACATCGCGGTCATAAACCTGAGCCTCCACGTACACTTTGTTCAGGTTGGTGATAGAAAGCAGCGTTTGTCCGGCTACGACCTCCGCGCCGGGCGTGAGCGTGAACGCACCCACAACGCCCGAAATCGGCGCTACCAACGACACCGTACGGCTGTTGGCAGAAGTATTTGCTCCAATCGCTTTATTTTCAAGTGTTTGCAACTCAGCCAATGCCTGATTGTAACTGGCTTCGGCGGCTTGCACGTCTTTTGCAGCGGCGATGTCCTCTATTTTTTTCAAACGCTCGAATTCGCGTTTGGTGGCAGCGACGCGGGTTTTCGCCGTCTCGATTTGCACCGCCAAGCCCGCGTTGTTGGCCGCGATGCCCACTTGGTCGGAGGTGCCGATATTTTGTTGCAACACCGCCAGCACCTGTCCCGCGCGCACTGTTTGGCCGACGGCCACGCTCACCCGCGTGATGCGCCCGTTTTGCGGGGCCGCCACCACGCCCAATCCGCCGGAAGCGGGGACGACCGTGCCGAACATTGTCGTGGCGGATTGGTAGTCGCCCACCGCAATCGGCTGGGTCAGGATTTCGAACAAAAACTGCGTCTCTTTGGGCGCGTACACGGACTTGCCGTAGCCGCTTCCGCCCGACTTCGGGCCGTGTTCTTCATCGCCGTGGGCAAAGACAGGGTTCAAATTTGGTATTGAAAACCAAGCACTTGCCAACAACAGCGCAGCCGTCAGCACCCGGCTCCGGCGGCGGCTGACAAACCACATTCCGGCTATGCCCAATGCGAGACCGCCCAGAAACCACAGCCATCCCCGTGCATGGGAATGTTCTTCCGCAACCCCTGCTTCGGCTGTCAGTTTTTGACCCACACTCACCCCTTGCAGTCCGATTAAATCGGCACCGTTCGGGTGGCTCAGATGCACGTTAAGTGTGTAAATTTTATTTTCAGGAAATGTGGTATGCAACTCGTACACGCCCGGCGAGAGCGGCTTCACCTCGAATGTGATTTGCGGATTTTCCGACGTGCTGATTTTCAGTTTGGCTTTGTCAATCGGGCGATTGCTGAAATAATCGGCCACAAAAAGCGTCAGGTGCGCCTCCTTTCCTGCCGTCAGTTCCGGGCAGTAAAGTGTCAGTTCGTACTTGTCCGATTCGGCATAGACCGTAAAATGGTCGGCGCCCGGTTTGGCAGAAGGAGCGGCCTCTTCATCGCCATGCGCGGCGTGGGTAGAGCCATCGGCGTGGGTGTGGGTTTCTTGCGAAAAGGCAGGATTAAAGAGTGCAAGAGCAGCGAACAAAAAAAGAATGAGTCGCATGGTTTATCTTTTTAAAATTTTGAAAATCAAAGT
>CAYZVM010000244.1:0-8744 GCA_964481485.1 uncultured Saprospiraceae bacterium | reverse complement strand
GGCGCTCGTTTGCGCCGCGTCGGATTTCCCGTATATAATCTCATGAAAAGTTTCGAATCAAGTAGTCAGCGATTTTACCGTTTTCTTGTCGTTTGCCGCCGTTCTCTTTCACTGATGGTACAAAAGTGCAGCACATCAGCACAAGTGTAAAGAACAGTATTTGGCATTTGTTGAGCGGAAAATTTAACACTAAGGCCGCCAAAAACGTCCAAAAGCACTCAACCCCTTTTTAAAAAGGGTTCTATTGGTTGATTTTATGCTTAAAAAAGTGTCGAATTTTGGCGGCTTTGTTGAAAAAAAATAATTGAAAAAATATGTTTTTATAGGTAATTTTCTTTTCGCCGTCCAAATTTTGACCCCTGAAAAGAAAATTGGCATCGTTGCCTCTTGATATTCGCACCTCTTCAGAACAAGTTTTTTTACTGCGCGTTACTCCATTTCTACCAACAATTGTCCTTTTTCCACAGCCATACCTTTTTGGGCTTCGATGATTTTTACACGCCCATCACCCACGGATTTTATGACGTTCTCCATTTTCATCGCTTCAAGTATTAAAAGCGGCTCGCCTTTTTGGACATATTGACCCGACTCCACCAAAACGCTGAGCACTAAGCCGGGCATTGGGGCTTTTACCACATTTGTTTTTTGCCCGCCGCCAGTGCTGAGGCCGAGTTGTTGGGCCAACCGCTCGTAGTGGTCGGCGATTTTCACGGTGTATTTTGCGCCTTCTATTTTGAACGTAAACTGGCGGGTATTGTAGTTTACTTCTACCAGTTCGGCGCGGTGCGGTTGGCCATTGAGCAAAAGGTGGAATTTGCCGCCGTTATCGGGGACTATATCCAGCATTTTTGCGGTTTCGGGCAGAATATCAAAATGTTGATGACCGTTGACGGATATTTGGAAAGGTTCAGTAATCATGATGCGTCCTTATTGGAAAATTTTAAAAGTGAGGACAGTGATGTCGTCGGGGTAAGGCTGGCGCTCACGGTAGGTTTCGACATGGGCCAACAATTTTGTGTTGACCTCTTTGGCATCTACATTGGTTTGTGTACAAAGAAAATCAATAAGTTTTTCTTCGCCAAACTCTTCTCCTGCCTTGTTGCGCACGTCGGTGAGGCCGTCGGTGTAAGAGAAAATGAGCGATTTTTCTTCCAAGTGTATGCTGCCGATTTCGAGAAAAGGCAGTTCGGGCAGCCACCCAAGTACGGTGCAGCCGTTTTTAAGTGGAATCACTTCGCCTTTCATCAGCAACAGCGGTGGCGTGTGCCCGGCGTTGATATAGTGCAAGTTGCGAGTTGCTGGGTTGTATTTTGCGAGAAACAAGGTGATGAACTTATCTCCTTGCGTGACGCGATAAACAGCGGCATTCATTTCTTGCACAATTTCTTCCAAGGTGGGGCGCCGGGTGATGAGCGCATGGAAATTGGCCTGAAAGTTGGCCATTAGCAGTGCCGCCGAAACTCCTTTGCCCGTGATGTCGGCAATACAAAACGCGATTTTGTTGTCGGGGAATTCCACTACGTCGTAGTAGTCGCCACCCACTGCGAAGTGCGGTTTGTAAATGCTGGAGAATTGGTAGTTTTTGCCAGAAGGCAATCGCGAGGGCACAAGCGTGCGCTGTATTTCGGCAGCTACTTCCACCTCGCGGTTGACGACTTCTTGGCGAAGTTGCTGTTTGAAAAGGCGTTTGTTTTCGATTGCGACCGCTATCACATTTGTAATCGTAGTCACAAACTGCACTTTGTTGTACACGTCGTCCTCATCACCAAAACCGCCGATAAAGGCAAAGGCGATAGGTTCGTTTTTGTGCATCACCGGGATGACAAGGTCGAACTCGCGGATGAGCGGGTGGCTGCTGTGCTCCAAGCCTTGTTTGCTGCGGATGCGGCTTAGTTCTTGGTTGATATCGTGCTCAAGCAGTTTTTCGTCCACGCCCGACGCGCTCATGCACTCCCATTTGCCGGCTTCCTTGAAGTACAGTGCCATCTTTCGGATGCCGATTTCCCAACGAAGGAAAGAGTTGTACATGTTGAACAGGCCATCCGCAGACACGTTTTCGTTGATGGCTTGCGTGATGGTCAGCAAACTGTTGATTTGCAATTGCTTGAGGTTGACTTCCCTTTCTAATTTTTCAATCCTCGAAAGCGTTCTTTTTATTTCCTGCAATTCAGGCATCGTGCTTAAAAATTCACCGGGAAGGTACGGACTGCTACATTTATGCTCGGCTTTTATCTTTAAAAATGTAAAACTTGTGAAATTTGCGCCTCGAAAACTGTTGTTCGTTATTCATTGACCGCTGTTCGCTCAAAAATAGAGTGGTCAATGGCTCAAAAAGGCAATCCAACAGTGCGCTGGCTTGAACGAACAACGAACAACTTTCACCGAACAACGAATTTATGGAAGACGTAACCAAAACAATGGACGAGGCGAAGGCTCACATGGAAAAAGCCCTTGATCACCTCGACCACGAACTCACCAAACTCCGCACCGGGAAAGCCTCTACTTCGCTCATCTCCGACCTTTTAGTGGAGTATTACGGTGCCCCGACCCCGCTCCCGCAAGTGGCAAACGTGCAGGTGAGCGATGCCCGCACTATCCTAATCCAACCTTGGGAACGCAATATGCTCGGCCCCATAGAAAGGGTGCTTATCAACGCCAACCTCGGCATCACTCCCGCCAACGACGGCGAAGTCATCCGCCTCATGGTGCCTGCGCTCACCGAAGAACGCCGCAAAGAGTTGGTGAAAAAAGCCAAGCATGCTGGGGAAGAAAGCAAAGTCGGTGTGCGCAATGCCCGCCACAAAGCTCTTGACCACATCAAAAGGGCTATGAAGGAAGGATTGCCGGAAGACGTGGGCAAACGCAAAGAGACCGAGCTGCAAGACCTTGTCAACAAATTCGTGGAACAAGTGGACAAAGTAGTGGCCGTCAAAGAAAAAGAAATAATGACTGTTTAAATGATGGGGGTTTAGGACGGTTTAGGGCGGTTTAGGAGGGTTTAGATGGTTTAGATTTAAAGAGCATTCCCTTTTTTCTAAACCATCTAAACTGTCCTAAACCCTCCTAAACCGCTCTAAATCGCTCTAAACCAACAAAAATGAACTTAGAAAAATACCTCGTCGTGGCCGGAGTGCCGGGCGTCCACAAACTCATTGCCAGTCGTGCCAACGGTGTCGTCATAGAAGACCGCAAAGAAAACCGCACCCGCTTCGTGCCAGCCCGCCAGCAACAAATTACCCCCATTGCCACCGTCGCCGTTTACACCGACACCGAGGAGGGCACCATTCCGCTGACGGATGTTTTCCAAAAAATGCTTGACCAATACGAGACCACCCCGCCCGCCGACTTGAATGCCAATAGTGTTGCATTGCGCGCATATTTCTCCACCATTTTGCCCGAACACGACCACGACCGAGTCCACATCAACGACATCAAAAAGTGCATCAAGTGGTTCAATTTTATGCACGAAAAAGGCATTTTCGAAGAAGCAAAACGCGAGGCCGAAGCATCTGCCGAAAAAGAAAAGGCCGAAGAGGCTAAAACTGAAAAACCCGCCGAGCCTGAGACAACGGCTTGATTTTTAAATGCACAAATCCACAATCGTTGTTTTGCTCATCAGGTCGCGGCAATCGTCGTCCGGCTCGCAAAGCAATGATGTACAACACCTATGTATAAAGGAAAAAAAGTCGTCGTCGTCCTGCCCGCCTACAATGCCGCCAAGACACTGGAAAAAACCTACCGCGAAATCCCCTTCGATTTGGTGGACGATGTCATCCTCTGCGACGACCACAGCCGCGACAACACCGCCGAGTTAGGCAAGCAATTGGGCATCCGTCATGTCATCATCCACGAAAAAAACACAGGCTACGGCGGCAACCAAAAATCGCTGTACAACAAGGCGTTGCAAATCGGCGGCGACATCGTCATCATGCTCCATCCCGACTACCAATACACCCCAAAACTCATCCCGAGCATGGTCAACATCATCGGCGAAGACCTCTTTCCCGTCGTGCTCGGCTCACGCATCCTCGGCATGGGCGCCCTCAAAGGTGGAATGCCGATGTACAAGTATATCTTCAACCGTTTTCTCACGCTTTCTCAAAATCTACTCATCCACTACAAACTGTCGGAGTACCACACAGGTTACCGGGCATTCAGTCGAAAAGTGCTGGAAACCATCAATTTCAACCACAATTCCGACGATTTTGTATTTGACAATGAGATGCTTTCGCAAATTGTGTATGCAGGTTTCGACATCGCCGAGGTGACTTGCCCGACCAAGTATTTCGAGGAGGCATCGAGCATCAATTTCAGCCGGAGCATGAAATACGGGTTTGGCGTATTGCGGGTTTCGCTGTGCCACTTTTTGCAAAGAATGGGTTTGGCAAATTTTGAGATGTACCGGAAAGCAAACTGAAAATCAGACAAATGTGCACCGTCACCTACCTCCCTAACCCTTCTGGCTTCATCCTTTCCCACAACCGCGACGAAGCCCCCACCCGCTCCCCAAAAGTCATTTCGCGGGAAAAAATAGCCAGTGACGTATTGCTTTTCCCCCGCGACACCAAAGCAGGCGGCGCATGGGTCGGCACGACCAAAAGCGGCAAAACCGCCTGCCTCCTCAACGGCGCTTTCTTGAAGCACCACCACAACCCGCCTTATCGTCGCAGCCGGGGGCTGATGCTGCTTGATTTTTTCGAGATGGAAAACCCCGACATATTTTTCCAAGACTACGAACTCGACGGCATTGAGCCGTTCACCTTTTTATTTTTCCAAAAGGAACGCGTCGCCGAACTCCGATGGGACGGCTCGCAGCGCTATTTCAAAAAACTCCCGCCCGACACGCCACATTTTTGGTGTTCCGCCACGCTATACCCTCCTGAAATGCAAAAAAGGAGAGAGCAGGTTTTTCGTGACTGGCTGGAATCCCAAGCCCCGGACCCAAGGTCTGCCATCACCCTCCACCGCACAGGCAGCGTCGGCGATCCCGAAAACGATTTTGTGATGAACCGGGGCGGGCGCGTCTGCACCGTGAGCATCACGCAAGTAGTTGTGGAAAAAAAAATTGCGCGCATCCGTTACTTTGACCTATTGGAGGGAAATCAGGACAAACGGCAGGTTTCGATAAAGGAAAGGAGCGAAGCAAATGTCAATCGGTAGTGAACTCAGTCACTTATTGTGCGGCTTCGGTTAATTTTTTGTCAACATCCGAAATTTTGTTTTGGCGGCTCAAATTATTCCCCCTATTTTGCCCCAAGTTAATCAGTTCCACCAATTGTTCACTTTTTCAATGCTTCTTCGGAAGCCTGCATAATCGGCCTATGAAACATACCCTACTCGTCTTCGCTTTGGTGTTGGTAGGCACTGCCGCGCTCACAGCGCAGCAAAGCAACTCAAAACCCGACCTCTCCATTTTCCCAAATCCCGCTACAGAGTACATTTCCGTGAAAGACAACAACGACGCGGTTGGTTTCGTGTCCGTGTTCAACCTCGTCGGAAAAAAAGTGAAGGAATTTGAATTCGTTAAAAACGAACAATACTACGTCGCTGACCTCCCGAAAGGAATGTATTTGGTGCAAATCCTTGACCGCAGCAAACGCAACCTGACCACGCAAAAGTTGGAAAAACGCTGAAATACAACTTGTTGTAAAACAAAAAATCTCCGGCGCGCCATTCGATGCGCCGGAGATTTTTTGTTTGTGCCAATCTGCCCTCGGAAAGGGGGGAGTCAATTGAGTTTGAACGGCGCCACCATCTTGAATTCGGGAATAGAGACTTCAAACAGCGAACCATCGTCGAGGCGAGACATCAAATAAGTGCCACGCATTTTGCCTATTTCCGCCGTAAAATTGCAAAAAGACGTGTACTCGTGGCTTTCTCCTGCTTGCAGCACCGGCTGCACCCCAATGACGCCCTCGCCCTCCACCTCCCGCAGCTGCCCGTCAGCATCTTGGATGACCCAATGGCGGCGCAACAACTGCACTGTAAAAGGGCTCCTGTTCTCAATCGAAATATGGTAGCCAAACAAAAACTTCAACTCGCGGGGATCGGAGTGTTCCGGCAGGTACTGCGTTTCGACGCTGACCGTGATTCCGTTGGTAGTCAATATTTCCATACAAGGATGTGTTTGCGCTATTAAAAGAATTTCCTGCCAAAAAGTTGTTCACGGCAAAGGTGTTTAAAAAAGTATTGCCGCGCAATTTTCAATCGGGATAAATCAACAGCACAAGATTTTGAGGGAATCTTTGTTGTCAGCCAGCATTTTTCAGGCCTGATATTTTTTCATAAAATTTCAAGGCCCAATCGGCACGTTTGCCGATTGGGCCTTGAATCCCCAAAGGAAACTGGCTAATCCTTTTTCTGCTTCTTGAACTTCCCATCCTTCCATGCCTTGAAAAACTGCCCCCAAGCCAGCGGGCTAAAAATATTCATGGGGGGGGTTTGGCCAATGTAAACGTACTCGCGCGACTGCTGGCGCAGGTAAAAATTGGCACTTTCCCGACCGCCATAGGGTACGATGTCGGGGTTTTTTCGGGCCTCCGCAAGATATTCGTTGGCGAGATTTTCGGTGGCGCGGCGCTGGAGTTCGGGGGTCACGTCCATCTTCAGGAACTCGATTTTAAAATGCTCTTTTGACGGCCACGGGAAAATGACCGTTTCCGGCAAATTGATGGTATCTTCAGTCATTAACTGCACAATAGAATATTGGTCTTGTGTCAGTGTGTCCGGCACGGTGATGGTGACGGATTCGAGGCCGATGCAATTGAACCGGACTTTGTCGCCTTTTTCCACCACGAGGGTAAAAAAGCCGCGATAGTCGGAGTAGGTGCCGCGATTTTTATTGGGCAAAAACACAGTCGCGTAAGGCACCGGGCGCAGCCGACCGCCATCGTCGGTGAGCAGCATCCCGGAGAATTGGATGAGCAACGACTTGGCTTTTTCCTGAGTTGGTGGCGGGTCTTCTTGTTGGGCGCTTGCCACGAGGCAGGAAAACAAAAATATGGATAGAGCAAAAATCTGTTTCACGCTGTGCTGATTTAGAAATGAAACCTTCGGGTTTGACAAAGGTACATTGCAGAAACGTTTGGTGCAGCTGTTTCGTCCGGCCAAAGTCATTTGAGTTAACGCAATTTTAACAACCATTTTTTTAGGACTGCGGCAAAGGGCAATCCGATGTTGCGGGATAAAAAAGAAAAGACGAGCGCCACAACAACTTTAAGCCATGAACCGTAAAATGTTACCTTTGCCGCCGTTTATCGTTTTTGTTTCAAAAAAACTTCATTTCAAACGATGTTTCGCAAAACACCTATCTGTTTTTTAGTGGCACTGTTGGTCGGCGCTGCCTCACTTTCTGCCCAAACTACCCCGTCGAAATACGGCCACATGAATCTCGGCAACTTGCTGGAGTCCATGCCGGAGACCAAAAAAGCCAACGAGGCGCTCAAGGTCTTCGCCGACTCGCTCACGGCTATTGACGAAAAAATGACCAAATCTTTCCAAGAGGCGTATGCCCAGTTGGAAAAAGAATACAATGCAGGCGGGCTCACGCCCGTGCAAACCCAACAACGGCAGGCCGAACTGCAAAAACAGCAAGAGGATATCCAAAAATTTGAGCAGCAAGCCCAACAAGCGGTCGGTGCCAAACGCGAAGAACTCTTGAAGCCTATTTTGACAAAAGTGGACGAGGCGGTGAAAGCCGTGGCTGCCGAAAGCGGCTATCTGATGATTTTTGATACCAGCTCGGGCGCTATGCTTTTTGCCAGCGAAACTGACGACGTGACAGCGAAAGTGAAGGCCAAGTTGGGGCTATAAGGTCTTATCTTCATGTCGCAAAAAAGATGAGGTCATTGGGTGCGAACCGCCCGATGGCCTCATCTTTTTTGCGAAAAAGTGAAATGCACTCCGCTACGAACGATATTCAATGGCGAAATCATGTCGAATACACAGGAACGCCATGATGAATGACAACAATGTTTTTAGTTTTGCGCTTTCTTTGCCGTCCCGGCACTCTAAGAAACTGTTTTAAAGCCCCTCACCGGGTAGGGAAACCCATCTTTTGGCGCTATCCAGCGGTTGTTTTTTGGCGAATATGCCCCCATATTAGCCCAAAAAAAGCCTTGGCTATCCCCCAATGCTGCTCCTTCCTACCCGGCAGAAGTTTCAACACAGTTTCTAAAAGCCACAAAGCGGCAATCACTTACACACAACGACGATGAATTTTTCCTTCAAAACACTCAACAACATCACCGGCTGGCTGGTATTCGGCATCGCGGCAATCGTACTTGGCATGGCGGCAGAACGGACCGGCAGCCTGTGGGATTGCGGCGAATTCATTTCAGGTGCTTACAAATTGCAGGTGGTGCACCCGCCGGGTGCGCCAGTGTTCCTGCTGGTGGGCCGGTTGTTTGCATGGATAGCAACCATTTTTTCTGACAATCCCGCCAATATCGCCTTTGCCGTGAACCTGCTTTCGGCGCTGTGCACGGCTGCGATGGCACTATTCGTATGCTGGAGCACTACGATTTTGGGGCGACTGATAATGGTCGGCCGGGGTGGCGAACCCGTTGGCGGTGAAGCGATTGCGATTCTCGGCGCAGGCTTGGTGGCAGGTTTGTGCTCTGCTTTCACCACCTCTATATGGTTTTCGGCAGTAGAGGGCGAGGTGTACGCCATGTCCACTTTTTTCACTGCCATGACTTTGTGGGCAGTGCTGAAATGGTACAACTTGCCCGACACGGCGAGCG
>CAYZVM010000243.1:0-8759 GCA_964481485.1 uncultured Saprospiraceae bacterium | reverse complement strand
ATCTTGTCAAACTTGCTCATCCGCGAAAGTTAGCACTTTCGCAAGAAGTCTATTGAATGATTCATAATCCCTCCCGCCAAACCTACCCGCTTCATCGGTTTTTAATCATTTTTCAAAAATCTAAACTTAACAAGAATATGAAACGGCATTTACACACAATCCCGTTGCTCCTTCTCGGCTGGCTTCTCGCCGCCGCAGGAGCATTCGCACAAACCCCCGTCGCCAATTATACCTTCTCTGGCAACGCAAAAGACCAATCATCCAATGCCAACCACGCGGTGGTCAACGGCGCGATCCCGACCCAAGACCGCTTCGGCTGGGCCAACAGCGCCTTCAACTTCGACGGCGTGCAGAGTTTCGTGGAAGCGCCCAATTTGGCAACGCTCAACTCAAACTACACCACCGTCGCTTTTTGGGTGAAAGCCACCGAAATCCCCGCTCAAGGCGAGGTATTCCTGATTTCTTTCGGCGGCTGGCAGGAGCGTTTCAAAGTGTCGCTGCCTAATCACGGCAAACTCGTGTGGACGACCAACAACTCTTCCGGCATTTCTGACATGGACAGCGGCGATGCGAACAAGCTGGAACCGGGCGTGTGGAAACACGTTGTGTTCGTCCACGACGGCACGAACGACAAGATTTACATGAACGGCGCGGAAGTCGCGTCGAAGGCGGTTGCCGGCACCATGAACAGCACCAACAGGCCCCTCGGTATCGGCTACAACCCGATTGACGTGGGCAACTATTTCAACGGTGTGCTCGATGAGGTGCAGGTTTACAACTCGGCTTTGAGCGCCGGTCAAATCGCAACTTTGTATGCCAACCAAAATACCGCGCCCACCGCGTCGGCATCAATTGTTGCTTCTTATTTGTTCAACAACAACACTTTAGACAATACTTCTTACGCCAACCACGCCCAAGCAAAGGAAGTGAAATCCACGACCAACCGTTTCGGCTACGGCAACAGCGCTTACGCTTTCAACGGTACCTCATCGGAAATCGAAGCAGCCAATTCCGCCCATTTGAACTCCGACTACACCACCGTCGCCTTTTGGGTAAAACCCAACTCGCTGCCTGCTTCCGGCGAAGTTTTCCTCCTCTCTTTCGGCGGCTGGCAAGAGCGTTTCAAAATTTCTGTGCCCAATCACGGCAAGCCCGTGTGGACGACCAACAACTCTTCCGGCATTTCCGACATGGACTCCGGCGACGGCAACACGCTTGTGCCTGGCGAGTGGAAACACGTCGCGTTCGTCCACGACGGCACGAACGACAAAATATTTATGAACGGCGTTCTGGTCGCCACAAAAGCCGTCGCTGGCACTATGAACAGCACGACCCATCCGCTCGGTATCGGCTTCAACGCGGTGGACGGCGGCAACTGGTTCGACGGCGCGATGGACGAAGTGGCGATTTACAACTACGCGCTCAGCAATGCCGACATCACGAGCCTCTACACCGCGCAAAATACTTTCCCCGGCACGCCGACGGATTTGGTGGCCGAATACAAATTCGCGGGCAGTGCCAACGATGCCACGCAATTTGCCAACCACGCCACCGGCAATGCCACGGCGACGAAAGACCGTTTTGGATACGGCGCCAATGCTTACCAGTTCAGCGGAGCGGATTCTCTCATTGCTGCCAATTCGGTGCAGCTCAATTCTGACTACACGACCATCAGTTTTTGGGTAAGACCCGACGAATTCCCCGCCAGCGGCGAAGTTTATTTGCTCTCGAACGGCGGCTGGCAGGAACGCTGGAAAATTTCCATGCCCAATCACGGCAAGCCCGTATTCACCACCCACTCGGGCGGCGCGTGTTGCAGCGACATGGATTCCGGTACACCTCTGACCATCGGCACATGGACGCACGTCGTCATGGTACACGATGGCACAAAGGACATTATCTATTTCAACGGCGCACAAGTGGCGGAGAAAAACGTGGCGGGTGCGCTCGACAAAACGAAATACCCGCTGGGCATTGGCAACAACCCGATTGACGCGGGCGGCTATTTCAAAGGCGGCCTCGATGATATTCAAGTTTACAATCGCGCACTTACTGGCCCAGAAGTGGCCGCTTTGTATGCTGCGCAAAATACGCCTCCGGCTTTCGCGGATGATTTAGTGGCTAACTACACTTTCAGCGGAAATGCCAACGATGCCACCCCTTTCAGCAACCACGCTGCCGCCACCGGCGCGCAACTGGGCAATGACCGTTTCAACAAAGCCAACCAAGCTTACGCTTTCAACGGCGTGAGCGACAAAGTGGAAGCGAGCAATTCGCCACAACTCAATTCCGACTACACAACGGTTGCTTTTTGGGTCAATGTAAAAGAACTGCCCGCTTCGGGCGAGCATTTCCTGCTCTCTTTTGGCGGTTGGCAGGAACGCTGGAAAATTTCCCTGCCCAATCACGGCAAACTCGTCTGGACGACCAACAATTCTTCCGGCATTTCGGACATGGACTCCGGCGACGGCAACACGCTCATGCCGGGTGTGTGGAAACACGTCGTAATGACGCACGACGGTACTAACGACAAAATTTACATGGACGGCCTGCCTGTCGCCACGAAAGCCGTGTCTGGCACTATGAACAGCACGACCAAACCGCTCGGCATCGGCTACAACCCAATTGATGTGGGCAACTATTTCAACGGCTCGCTCGACGAAGTCCGCATTTACAAAAAAGCCCTCAACGACGCGGAAGTCGCGGCGCTCTACGCAGCGCAATCCACCCCGCCAGCGGTGACGGACGCAGAAGCACCCTCCGCTCCGCTCAATCTCTCGGCAGAAGTTGTCTTCAACAACGTGACCCTCAACTGGTGGGCTTCCACCGACAATGTGGGCGTGACTGGCTACAACCTGTATCAGGACGGCGCCAAAATCCTCACGACGACCAGCACCACTGTTTACCTGCCGGGCTTGACTCCGCAAACGGAATTCACTTTCGGCGTGGGTGCAGTAGATGCTGCTGGCAACGAATCGTTGCCCAGTAATTTGAAAGTAACCACGGACGAAGAAGAAACGCCCGACGTGACCCCGCCGACCCAGCCGGGCAACTTGACGGCTGCGCCCGGCGCGTACTCGGTATTGCTCTCGTGGGATGAATCCACCGACGACCGGGGTGTGCTGGGCTATGTGGTACTGGTGGACGGTATTTTGTTCGACACGGTGACGGCGACTTCTGTGTTGGTCGGAGGATTGAACCCGGAAGAACTCTACACTTTCGAAGTGTATGCTTTTGATAAAGCGGGCAACAACTCTACTATCGCTGAAATCACGGTGTCCACTACCGAAGAAATTGACACTGGCGAACCCGGCCTCGTGGCGCACTATCCTTTTGAAGGAAATGCCAACGACGCCACACCTTATGCCAATCACGGTGTCATCGGCGGAAACCCCGTTTTTGAAGCAACTACCCACCCGAACGGCGGCGCGCAAAACATCAAATTCGATGGGCAAGGCGACTCGATTCTGGCTCCAAATGCTGTGCAGTTGATTTCCGATTTCACGACGGTGAGTTTCTGGATTCGCGTGGACGACACCAATATCGCCGACGCAGAGGCATACATCATTGACTTCGGCCACTGGGACGAACGCTGGAAAATATCACTCCCGCAACACTTGAAAATCGTGTGGACGACCAATGGCAATACCACGCAGTTCCCCAATTTTATCTCCGACATGGATAGCGGTGACGGCAACGAGTTGGTGAAAAGTTTTTGGTGGTATGTCACGATGGTGCACGACGGCGAAAACGACATTATTTATGTCAACGGCGAACAGACAAATATCAAACCTGTGCCGACCAAACTCAACAGCACAGGACGGCCTTTGGGCATGGGCAACAACCCCGTCGAGGGTGGGCAATATTTCAACGGCGCGCTCGACGAGTTGAAAATTTACAACAAAGCCCTTACGGCGGCAGAAATCGCCAAACTGTACTCGACCGGTACTACTGGCACCGACGATTTGAACGCGGAACTGCTGCGCGACATCCAAGTCTATCCCAACCCGACCACTGACCGTATTTGGGTGAAACACGAATTCGACGGCAACCAACCGCTTCAACTCCGTGTGTTCGACGTGCAGGGCCGACAGATTGACGACCTGCGTTTTGCAAAAAATGCGATACCAGACGACGTGCTTTCCATCAATGTCAAAACCTATCCGGCGGGGACGTACTTCTTGAATTTTGTACTGGGCGGGAAAAGCCTCGGCTCGATGAAGTTTGAGAAAAAATAGGTTTAGTTTTTTGACTTAAGATTGCCGATTACATGATTGTAGATTTTAGAAATCTCGTAGAGTGTTCGAAACATCTAAATTCAAAAATCATGTAATCGGCACTCTTAGGTCAAAATTACCTTAAACTGAATTTTCGAGACCGGTTCATAAGAAAACCCCGCGCCCAATTCTCAATCAAAACACTGGCAGGAAAAAATCCATCATGGCCAACAGATTTGCTCAGAACCCCATCCTCACCACCAAAGACATAAAGCCCAGTCAGCACGGTTTGGTCGTGGAATGTGTCTTGAATCCCGGCGTTTTTTCTTTTGCCGGTAAAACGTGGCTGCTGCTACGTGTGGCCGAACGGCCCGTGCAAAAAGAAGGCATCGTCTCTTTTCCAGTAATGGAGGAAGACGGCAGCATGAAAATCATGGAATTTGACAAGGACGACCCCAATCTGGATTTGTCCGATGCCCGCCTTTTGAAATACAAAAAAACGACTTACCTCACCACTATTTCGCACCTGCGATTGGTGTGCAGCGACGACGGCGTTCATTTCTATGAACCTGAAAATCAGCCGACTAAAATCTTCGGACAAGGCTCGCTCGAAACTTTTGGCATCGAAGACAGCCGCGTGAGCCTGATTGACGGGGTGTATCACCTGACCTACACACAAGTGTCGGAAAACGGCGTGGGCGTGGGGCTCATGCGTACGCGTGATTGGCGGAGTTTCCAGCGAGAAGGCATGATTTTGCCGCCGCACAACAAAGATTGTTCGCTGTTTGAAGAAAAAATTGGCGGCCAATATTACTGCTTGCACCGACCTTCGGGCGTGGATGTGGGCGGCAATTTTATTTGGATTGCGGCCTCGCAAGACCTTGTCCATTGGGGCGAACATCAGTGCATCCTGCACACACGAGAAGGATGGTGGGACAGCGCCCGTGTTGGCGCAGGCGCCGCGCCGGTGAAAACGGAAGAAGGCTGGCTGGAAATTTATCACGGTGCCGACGCCAATCACCGATATTGTCTCGGCGCGGTTTTGCTTGATTTGGAAGACCCGTCGAAAGTGCTGGCGCGTTCGCACGAGCCGTTGTTCGAGCCGATAGCCGATTATGAAAAAACAGGCTTTTTCGGCAATGTCGTTTTCACCAACGGGCATCTTGTGAACGGCGACAAAATCACGATGTATTACGGCGCATCCGATGAAGTGATTTGTGGGGCGACGTTGTCCATCGAGAGTATTTTATCTGAGTTGAAATTCCGTCCGAACTATGTTTGAAAAACTCACACGCGAAACCGCCTTTTTCAAATCCCATTCTCTCGGAATGCGGGTACTGCTGCTGACCAACCTCATCTATGGGCTGGTGATGCCTATCATCGAGTTGTTCATCGGCGCATACATCATGCGCAATTCGTCCGATATCAGCCTCGTGGTGATATTCCAACTGGCGGTCTATACGGGCATCCCGACCACGTTCATGATAAACGGCTTCCTGCTGAATCGCGTCCCGATTTCGCGGCTCTATTCGCTCGGGATGTTGCTCAGCGGCGTGTCCATGACAGCAATGATGATGCTAGACCAACTCAATACGGCAGGGGTGTTTTTCGCCGGTCTGATCATGGGTTTGTCCTACGGGTTTTTCTGGGCCAACCGCGATTTTCTCGCGCTGAACACCACGACCGACGGCAACCGGAACTACTACTACGGCATCGAAACTTTCTTCTACACGATAACGGGCATTTTCGTACCGCTCAGTGCCGGGGCATTCATCGCCGCCACCCAAATGAACGGCTGGTTTGCGGGCAATGTGAACTTTGCGTATTACATCCTGACGGGCTGTGTTTTTGCTTTGACCATCATCGCCTCCGTGCTGGTGCATCGTGGCCGGTTTCAAAACCCGAAAAAAGCGCCTTTCCTGTTCTGGCGTTTTGACCGGCTTTGGAACAAAATGCTGGGTCTGGCAGCGCTCAAAGGTGTGGCGCAAGGATACATCGTGACCGCGCCGACCATGTTGATTTTGACCCTTGTCGGGAAAGAAGGCGCATTGGGGCTGATACAGGGCGTTGCGGCATTGCTTTCGGCCGTTCTGCTTTATGTGCTGGGGCGGGTGACCACGCCAAAACACCGCCTCTTGATTTACGGCATCGGCTGTGCGCTGTTCGTGTTGGGGGCATTGTTCAATGCCGCGTTATACTCGGCGTTGGGCGCTATTTTGTTCGTGTTGTGCCTGCTCTTCGCCCGCCCACTGCTCGACATCGCGTATTTTCCTATTCAGTTGAAAGTCATTGATTTTGTGGCGCTTAAAGAAAAGCGCAACGAGTTTGCCTACATTTTCAACCACGAACTGGGCTTGTACTTGGGGCGTTTGTTGGGCTGCGGATTGTTCATCGTGTTGGCTCGTTATGTGAGCGATTATGTGGCGTTGCGGTATGCGCTATTGGTCATCGCGGTGGTGCATTTCCTTGGCCTTTTTATGGCAAAATCAATTTTGACCGACAAAGACTGGCACGAAGAAACGCCCGAAATACCGGTGACAACAGGGCTGTTGAAAGAGCCGATTTAAATCCATTTCAACAAAGAGGCACGGAGATACAGAGTTTTTGTTGTCATCTGCCAAAGGGCGGATTTCCTCCGCATATCTGTATCTCTGTGTTTAGACTTCTCACCTGCGAAATGTCAAAAAATTGCATACTGCTCGCCCTCACGCTGCTCGGTGCTTTTGCTTGCAAAAAAACACCAACCTTCGAGCCATCGGCGCTCCCCGTCGCCCAACGCGCCATCCCGCGTGTGGAAAAAATGCCCAACCGCCCGAAGCCCTACGCTTTCCGGGATTGGAAAAAAACTGCGCTCGAATTCGACCGCTATGTGTTTGATTTTGAACAAAAAGGCGAATTCTTGCCGCTGATTTGGTGGGACAAAACGGGGCGCAATTTCCCCGAAACGACTTTTGGGATTTACACGGCATTGGGTGATATCCGCATGGGCGAAAAGGTGAACAACGGCGAAAACCACGAGGCACTCGGCGCGCTCGGTGCAGTGCTTGGCGCGACGCTCGTAGGCATTGACAAAAGCAAACAAGACGGCCACGACTATGTGCGGATGCTGCGCAACTACTTCAACCGCGACAATGGCTGGAACGTCATTATGAATTTCACCAACAAAGGCGCGCACATCGGCGGCGGCTATGGTAACGATTTTTGGTACGAAGTGCACAACAACGTCCTGTTTTACAGCGTCGCCGATTTGTACCCGAAAACGCAGGATTTCGAGTATATCCAGCGAACGATCGCCGAGCAGTTTTACCGCTCTGATTCGGTGATGGGCGGCAGTTACAGTTACTCGTTTTTCGATTTTAAAAATATGCAGCCCGGCAAAAATCACATCCCCACACAAGAAGATGTGGCGGGCGGTTATGCTTTTGTGCTGTACTCGGCTTGGGTCAAATTTGGCGACGAAAAATACCTCCGCGCCGCCAAAAACGCCCTGAATGTGCTCTACAACCAAAAAGAAAACCGCTTTTACGAAGCCATGATGCCTATAGCGGCCTACGTCGCGGCGCGGATGAACGTGGAGGCCGGGACGAATTACGACATCCAGCGTTTCCTCGATTGGACCTTCGATGGCACGGCGGTGGGGCGCGAAGGCTGGGGCGTGTTGGCCGACAATTGGGGCGGCTACGACGTGAGCGGATTGGCGGGCAGCACCGTCCACAACGGCGGTTACGGTTTTTTGATGAACACTTTCGACCTGATGGTGCCGCTTTCGGCGTTGGTACGCTACGACCAGCGCTACGCCCGCGCGGTGGGCAAGTGGGCGCTCAATGCCTCCAACGCGGCGCGTTTTTGCTACCCTTACGAAATGCCCGATTCGCTGCAAGCCATTCCGCAGCACAAGGCCGTGACCAACCATGTGATTGCTTACGAGGGCATTATCAAAGAATCCATCTATCCGCAGTTCAAAGGCATCACGCCGTTTGCGCAGGGCGACGGGCCACTCTGGGAAAAAGGAATGCCAGAACAAACTATGTTTTCGGTGTATGGCAGCGGCCACGTCGGGTTTTTCGGCGGCACGATTCAGCAGACCAACGTGCCGGAAATCCTGCAAATTGACTGCCGCGCCACCGATTTTTACAAAAAACAGGCAGCCTACCCGACCTACCTATTTTTCAATCCTTACCCAACCTCCAAAACCGTCACCATCGAACTCGGCAGTATAAAAACGGATGTGTACGACACTGTGAGCCGCACATTTTTGAAACGAAACGCCCGTGGCAAAATGAGGCTCGACATCGCTGGCGACGCAGCCCGTTTGTTGGTGCTGATTCCGGCTGGAAGCAAATACTCTGTAGAAAATGGGCGCTTACTGGCCGGGAAAGTTCCGGTGGATTTTAGGTATGGGAAGTAAGGGCGTCGTACCTAAAAGCTGCATTGAGAAACAAGATTTTTCTGCAAACTGTGTTAGAGATGAGCAAACCATCTATTCCAATTCGTGTTATTTCGCATCAAAACACTGTTTTATGAAAAAAATCCTGTTAATGC
>CAYZVM010000242.1:0-8792 GCA_964481485.1 uncultured Saprospiraceae bacterium | reverse complement strand
AGCGGCACAGCGAATCGCTGGTACCGGAAACCATCGAGCAAGGCAATACTTGGGCGGACAAATCACCTTATCGGACCGTTTATTTGGCACCTTTTCTCGGCGCGGAATGGCGAGTCGTGCGCCATTTGGGGCTGAGCCTTCGGGGGCATTATCGCCCCAGTAGTTTGCTAAAACCGATTGATGTGGACGCACCTATCGGCGGTGGGCTTTGGTGGCTGGACGTGGGGCTTCGATGGCATTTTTAAGGAACGGGTAAACAACAACTTGTGAATTCCAGATAGCTTGGTTTTTGCCCAGACAACCATCTTTTTGTGCGAACAGGAATATCTTTAATCAAAAGGATGGGCAGTATGAGCGGAAAGAAACCACATCAAATTGACAAGTTATTGCTTACACGTACCTAAACTTGACCCTGATTTTTGATTATGAAATATTTCAAGTACAAGTTGGCAGCCGCGTTGGCCACGTTTACGAAACTTTCAAAGTTTCGTAAACGCGCATTTTGGCTGCTTTCCATTGCGCTGCTCTGGACGGCTTGCAAAAAAGAAGAACAGCCGCCACCATTGTCGGAAGACCCGGTATTCATGGTGGAGTTTGACCTTGATACTATAACCGGTCAATCTCAACTCCTCACCGCCGGACTGGACGGTGTCTATCTTTTTACGCGCTTTATGGCGGATGGGCAAGAAATTACTTGCGCCGGTTCTTTTGCAAAATCCGACTGCCCGGACGGTGATTGCCCCCGCAGCCTTACTTTTGAGTTCAGAAGCGAGCTGACCGATGTTTTTGAGCCTGACTCGGTTTTTCACTTGGGCGGTTTCCGGTTTGTGGGTTCGGACTCTACCTCCGGCCCGATCACCTACCGCACCTCTTTTTATGCGGACAGCACCCTCGGCTACGACAGTTTTTCATGGAAAATAAATGGGGAAGATGTCGGAACCGGGCTATCCATCATAGTGGATTTTCAGGACAACACACCCAAGTCTTTGGAACTTGACGCAAAAAAAACAACGGGCTTGCAAAGTTTGGTGCAGCGCCCAGTGTCATTGACAAACCCGGGAGGCAATTCGTTTCCCGCTGTCGGGCTAAATGTGCAGCAAGATTCGTCGGCTCCATTTCAGATCACAGCAGAAACTTCGGGAGCGCCCTACAATCTGTTGATTTGGAACACCGCCGACACGGGCAGCACCATCTATACAGATTTGCTCGACAGCATTTATTCTGTGACCATTTTCAGCGATAGTGCCTCGTCGTCGTCGTCGTTGTCGGGGCTTTCGCCCAATGACCTGCCTGTACGCACCGCCAATTTCACGCACACGGTTGAGGAAATTTTGTCTCCCGCGATGCCCGGAGAAGTTGCTATCCAATGGGTTGACGACGCGGGCGTGGTCTGGCGCTCCGACCGGGACGCGCAGTTCAGCAGCTCTTTTTTTCATGTGCTCGAATCGGAGCCTTATTTGCGGAACGAAAACAATCAGGAAACCTACAAAATGCGGGTGGAGTTTGCTTGCATTCTTTTCAACCCCGATGGGCTGGGGCGAAGTTTTAGCGGCGCAGGGGTAATCGCAGTGGCGCGACCGTGAATGAATAAACCGCAAAAAGAAAAGTTTTTTAACCGCAAAATTCAAAATGTAAAAGGGAGGAACGCGCCGCCTTTTCTTTTTTTAAATTTTAAATTTTACGGTTCTGCGGTTTTGTGGTTCTGCGATTCTGCGGTTTCTCTTTTTGGCAGTTTTACTTTTTCTCCGCCAGTCGCAGCCCTTTCTCCTCGTCAAAAGCCCACTTTCCGACCAGCGTTTTTTCGTAAACGTTTTTTGCCAAATATTCCATGAACAGCTCGCGGGAGATACCGCGCGCACCGAGGCTTTCCAAATGGGAAGTTTGCTGTTGGCAGTCTATGAGCCAAAAACCGGCGCGCTCAAGCGCCCGCGTGGCGGTGATAAAACCTGCTTTTGAGGCATTGGGAACGAGGGTGAACATACTTTCGCCGTAAAAAACCTTGCCCAGCGCAACCCCATACAGCCCGCCCACCAATTCTTCACCTTGCCACACTTCCACCGAATGTGCCACGCCCTGCTCGTGCAGCCGGGTGTAGCCTGCGGTAAACGCCTCGGTAATCCAAGAGCCTTCCTGCCCGCCGCCGCGCGGGGTTTTGGCGCAGGCCAGCATCACCTGCTCAAAACAGGTATCGAAGGTGTAGCGGAATTTTTTTCTGTTGAAAATGGAGCGCATGCTCTTGTGCACCCGCAGCTCGGACGGGAACAGCACCCAACGCGGGTCGGGCGCATACCAGTAAAAATAGCCGTCTTCTTCAAACCATGGAAAAATGCCGTTGCGGTAGGCCAACACCAGCCGTTCCACGCTCAACTCACCGCCAATTGCCAGCAGCCCGCCCGGCTCGGCCAGAGATGGGTGCGGAAAAGCAAGTTCGGTATCGTTGAGCCAAAAAACGGGCAAGGGTGAGAGGTGTGAGAGGGTGAGAGGTGTGAGAAAGCGAGAGGGTAAGAAGTGTGAGAGATGTGAGAGGGTGAGAGACGTGAGAGGGTGAGAGTTATCGCTCGAATCCACTTTTGATTTTTGCAACTACTTTCAGAATCTCGATTCCCTATTGAAGCAACCACTGTAACTTTTCTGAATTATCTTTCTTTGAACCAAGAATTAGCTCCAACCAATACACGTTTTTGTCAGCCTCTTCAACAACTATACAGATTTTGGAATGCTTTTCATTTTTTGACCGGCCTCGACAAAACGCACGAAAGTTTGCCCCGACAGACGTGGCGGATTTACATAACTGATAGATGATGACACGCCAAGTATGCTTTTCTGGCAACCTTTCACAGTATTGAATCAACTCCACAGCGAAAGTCTTCGTTCGTCTCCTGAACCCCTCGTTGAATTCCTCATTTGACATAACAAATTGATTTTAAGACAAATAATCATCTCTCACACCTTTCGCCCCTCTCACTCGCCGCTGATTACTTCAGCGGAAAGCCCTCTGTCCAACAGAGCCTCGCAAAGCGGGATAAGTTCTTCTCTTCCGCCAGATTTTACGGTGGCTTTGCCTTTGAAATGCACGATGAGAGAAAGTTGTTCTGCCTGTTCGTGGGTGTGTTTCAGCACAGCCATGAAACATTCGATAACCCACTCAAAGGTGTTGAAGTCATCGTTGTAAACGATGATATGGGCCGGCATACCGGAGCCGATATCGTCCTCCACGAGCACATCCTCCTCCTCTTCCCAGAGGGGTTTTTCATAATTGGAAATGTATAAATCTGATGGCATTTTTTGAACTTTAGACTTGGCAAATTTGGATTGAAAAAACGCAAAACAGTAAACCAACGCTCAACCGCCGAAGCCGGTTTTAGTTGAGCGATTGGAGGATTTTCTTGACAGCATCAAAATTCGGCAGCTCGCCCGCGTTTTCCAGCACTTCGGCATATCGCACAATGCCCGCTTTGTCAATGACAAACGCCGAACGTTTCGACACGCCTTTCAGCCCGAGGCCAAATTCTTTGTAGAGCGAGCCATATTTCTTGCTCGCCGTTTTGTTAAAATCCGAAAGCATCGGAAAATTGAATTGCTGCTCCTCTTTCCACTTGGCGAGGGCGTAGGGGCTATCCACCGACACAGCCAAAATTTGTGCATCGAGGTTTTCGTAATCGGCCAGGTTATCGCGCAAATAACTGAGTTCTTTGGTGCAAACGCCCGTGAAGGCAAAAGGGAAAAACAGCAGCACGATGTTTTTGCCACGCTGTTCGGACAGCTTCACGAGCGATTTGTCGCTGGCACGAAGCGCAAAGTCAGGGGCTATATCTCCGAGATTCAACATGAGCGGTACGCGGTTGACGATACAAGATGCATGGAAAATGCGCGGTGAAATGTGGTGCGCGATTTTTCGAGACTGGATTTGTCGGGCAAAAATAGAGAACTCTCTCTGTCTTTCTCCCAAATCTAAAAATCGCCGTGCACCGTGTACCGTCAGCTATCCATCGCCAGCCTTTTCAAAAACCAATCCCGCTCCGTCAGCGTCGGCGCCTGCTCAATGTCGCGGCGGAGTTTTTCCTTTTCCGCACCGTCGTTGAGATTGGCAGCCAGCAATTTGCGCATAAACCGCACGATGGCCGAATAGTTGTCTTTGTGGTAGCCCAACACTTTTTTGCGCCGCAGGTAGATTTGGATGCTGTCCAATTGGTTTTCCAGCGCGTCGGTCTCGTCCAGTTCGTAGTAGATTTTGCAGAGCATGGTTTTCGCCACGAGGTTTTGCAACACATCATCGTACTCCATGCGCAGTAGGTGCTTCATGGACTGTTGGTAGTCGCTCGTATCGTAGTAATAGCGGGCAATGTTGAAATTGAACGCGCCCTCGCGGTGGCTCTCCGGCAGGTAAGGCGCAAACTCGTGGAGAAACTGCCACACCCACTCAAATTCGCGCAGCCGCATCGCCGTCACCGCGATGTTATTGTACGTCCAACGCGAGAGCGTGCCGCCTTCCAGCAACGCACCGTGCCGAAGTCCCGATTGGTACAATTCAAAGATTTCGCGGAAAAAACGCTCGTCTGCTTGGTTGATACGGCGGATGCAAAAATTGATGGCCATCAAATAGAGGTCGTGCGTTTCGGCGAGCGAAAAATGCCCGGCGTGTTCTTGCAACAGTGATTTCAATTGGCCAAAATGAAAATCCGCATCCTCGCCCAATTGGGCAAAATAACCGTGATAATAGGCCGCCACTGCCGCGATTTGCAGGTAGCGATGCCCGTCCAGCAGTTTTAATACGCTGTCCAACAGCCCCTTGTCGTATTCCCGTTTCGTCACCGCCTCGTGGCTGAGCAACAGGCAGCCCGTGCGCAGTTTTTCACAGATAAAAGCCACATCCTGCGCATCGGTGAGCTCCTGCACATTGGCCGACTTGGCGCGGCCTTCCTGTTGTGAGAGATAATAGGCTTCCAAATGCAGCAAATAGTTGTTCCGGTGGTAATCGCTGCCGCGCAACGGGTCATTTTCCAACGTCCTGCGGGCGTATCTCAACATTCCAGCGCTGACTTCATCGAGGCGAAGCCGGCGCAGGTGTTCGAGGGTGGCGCGGTGGCGCTCGTGCGGGCGATGCTCCCAGATTTCGAGCGCGAGGAATTTTTCCACGGCTTCGAGGAGATAATTGGTGAGGTGGTAGCGGCGGCGGGGATTGGGCTCCACCCCTTGTTCCACCCCACCCCCGCCCCCTCCCCTAAAAGGGAGGGGAGACGGAGAGCGTTCCGTAGAGCGAAACGCGGCGTATGTCGCGTCTCCCCTCCCTTTTAGGGGAGGGGGCGGGGGTGGGGTGGAACAAGAGGTGGTCAGTTCTTCAAACAACTCCACCACGCCCGGATGCGTGACATGGTAGGGTGAGCGGACGAATTTGTCCAACGACTTTAGCGCAGCGGGAGAAAGGGCGCGAATAATTTGCATCAAAGGTGAAGATTTCATAAAAGTACAAACTGAAAAACAGGTGCAAATTTTGTGCTTAAAACTCTGATTTTCAATTTTAAAACTGTTTTTATCAAAAAATGCTTACCTGAAAATACGAAATTTTTGTCCTTGCTCGAAGCAATCGTTCCCCGCACTTTTGTACCGTGAAAGAATAAGCAACAACAGGGACAAAAAGGAAAACCGTCATGACGTGTTCCCGGTGTGCTGCGCCATAATCACCTTTCAAAAAAGAAAAAACATGAACTTATCCCGTATGCTCAACCAATGGCTGTTCGCAGCCATGCTCGCCTTCCTCACCACGCCTGCCATCGGGCAAGGATTTTTGAAAACGTACCAACCCTTTGGCTCGAGCAGCCGGAGCCTGGTGCAGGCATCCGATGGCGGTTATTTCATGGTGGGCGAAATCCCGCCCAGCCAAATGTTCCTCCAAAAAACCAACGCAGTCGGCATTCCGGTGTGGACAAATCACCTCTCCCTCGGCGGTGCCCGCGCCATCGCCACCTGTTTGGCCCCCGACGGCGGTTTTGTGGTGCTGGCCGAAAACTTCAACGATGCCGGAGGCCTCAAAAACCTGGTGTTCAAACTCAGCCCCGCCGGGGCGCTCTTGTGGCAGGACACGGTAACCAACACGTTCTTGGCCAATGGCTTGCGAGACATCATCGCGACTTCCGACGGAAACATTCTGGCCATCGGCAACTCCCGCGACGGGCAATTGAACCAAGATGTTTGGCTGATAAAATTCGACCAGAACGGCGACACGATATGGTCGCAAAAATTCGGCGATGCCGTGTTCAATGAACAGGTGGCGAGCGCGGTCGAGCTGCCAAATGGCGACATAGCAGTGTGCGGCGCGGCTGTGCACGGTGCCGACCGCGACCTTTTTTTGGCAAAAACGGATGCCAGCGGCAGCTTGCTCTGGGAACATTGGTACAACAAGCCGGCCACCCAGATTTCTTATGATTTGCTGTCAATGCCGGACGGCGGGCTGATGCTCTTGGGCGACACCTACGGCACAAATCCGACTACCATCACGTTGCTGAGAACGGACACGGACGGCGTGGAAAGTCTTTTCGCACAGCTGTTCCCATGGCCGATTGCCACTGCTCCTACTGCGTTCAATACGCAATACAGTCTCAACAGCTTCGCACGGGACGAAACGGGCAATGTGTACATCGCGGGCCATGTCGCTATTGACAGTACCTACAATTTCGTGACCGCTCCCTTTTTGCTGAAAGTGAATAACTCGGGCACTACCGACTGGATAAAAAACCTACCGGTTGGAAGCATCCCGTGGCAAATCATCCGTACCGCCGACAACAAATTCGCCATTTGCGGCGGCGAGAGCGCCTTTTTGCTAAAAACGACGCTCGAAGGGGAGATTTATTCCAACAAAATCACAGGCAGCATTTTTAACGACACCAATGAAAACTGTTTGGAAGATGTGGGAGAAGAGCCTTTGAGCAATTTTATCATCAAAGCTGAAAATCAATTGGGCGAGGTATTTTTCAAAAATGTGGACTCTGACGGCACATTTAGTATGCCGGTCTCGGAAGGCGATTTTGAAATCTCTGTATCGCAGCTGTATGGCCTTGTGGGTTTTTGGACTCCCTGCGACACCCCTATCGTGACGGTGGCTGGAGAATACCAAACTGAAGATGCGGGCGCCATCGGGCTGCAATCCTCCTCTGATTGCCCGGTGATGTTCGTGGAAATAGGGACAAATTTTCTCCGTCGCTGCACCGCCAACCAGTTCAACGTGACCTACTGCAACATCGGCAGCATCACGGCTACCGATGTTTCTGTGCAAATCACCATTGACCCGGGGCTCTCTTACAACAGCAGTTCTATCCCGTTGGAAAACCAAACCGCCAACGTGTTGACATTTGCCCTGCCCGATGTGGGCCCTGCCGGTTGTGGCACTTTTAGCGTGAATCTACATGTGGATTGTCAGGCCGAATTGGGAGACCTGCTTTGCGTGGAGGCGCATATTTTCCCCGACACTTTTTGTACCGAGACCGACCCGCTCTGGGACGGCTCGCACCTCGAAGTCGCCGGCTCTTGCGACGGCGAAGTGAAGTTCACGATAACAAATACTGGCGACGACATGACGGGCATCGTGGAATACGTCATCGTGGAAGACCAAATCATGTATATGCAGGGGAGCATCCAACTCAGTGCGGGCGGGGACACGGTCATCACCGTGGCAAGCCCGACGGGCGGGCCGTATTTTTTGCAAATCCCACAAAGCCCCGGTCATCCTGGCTTTAGCCTTCCGTCGTCACTCGTGCCGGCTTGCGGCGGTCCCGCCACGTCGAGCGCCCTCCAATTCCCCAACGATGAGGGCGACCTGTTTGTCGCGGTTCATTGCGACGAGGTCGTCGGCGCTTACGACCCCAACGACAAGCGCGGTTTCCCGCTCGGCTGGAAGGATGCGCACTACATCGAGCGCGGTCAGGATTTGGAATATATGATTCGTTTTCAGAACACTGGCACCGATACGGCATTCCTCGTGGTGGTGCGGGACACGCTTTCCCCATTGCTCGACCCAACTACCGTGCGGCCCGGCCCAAGCAGCCACCCGTACATTTGGGAATTAGCGCACGACGGCGTGCTGACGTTCACTTTCCCCAATATTTTGCTGGTGGACAGTTTCAAAAACGAACCTGCCTCACACGGCTACGTCATGTTCAGCGTGGCGCAAAAGCCTGATTTGCCGCTCGGCACGGTCATCGAAAACACGGCGGCGATTTATTTCGATTTCAACGAGCCTATTTTCACCAACACCTATTTCCACACGCTCGGCCATCCGTTCACGAATTTTGTAAAAGACCCGCCCGTGAGTGGTGTTGAGGTGCAAATATTCCCCAATCCATTTGTGGAGCAAACCCGGTTTCGCCTGAATGGCGTTGCGGCAAATGCAACCGTCCGGCTGTCATTGTGCGATGCGCTGGGGCGTGTGGTTAGGCAAGAGTCGTTCACCGGCGCGGATTTTCTTTTCCAAAAAAAGGAACTCGCACCCGGCATTTATTTCTTCAAAATGGAGGAAAACGGGCGGCTGCTGGCTTCGGGGAAACTGATAATAATGGGATAATAGGTTAATGGAAGGAATGGGATAATGGAAGGAATGGGGTAATGGAAGAGAACGTCCTAATTTTTGTGTCAAAAAAATTCAAGTCGTTGGTCTTCAAGATAAAAAATCGTCGTTGACACCGGTTTTTGAACACTCTCAATTACCCCATTCCTTCCATTATCCCATTATTTCCATTACTCCATTCATTAGACCTCTTGCGAAAGTCAGGGCAAGTTGATTTCGAAGTTGCAAATGGCGG
>CAYZVM010000241.1:0-8867 GCA_964481485.1 uncultured Saprospiraceae bacterium | reverse complement strand
GTTAGCAATCGATTTCTCCCCTTTTAATGCAAACTAATTTCAAAGAACTACTTATGTGGCGCAAATAGATGAAAACAGCATTCGTTTCAAGGGTTATTACTATTCTGTGCTAAAATTTGAGGTGCAAGAATTGGAACTGGTACTCGAACTGACGGGCTCCGTCATAAAGGCTCGAGAACGTGGATTCCATGATGAAAAGTTTAAAGAAAAATGGCTGACTGGCGACGGCGAATTCATCAACGGATGCCTCTACTTAGTGCTCAAAAATCCGGAAATCGGATTCATGTCTATTGCCGTACACGTGCGGGACAAGGATTTGCAAACGGCGCCTTTTCTCCTTGGGATGTTGATGACACAAACTTCCGCCGCTAAACACCCAGTGTCTGCAATTATTTTCCTGACCAACGAAAAGCATCCATTCGACGACGATGATGTGCTCAAAATCAAACGGTTTCTGCTCCTGAAACGAAGCCACGTCCGAATAAAAGACAAGCCTTATGAGACATTGGACCAATTGGAGGTAAAACGAGTGAAAGCCAATAAAATCTCACTTATGGCGGGGCAGAGTTTCAGAATTTGGTCCTATACCCGTCGCTGGAAAATTATCCAAACCCACTTTAAAATCGAAAAAGATTACCGCGCTTTCCTCACAACCAGTATCCATGGCGACAACGAACGACGACAAACCTGCCTTCTACACGTCAGCAACGTCCTCAACGAACGATTGATAGTGTCTGCGCATCCAGACGAAGGGGTTGGAAATCTCGCTTTTGCCATCCTTGATATTCCCAATCACCTTACACAGCCTTATCGAGGAGTTTACAGCACAGTCGGGATGCGAGGGCAACATTCGACCGCCAACCAAATAGCAATTCTGGCCGACGATACAGAATTTGAGCCTGAAGTAATTGACAATCAAGAGCGGCTCAATGAACTGCTGACTCAAAAACCGGCATTGCGCCAACTATATGACAAACTAAATGACGTCTATCGGACTACTGATGCAGATGTGCGAAGAGCAATGCCAACAAAGCCAGAAAACGTAGTCTGAGAACCACTTTTTGCGGCAATTTTACCGCACAGCACGATAGTTTTGCGCAAATATGAAATTGCCCGACCTCTCCTCCACCATTGTCGCCCTCGCCACGCCGCCCGGCGTGGGAGCCATCGGCGTTATCCGGCTGTCCGGCTCGCGGGCGATTATCATTGCCGACACGATTTTTAAAGGAAAAAGACTGGAAAACCAGCCGAGCCACACGGCGCATTTTGGGAAAATCGTCGCCACAGACAATCGTATCCTCGACGAGGTGTTGGTGACTATTTTCAAAAACCCACATTCCTACACGGGTGAGGACACGGCGGAAATCAGTTGTCACGGGTCGCCGTATATTTTACAGGAAATCATACAGTTGTGTCTCCAAAAAGGTGCGCGGCTGGCCGAACCGGGCGAGTTCACACTGCGGGCTTTTCTGAATGGCAAAATGGATTTGAGCCAAGCAGAAGCCGTCGCCGACCTGATTGCGAGCCAGAGCGAGGCGGCACATTCGGTGGCGCTGCGGCAGTTGCGCGGCGGTTTCAAAGACGAAATCCAACACCTGCGCGAAGAACTGATTGGCTTCGCCAGTCTCGTGGAACTCGAACTCGATTTTGCCGAAGAAGACGTGGAATTCGCCGACCGCACCCAATTGAAGGCTTTGGTGGAGCGGATTCGTTCATTCATTCAATCACTTATTCGCTCCTTTGGCCTCGGCAATGCGCTCAAAACCGGTGTCGCCACCGTCATCGCTGGCCGCCCGAACGCGGGAAAATCCACCCTGCTCAACGCCCTGCTCAATGAAGAACGCGCCATCGTCTCCGACATCGCCGGCACCACCCGCGACACCATCGAGGAGGTGCTGAACATCAAAGGCGTGCAATTCCGGCTGATAGACACGGCGGGCATCCGCGAGGCGCAGGACGCGATAGAGGCTATTGGCGTGCAGCGGACGATGGAGAAAATCGAGCAGGCATCCGTGCTCATGTACGTCTGGGACGTTTCTTCGACCACCATCCCGGAGGTTTTCCAAGACCTTAACCAATTGCCTGTTGGCAACAGTCAGCTGTTGGTGGTTTGCAACAAAATGGACAGAAATCCCTACTTCAAAACGGAGTGGCTGCTCGACCCGACGCTGCCGGATGTACATCCTTACCTGACCGAGGAACTTTCCGAAAATTTCCAACTTTCGGAAATTTTGAAGTTGGAACAAATCATCCCTATTTCGGCCAAAAACGCGCAAAACATCGAGTTCTTAAAAGAAAAACTATTGGAAACGGCGGTGGGCGAGGGGGTGAATTTGGAAAGCACGGTCGTCACCAACGCCCGCCACTACGACGCGCTGCGCCGGGCGGATGCTGCGTTGGCGGATGTGCTGACGGGTTTGCAAACGGGCGTGACGGGCGATTTTGTGGCGCAGGACATTCGGCGGTCGCTGGCCTACCTTTCTGAAATAACGGGCGACATCGGGGTGGAGGATTTGCTGGGGACGATTTTTTCAAAATTTTGCATCGGGAAATAGCAGCCAAAAGGCTATACATTTGCACAATTCACTTTTTCACCAAACTGTTTTATTTATGAAAACGACCTTCCGATTTACACTGCTGACTCTTTTTGCGTGCCTATCCTTCTATCAAATCGAAGCCCAACGCACACACTTTTTTCCCAAAAAAACACAAAAACACCTTCCTGCAAATAGCCCCCAACTTCACACCCCACAAAAGGGTGGCCAGTTAGCAGAGCGCGGTGGCTCAGATTTGCGCCTTATTGGGGAGCGTACTGATTTTTGGGAAAACAGTTGGATCGGCTATGACTCCGTCACATATTCATATACCAACAACCGGTTGGCAGAAATTATTTCCAGAGATTTTAATGGCACAGACTGGAAACCACGTAGCCGTTCGCTTTATGAATATGATGCCAACGGAAACAATACCAGATACTTGAACCAAGTGTGGGACTCGACCGACTGGGCAGACGAATACCAAGTATTGAATACCTATAATGCCTCGAACCAATTGACTGAATCCATTTCCCAATTCTGGAATATCAATAATTGGATCAGTTTGAATCGCACTACTTACTCCTATGATGCGAACGGGAACGAGATAGAGTCAATTTCCCAGATTTGGACAACTATTACCTGGGAAAATTCCAGCCGCGAAACACAAGCCTACGATGCCAACAACAGACTCACCGTCTCCACATCGCAATACTGGGCTGGGATCATGTGGACAAATTTTTACCGCTCTTTGTACACTTATGACATGCCTACCAATACAACGACTATCACCGACCAAGAATGGAACGGAATGGCTTGGATCAGCCAATTCCGCTATGTACTCGAATCCGACACAGACGAAAAACTGTTGTCAGAGACAGAACAAATGTGGGACGGTAATGCCTGGGAAAACGTCACTCTTACAACGTACACCTACAATGCGGGCGGACGTGTTACTTTAGTCTTGGAAAAAGTATGGGGTGGCACTGCATGGGACAACTACTCACAAAACATCAACGAGTATGACCTCAACGACAAATGGGTCAGTTACCTGCTCCAATATTGGGATGCTGGTGTCTGGATTAACTACACTTATGTCACCATAGATGAAGCCGGATTTTTCCCGGAAGAGGATTCGGTTTTTGGGTCTTTATTCAACAAATATTTGCTGCAGGAATGGAATGATTCCCTGAACGATTGGACAAATACTTTGCGATATTTTGGCTACTTCGAGACTTTTGTGGGCGTGAAAAATGTGGCAAACAGCTTCGACCTCCAAGTATATCCCAACCCTACTACCGGCACTGTTACGCTCAACGTGACGGATACTGACATCCAACCGCAGCGCATGATGCTGCTCGACATACATGGCCGCCAATTGATGAGCCGCCGCCTGCAAGGCGTTGGCACCGAGCAACTTAATTTAGGGCAATTGCCGAAAGGACAATATTTGATGCTCGTACATGACAAACGAGGGCGCACGTCCACGGTACCGGTTCAGATGAAATAATGAGGCACCGTTCCTGAGGGAATATAGGGGATTGAGATTTTTCAAAAATCTCAATCCCCTATCCATTTTGATTTGTCGGCCAAACTGCCCAACTCCGCCCAAGTCAGCAAAATGTCCGCCGGGCCGACGGCGTGCGGCGATACTTCATAATCGCTGTACGCAAACAAAATCCCTTCCGGCACCACGCCCACATTCACCGGCAGCGGCAGTTTTTTGTCTTCCGTGATGAGCAATTGGCCGATGTCGTCGGTCTCGTCCAACTGTTTGGCTTTTTTGTATGCTTTTTCGAGCAGCGGCAACACCGCGTTCGGGTCGGTGAGCAGGTCGGCGGCTTTCAGTTCGCGCCCGCCGTTTTGCACATCAAACGACATGACGGCGACAGCGGTGTTCGGATGCGCGCCGCCAGTGTAAGAATCAAAATCCAATTGCACGGTCATCACCTTTACGCCATTGAGCAACACCTTGTTGGTGATTTGAATCGTCTGGCCCATCGTCTGTTCGGGGATGTCGCGGTGCAAATTTTTGAATTGCTCTATAAAATTGGCACCGGCCGAATCAAGCGCTACCTCAAAAGCCAGGTTCGTGTTGCCGTCCACACTCGCCAAAGTTCTGGCCTGAATGACTTTGTTCACCGCTTCCGCCGTTTCAGCGTGATTGCCCTTCACGAGCGGGTAAAGGATGATGAAGTCGGCACATTGGTCGTCGTTCACACAATGGCGTTTTGAGAAAGAGCGCGACTCCGCCTGCAAAGTGACAACGGTGGGTTTGGGCGGTGCAGCATCTTTTGATTTGCAGGCAAAAAGGAAAAGAACTGCGAGGGTCGGGAGGAAGAAGAAGATTCGTTTTTTCATGTTGAAAATAGGAAATGGGGGTTTCGTAAAAAGAAATCCTTTTTGAAAAATGACTTTAATGACCCTTAGTTTACCCAAGTTGTGGTTCACCGAATCAGAAGGATGGGAAAACGGATTGAACGGATAAAACGGATTTTTTTTCCTAATTTTTCGAAAAACCTGTTCAAATCTGCAAAATCCGCTTTATCCGTTTTGCCATTCTGTAGTGTATGCGCACAGGTCACAACTTGGATTAATTCCCCTCAAATTCCCCTGCCGACTGTTTTTCAAACAACTCGGCATAATAGCCACCTTGCGCCAGCAATTCCTCATGCGTGCCCTCTTCGGTGATCTGGTGATTGTCGAGCACGATGATTTTGTCAAATTGCAACATGGAATAGATGCGGTGGGTGATGATGATGGCCGTTTTGTCCGCGAGGGCATTTTCCAAATAGCCCAAAATCTGGCTCTCCGTGTTGGTGTCCACCGCCGAAAGGCAGTCGTCGAGCAGCACCACGTCGGGCTGTTTGGCAAAAGCGCGGGCGATGCTCACGCGCTGCTTTTGGCCGCCGGAAAGAGTGACGCCGCGCTCGCCCACCATGGTGTCGTAGCCTTTTGGCAACTCGGCGATATCCTTGTGCACCGCCGCACTTTTGGCATAAAACTCGGCCTGCTCGCGGGTGACATCTTCTCTGCCAAAAGCGATATTTCCGTAAACCGTGTCGGAAAACAAGAACACATCCTGCGGGACGTAACCCATGCGGCGGCGCAGGTTCGCCAAATCATGTTCGCGAATGTCTTTACCATCAATCAGGATGCGGCCTTCTGTCGCATCGTACATCCGCACGAGCAAATCCGCGATGGTTGTTTTGCCGCTGCCCGTCCGCCCCACTATCGCCATTTTTTGCCCCGGCAATATTTCAAACGACACATTGTCAAGGGCTTTGATGCCGGTGTCGGGATAGACGAAGGTGACATTTTCAAAGCGGATGTGGCCTCGTAACCCCTCAACCCCACCCCCGACCCCTCCCCTAAAAAGGAGGGGAGACGTAGTGTGTGTCGCGCTCCCCTCCTTTTTAGGGGAGGGGTCAGGGGTGGGGTTGACAATAGTGGGCTTGGTATTCAAAAACTCATTTATCCTTTTTTGCGAAGCCGCCGCTTGTTGCGTTAGCGAGGCAATCCAACCGATGGCCGTGACCGGCCAAGTAAGCATATTGATGTAGATGACGAATTCGGCGATGTTGCCCGCCGTTATTTTTGCCGGGTCTCCAACGGGCAAACCCGCCGTCTCCACCACCAAAAGGCCGCCGACATAGACCGTGATAATTGTGCTGATGCCAATCATCAGCGCCATGAGCGGAAAGAAAAAAGCATCTATCTGAATGAGTTTCAGCGATTTTTGGCGAAATTCCTCACTCTGCTCGGTGAACCAGCGCCCCATCGCTTTTTCCTGCACATAACTTTTCACCACCCGGATGCCGCTGTACACTTCCTGCGCCGTGCTGGTGAGCACCGCCAATTGCTGCTGTATTTTTTCGCTGCGGCGGTTGATGAGCGTGCTGACATAATAGATGGAAATGCTCAAAAACGGCAGCGGCAAAAGCGACCAAAGCGTGAGTTCGAGGCTCACGTTGAGCATGGCCGAAATGGTGAGAACGAACAAAAACGTCAGGTCGAGGCCGTACAAAATGGTGGGGCCGAGGAACATCCGCACCTTCGACACATCCTCCGAAATGCGTGACATGAGGTCGCCCGTGCTGTTGCGTTTGTAAAATGCGAGGTCGAGCCGCTCGTAGTGCGCGAACATTTCTTTGCGCATATCGTACTCGATGAGTCGGCTCACCACGATAATCGTCTGCCGCATAAAAAACATAAACATCCCCATCAGCAATGCCAGCCCGATGACCGCCGCGCCAAACCACGCGATTTTGCTGCTCAATTCGCCCATCGCCTCCGGGTGCGCCGCGATGCCGCCATGTTCTTTGTAAAAACCCACGCGCTCGACCACCGTGTCCAGCGCGTCGCGGATAACTTGGGGCTGCCACACCCGGAACCAGTTGGCCAAACCCACGAACACAATGCCGAGCGACAAACGCCCACGGTATTTCCAGAAAAATTTGTTGAGATATGCGAGGTGTTTCATGCGGAAGGCTAAACAGGAAAAGCCGGGAAGGGTTCGGGGTTTGGGCAGCGAAAATAGGTGGAAATTTGGGTTCTTTGCGGCCAGATGGTGTCAAAAGACACCGACGTGGTGCGAATGTCGCACCTGACCGAAAAAAAGAGTATTCAATCTAAAAACGCCCATGCCATCTTTTCTCCTAAAGCGCACCAACTCCGACGACCCCGATTTCGTCGCCCTTGTCCGCCATCTTGATGCAGAACTGGCCATCCGCGACGGCGACGACCACGCCTTTTATTCCCAATTCAACAAAATTGCTAACCTCAAAAATGTCGTCGTGGCGTATCAGGACGGTCAGGCAGTCGGCTGCGGCGCCATCAAACCTTTGGAGGAAAATGTGATGGAGGTGAAGCGAATGTTCGTATCTCTCGAATCGCGCGGGCAAGGCGTCGCATCGAAGGTTTTGTCGGAATTGGAACGCTGGGCATCGGAATTGAGTGCACACACCTGCCGCCTCGAAACCGGCGTGAATCAACCCGAAGCCATCGCTCTTTACACCAAAAAGGGCTACGAGCGCATCCCAAATTACGGGCAATATGCGGGCGTGGGGAACAGTGTTTGTTTCAGTAAAATACTGGTTTGAAATCCACCGCAGAGGCGCAGAGGTTTTTTGCCATTCTGTAAAACACTCTGCATCTCCGCGCCTCTACGGTTTATTTTTGCATCAAACCGCCTTCAAAAATTACAACCATGCTCCTCACTTTTTCCCTCCTCGCCCTGCTGATGTTGGCAGTGATGATTTATGTCCGGCAACCCAAATTCGGAAAAACACCCGCGGGCGAACGTCTCGCCCGGCTGAAAAAATCACCACATCACAACGGCGGAAAATTCCAAAACCTCAGCCACACACCCGACTTCAGCGACGGCGCGACAGTGGGCAGCATTATGTGGGAAATGCTTTTTCGCCGAAACAAACTTGCCCAGCCAACCGCTCCCCTGCCTTCCACAAAAACGAATTTGTTCGCCCTTGATCCTGCGGAAAATGTGCTGGTCTGGTTTGGCCACTCGTCGTATTTCATACAGGTGGATGGCAAAAAAATCCTCGTTGACCCTGTTTTAAGCGGTACGGCCTCGCCCATCGGAGCGAGCGCCCGAAGTTTCAAAGGCAGCGACGTTTACACGCCCGACGACATCCCGGAGGTTGATTTCCTGTTCATCTCGCACGACCACTGGGACCATGTGGATTACAAAACGCTGCGGCGGCTGCGACCTAAAGTCAAGAAAGTCATTTGCGGACTCGGCACCGGCGCGCACCTCGAAAGTTGGGGTTACGCCCCCGCCGACATCCTCGAAAAGGATTGGCATGAGCAAGTCATTCTGGGCGACGGATTTGTCGTGGATGTCTGCCCGGCGCGGCATTTTTCGGGTCGGGGTTTTGTGCGCAACAAAGCCCTGTGGGTTTCCTTCGCTCTGAGCACGCCGAGCCTGAAAATTTTTATCGGCGGCGACAGCGGTTACGACGCGCATTTTGCGGCCATCGGCGCGGCGCTCGGCCCTTTCGACCTCGCCATTCTGGAGTGCGGGCAATACGACCGGAGCTGGAAATACATCCACCTGATGCCCGAAGAGGTGGTGCAGGCGGCGCAGGATTTACGGGCGAAAAGACTGCTGGCGGTGCATTGGGGCAAGTTCGCGCTGGCCAATCACGACTGGGACGACCCCATCATCCGGGTCGCGGCAGAAAGCGAGCGCAAGGGTATGACCTTGCTGCATCCGCTGATTGGGGAGAAGGTAAGTTTGGGAGAGATGGGGGCTTTTGAGCGGTGGTGGGAGGGGATTCAGTAAAAGGCTTGGCTACTCGCGTTGACTTGCGC
>CAYZVM010000240.1:7447-8870 GCA_964481485.1 uncultured Saprospiraceae bacterium | reverse complement strand
GTGTAGTTCCTTCACTTCGTTCAGGATGACAAATTTTGAATTTGGAAAAACAATCGAAAACACATGAAAACCCTATATCGCCGATATTATTCCGAAACTCCAAAGGTTCAGCCAAAAACTGAATGACTTGACCAGTGGCGGCACACCAAACGTAGTGAATTGAAAAAGTGAAAGTTGCGCTTAGCCGATTTTGAAAAAATACTGAATCAAACTTGACATGCAAGTCCAATCATACTTCTCCTCGCTCGACAACATTGACGGTGAACTCGCCACCCTCAATCTCGGCCCGACGCACCCGGCCACGCACGGCATTTTTCAGAATGTGCTGAAAATGGACGGCGAGCGCATCTACTCCGCCGAGCCGACCATCGGGTACATCCATCGCGCGTTCGAGAAACTGGCGGAACACCGTCCGTATAATCAAATCACGCCCATCACCGACCGCCTCAACTACTGCTCTTCGCCCATCAACAATATGGGATGGCACATGACGGTGGAAAAACTCATCGGTTGCGAATTGCCCAAACGCGCCCAGTACATGCGCGTGATTATCATGGAGTTGTCGCGCATCGCCGACCATTTGGTGTGCAACGCGGTCATCGGCGTGGACACGGGGGCGCTCACGGGTTTCACCTATATGTTCCAAGAGCGCGAGCGGATTTACGATATGTTTGAGGAAGTATGCGGCTCGCGCTTGACCACCAACATCGGCCGCATTGGCGGCATGGAGCGCGACTTCACGCCCGCTTTCCACACGAAACTGAAAGATTTTCTCAAAACCTTCCCGGCGCGTTTCGAGGAGTTCAACAATATGCTCGAGCGCAATCGGATTTTTATGGACCGCTGCGTCGGCGCGGGGCCTATCGCTGGAGACCGCGCAATGGCCTACGGCTTCACCGGTCCCAATCTCCGCGCTGCCGGGGTGGACTACGACGTGCGGGTGATGAATCCGTACAGCAGTTACGAAGATTTTGATTTCATTGTGCCGGTCGGCAAAGACGGCGACACCTACGACCGATTTATGGTGCGGCAGGAAGAAATCCGCCAGAGCCTGCGCATCATCCACCAAGCCTACGACAACCTGCCCGACGGCGATTACCACGCTGACGTGCCGGACTTTTATCTTCCCGAAAAACCCGACGTTTACACCAAAATGGAGGCTTTGATTTACCATTTCAAAGTCGTGATGGGCGAAACACCGATTCCCGCTGGCGAGGTCTATCATGCAGTGGAAGGCGGCAACGGCGAACTCGGTTTTTACCTCATCAGCGACGGAGGCCGCCAGCCCTACCGGCTGCATTTCCGCCGCCCATGTTTCATTTATTATCAGGCATATCCAGAAATGATACGCGGCTCGATGTTGTCGGACGCGATTTTGACCATGAGTTCGATGAACGTGATTGCGGGGGAATTGGACGCTTGA
>CAYZVM010000240.1:0-7347 GCA_964481485.1 uncultured Saprospiraceae bacterium | reverse complement strand
CGCGATTTTGACCATGAGTTCGATGAACGTGATTGCGGGGGAATTGGACGCTTGATTGCTTTTTAAACACAGAGGTACAGGGGGCACAAAGTTTAAAAATAAAATCTCTGTGGCCTCCGTGTCTCTGTGTTCGACTTACTTCCTGAAAACCAACGAATTCTGTTAATTCCAACATTCTGGAAATTCTGATATGCACGCCACAACTCAAAACGGAACACCGTTCAAATACTCTCCCGCCGCGCTCGCCGAAGTGCAGGGATTGATAAAAAAGTACCCCGAAGGCCGGGGCAAAAGTGCCATTATCCGCGCCCTTCATATCGCCCAAGAAGAAAATCACGGCTGGCTGAGCGTCGCCGCGATGGACCATGTGGCCGAAGTGCTGGGCATCACGCCGATTGAGGTGTACGAGGTGGCGAGTTTTTACTCGATGTACAACCTCGAACCCGTCGGCAAGTACGTCCTCGAATTTTGCCATACTGGCCCCTGCGCCATTGAAGGCGCAGAGCGCATCATCGAGTACACGAAACTGAAACTCGGCATCGGGAAAAACCAGACCTCCCCCGATGGCCTATTCACCATCAAAGAAGTCGAATGTCTCGGTGCTTGCGGCTACGCCCCGATGATGCAGGTCGGCGAGTTTTATCATGAACATTTGACAGAAGAGAAAATTGACCAGTTCTTGGAAGATTGCCGGGCAGGGAAAATTGACAAAGGGACTTGGAAAATGCACTAACCGTGCACTCTACGTTTGTCATCCTGAAGGGACTGTCCGATCTACGGAAGGCAAACAGATTGGGAAAGCGCCCGTAAAGCGGATAGATTCTAACAGACTGATAAAAAAATGCAGCTGACGCAAAAACAAATCGAAGAAATACTGGCAAAAAAGCCGGAAAACCGCTACAAATATTTCATCCGAACCGTAGCGGCAGAGGAAGAAGTGTGGGGCTTGGCCGACAAAGAAGGCTGGCTTTTATTGGAAGACGACGATGATGACACGGACGTGCTGGCCGTTTTCCCGAATCCCGAATTCGCGGAGATTTTTCGGGAAAAAGGCGGATTCGAGGAGTTTCAGGTGGAGGCGCTGGATTTGTACGAGTTCATGGAATGGCTCGACGATTTTGAAAAGGAAAAAATGAAAGTTGCGGTGTTTCCCACGCCTGATTTTCAAAGCGCGGTGATAACACCGGGGAGGTTGAAAGCGGATTTTCAAATTGAATTTGACAAAGAACAAGCGTAGAATTATGAATGAAAAATTATGAATTATTTGCCGAGCGAGATGTCGCCGCGTGTTCATAATTTCTAATTCATAATTCATAATTGAAAAAAAATGGGTCGCAAATTACTCTTAGAACACGCCCACGTACCGGGCATCCACACCTACGAGGTCTATCGCAAACACGGCGGTTACCGCTCGGTGGAAAAGGCATTGAAAACCATGTCGCCCGATGCGGTGGTGGAAGAAGTGAAAAAATCCGGCTTGCGCGGTCGCGGCGGCGCGGGCTTCCCCACTGGCATGAAATGGTCGTTCCTCGCCAAACCCGAGGGCGTGCCACGCTACCTGCTCTGCAACGCCGACGAGTCGGAACCCGGCACTTTCAAGGACCGCTTCCTGATGGAAAAAATTCCCCACCTGCTCATCGAGGGGATGATCACGTCGAGTTACGCGCTGGGGGCCAACACCTCTTATATTTATATCCGGGGCGAGTACTCGTGGATTGTTTTTATTTTGGAAAAAGCCATTGCCGAGGCGTACGACAACGGCTGGCTCGGCAAAAACATCCTCGGCTCGGGCTACGACCTCGATTTGTACGTCAACCCCGGCGCGGGCGCGTACATCTGCGGCGAAGAAACCGCCCTCATCGAGAGCCTCGAAGGCAAACGCGGCAACCCGCGCATCAAGCCGCCCTTCCCCGCCGTGAAAGGTCTATGGCAAAGCCCGACGGTGGTGAACAACGTGGAAACCATCGCGGCAGTCGTACCCATCGTCAACGACGGCGGCGACGAGTACGCCAAAATCGGCATCGGCAAAAGCACCGGCACAAAACTCATCTCCGCTGGCGGAAACATCAATAAACCAGGCGTTTATGAAATCGAGATGAATATTTCGGTTGAGGAATTTATCTACTCCGACGAGTGGTGCGGCGGCATCAAACGCGGCAAACGCCTCAAAGCCTGCGTGCCGGGCGGCTCGTCCGTCCCCATCCTGCCGCACACGCTCGTGACCAAAACGGCGGCAGGCGAGACCCGCATGATGACCTACGAAAGCCTCGCCGACGGCGGTTTTGCCAGTGGCTCTATGCTCGGCTCCGGCGGCTTCATCGTGTACGACGAAGACCAGTGCATCGTGCGCAATACCTGGAATTTTGCGCGCTTCTATCACCACGAGTCCTGCGGCCAATGTTCGCCCTGCCGCGAAGGCACGGGTTGGATGGAAAAAGTGCTGTGGCGCATGGAAAACGGTCAGGGCAAAATGAGCGACATTGACTTGCTGGCCGACGTGGCGAAAAAAATCGAGGGCAACACCATCTGCCCGCTTGGCGACGCGGCGGCATGGCCGGTGAGCGCGGCGATTCGCCATTTCCGCGAGGAATTCGAGTGGCACGTCAGAGAGCCGAAGTTGTGTATGGAGCGGAATTACGGTCTGGTGAGTGAGGTGGGCGTGTTTTTGGAGGGGGTGCAGGGGTGAGGATTTTGTCGAAGCAAGTTCCAAACTTTAACGATACTGGACATGACTAAAGACATGGGAAAAGTTACTCTTATTGCAGCTGTCTTAACCGGCCTATTTAGCTTGGCTGGGATTTACCTAACCCATTATTTAGAAGGGCAAAAAGAAAAAAGCAATGTAGAAAATAATTCTGTGAAAAAGGAAGAGGCAACTAAGCCTGACAGTAAGAAATCTGCTGTAGAAAAACCTTCTACTCAAAACAAAGAGAAAATTTCTGACCTCAAGCAATCGGCGGATAATCAAAGTTCAATCCCTACAAAACCAACCCAAAATGCTGAGGCGCCTCAAGTTGCTCTACGGTCTGACGAAAAACCATCTATAAGCACAACCTCAGCTTGTCGCTATTACATTTATAGCGACGAGAGAGCTAATGTGAAATATTTCATGAGTGAAAACAAAAATTCGCCCATGAAAGGCCTTTTAGAGCATGGAACAGAAGTTGAAGTAGTTGACTCATACAACCAAGTTGGAGGAGTAACTATGTTCCGCTTTACCTTAGGCTCAATAACTGGTTGGATTCCGGAATCCAAAATAAAAAAACGTTGTCAATAAAAACTCTTTGCCATGAAACACACAACCCTCTTTTTCACACTTGTTTACTTTATGTTGTTCATTACATCTAACACCTATGCTCAAAGCGTTCAGCTTTCGGCGAAATGTGGCGATGTTTTGGAAAGCGAATTTAAAAACAGCAAAGAACATCAGGATATTGAAATATCCATGAATTCAGGTGACTCATTTGAAGTGACAGTAGTCCCCATCGGCGACCATCTGAAAATAAGAGCGGAAATTTACGACCCAGGTGGAACCGTTGTGCCAAATAGTGACAAATCTGGGATGTTTAAATCCGAGAATCAAACAAGCTTGGTCATTCAATCTGGTGTGTTGTCTGCTAATGGCAAATATAAAATTAGGCTTTATAATTACTGGAGTGGTAGGGGTAAAAATGTCGGAGCTTATACAGCCTACTTCAAGTGCATCAAAAAAAATGGAGAAGTGATAAATCCTAAACAATGAGAAAAATGACCCTCACCGGCATCAAAAACAAACTCACCACCCTGAAACCTGAACTGCACGAGCGGTTCGGTGCGTCGGAGATAGGCGTGTTCGGCTCGTGGGTGCGGGGTGAGCAAAAGGAGACGAGCGACATTGACGTGCTGGTGGATTTTGACAAGCCGGTAGATTTGTTCGATTTGATGGAATTGCAAGAATTGTTGGAAGAAGTTTTTGACCGGAAAATTGACATTGCCCTGAAACGCAGCCTCAAAAAATACATCGGCCAGTACATTCTGGCGGAGGTTCAATACCTATGAAAACTGCCCCAGCCAACCCATTATCACATTGACCAATTATCACATTATCAAATTCAGATAATGCCCAAAGTAAAAATAGACAACTTTGAAGTCGAAGTGCCCGAAGGCACCACCATCCTGAACGCGGCGCGACAAATCGGCGGCGACATCGTTCCGCCCGCCATGTGTTACTACTCCACGCTCAAAGGCTCCGGCGGCAAATGCCGTACCTGCCTCGTGAAAGTGGTGAAAGGCTCGGAAAAAGACCCGCGCCCCATGCCCAAACTCGTGGCTTCGTGCCAACAAACGGTCATGGACGGCATGGAAGTCGCCAACATCACGAGCGAGGAAGTGCTGCGGGCACGGGCAGGCGTGGTCGAGTTTCTGCTCATCAATCACCCGCTCGATTGCCCGATTTGCGACCAGGCGGGCGAGTGTTCGTTGCAGGATTTGGCCTTCGAACACGGCGCGGAAACGACGCGCTACGAGTTCGAGCGCCGCACGTTCGAAAAGATTGACATCGGCCCCTACATCAAACTGCACATGACACGCTGCATCCTGTGTTACCGTTGCGTGATGGTAGCGAATCAATTGACCGACAACCGCGTACACGGCGTCGTCAATCGCGGCGACCACGCGGAAATCAGCACGTTTATCGAAAAAGCGATTGACAACGATTTCAGCGGCAACGTGATTGACGTATGTCCCGTCGGCGCTTTGACCGACCGAACGTTCCGCTTCAAAAGCCGCGTGTGGTTTCTCAACCCGATGGACGCGCACCGCGACTGCCCGACTTGCTCGGGCAAAGCCGTCGTTTGGATGTACGGCAAAGAAATTTTCCGCGTCACCGCCCGCAAGGACAAGTACGGCGAGGTACACGATTTTATATGTAACACTTGCCGTTTCGAGAAAAAAGGCGCGAACGACTGGACGATTGAAGGCCCGCGCGACATTGACCGCCATTCGGTGATTGGGCAAAATCACTATGAGGGCGAGGCTTTGACGGTGCGGTAAAATTCATCGCGTCTCTTCGGTTAGCCAATCTAAATTTGAAAGAACAGAAAGAAAATGACAGTTATCATACTTTTCACTTTTGCGTTATTGCTCGAAAAAATCATCCTCATCGCAGTCCTTTTTGGGCTGACCTTGGGGGTGGCCGCTTACTCCACTTATGGCGAGCGTAAAGTCGCCGCCTTCATTCAAGACCGACTCGGCCCGAACCGAGCCGGGCCGTGGGGATTGTTGCAGCCGCTCGTGGACGGCGCGAAGTTTTTCACCAAAGAAGATTTCATGCCGCGCTCGGCGGAAAAATGGCTGTTCATCCTCGCGCCGGGAGCGTTTATGTTCGTTGCACTGATGACGAGCGCCGTGATTCCTTGGGGGACGCAACTCACGGCATTCGGCGGTGCTGTTGATTTGCAAGTCGCTGACCTCAATATCGGCATTTTGTATATTATCGGGTTCACCTCACTCGGTGTTTACGGTATTATGATTGGCGGCTGGGCATCGAACAACAAATTCTCGCTCTACGGCGCCATTCGCGCTTCGGCACAGATGGTTTCTTATGAACTGGCGATGGGACTTTCCATCATCGCTGTCGTGATGCTGACCGGGACTTTGAGCCTCCGGGAAATGGCCGCACAACAGGCGGGTTTCAACTGGAACATCTGGTACCAGCCGCTCGGATTCCTTATTTTCTTTGTGTGCAGCCTCGCCGAGTGCAACCGTGCGCCCTTCGATATGGCGGAGTGCGAAACCGAACTCGTGGGCGGCTACCACACGGAATACAGTTCGATGAAATTGGGTTTTTTCCTGTTCGCAGAGTACATCAATATGTTCATTGCTTGCGCCGTCATCGCCACGTTGTATTTCGGCGGCTACAATTTCCCCGGCATTGACCCCGGCTGGCTCGGCGGTTTCATGGGGCCGATTGTGATTTTGGCCAAGACCTTCTTTTTCATCTTCGTGTTCATGTGGATTCGCTGGACGATTCCGCGTTTCCGCTACGACCAACTGATGCGCCTCGGCTGGAAATCGCTCATCCCGCTGGCGATTTTGAATATGGTGCTGACGGGGGCGGGGGTGTTGTTGTTTGGGAAGTGATTTCGATTGATTCGATTTTGGAACAGAAGAGGTGATATTCGGGTTTTGCAATCATTGTTTCACTTTTTAAATTGAAAAACAATGGGTTCGATAACATTCAAAATTGACGAAACCAAAAAAGCCATGCTGGAAGAGGCGGCCAAAAGTCTCAATGTCTCGGTGGACGAGTTGATGAACGAGGCGATTGACAACTACATGAAAGAAAAAGAAGAGCGGTTTCAATCTGCCCGTGCTTATGTGAGAGAACGCTACCGTGAACTTTACAAGCGTCTGGCATGAGAATCTTTTATTTAACCCGCAAAGACATTCTCCAAATCCACGAAGATGCCATCGTAGATTCGGGAGGAGGCTATGGAATGAGAGATGAAACAGGCATCGAATCGGCTATCGCCGCTCCACAGGCTATGTATTTTGGGCAAGAGCAGTACCCAACAATTGCTGAAAAGGCGGCCATTTTGTGTTTTGAACTCGTAATGCAACACCCTTTCATTGACGGGAATAAAAGAGTAGGACACGGAGCAATGGTGAACTTTCTGTACATGAATACTTACATTATTGACGCTGACGACGACGAACAAGAATCCATCATCCTCCAAGTTGCCGCCGGGGAAATGGACAAAGAAACCTTTACCGACTGGGTAAAATCCAGAATCAAACCACTCGAATAATTCCCCTCATTACCCCATTATCCAGTTATCAAATTCAAAAATATGCAACTCACCAACCGCTCGAAAAACGTCGTCCACAAAGAAATGAACTTCTGGGAGCGCATCTATTTGCCCGCCATTTTCAAGGGTATGTGGACGACGCTGAAGCACTTTTTCAGAAAGAAAAACGCGCTCAACTACCCGGAAGTGACGCGGGAGTTCGCGCCCGTGTATCGCGGCTGGCACGTCCTGAAACGCGACGAACAAGGCCGCGAAAACTGCACCGCCTGCGGCCTTTGCGCCGTGGCCTGCCCGGCGGAGGCCATCACGATGGAAGCCGCCGAACGCGAGCGGGGAGAGGAACATCTCTACCGCGAGGAGAAGTACGCCGCTGTGTATGAGATAAATATGCTGCGCTGCATTTTCTGCGGCCTGTGCGAAGAAGCCTGCCCGAAAGAGGCGATTTTCCTCACCGACCGCATTGTGCCGAGCGACTATGTGCGGCAAAATTTTATTTTCGGGAAAGATATGCTCGTGGAGGGCGTGGAGCCGGAAAAACGCATTGACGTGACCGTGCGGC
>CAYZVM010000239.1:0-8902 GCA_964481485.1 uncultured Saprospiraceae bacterium | reverse complement strand
TCCTCTTCCGGCGTATCAATCACGTCAATTTCAAAGCGCAGGTTTTCAATGATAAATTCTTGGCGCTCCGGCGTGTTTTTGCCCATGTAATAATCCAAAACGTGGTCGAGATTCGTGTCTTCGGGCAAGATGACTGGGTCGAGCCGGATGTTGTCGTCAATGAAATCGGCGAATTCGTGCGGGCTGATTTCACCCAAACCTTTGAATCGGGTAATCTCCGGTTTGCCGCGCAGTTTTTTGATAGCCGCTTGTTTTTCCGTTTCTGAATAACAGTAAAAAGTCTGCTGTTTGTCTCGCACGCGGAACAGCGGCGTGTCGAGGATGTAGAGGTGGCCGTTTCGGACCAAATCGGGGAAAAATTGGAGGAAAAACGTGAGCATCAGGAGGCGGATGTGCATCCCGTCCACGTCGGCATCGGTGGCGATGACCACGCGGTTGTAACGCAGGTCGTCCATCGAATCTTCGATGTTCAGCGCGTGTTGCAGCAGGTTGAATTCTTCGTTTTGATAGACGATTTTTTTTGTTAACCCGTAGCAATTCAATGGTTTACCGCGCAAACTGAACACGGCTTGGGTCTCCACGTTGCGGGCTTTGGTGATAGAGCCGCTGGCCGAATCGCCCTCGGTGATGAATACCGTGGTGGCGAGTTTGGCTTCGTCGGGGCCTTTTTCGTTGAGGTGATATTTGCAGTCGCGGAGTTTTTTGTTGTGGACGTTGGCGGCTTTGGCGCGTTGGTTGGCGAGTTTTTTTACCTCCGAAATTTCCTTGCGCTCACGCTCGCTTTGCTGGATGCGCTTCTGCATCTCCTTTGCCACCTCCGGGTTTTTGTGGAGAAAATCGTCGAGCGCTTTGGACAAAAAGTCATTCATCCAGGTGCGGATGGCGGGGCCGTCGGGGGCGATGCGCTCTGAGCCGAGGCGGGTTTTGGTCTGGCTCTCAAATACCGGCTCCTCCACGCGCACCGCCACAGCAGCGATGATGCTCTCGCGAATGTCTTTCGCGTCGTATTCTTTTTTGAAGTGCGTCCGAATCACTTTCACCAGCGCCTCGCGGAAAGCATTGAGGTGTGTGCCGCCCTGCGTGGTGTTTTGGCCATTCACGAACGAGTAGTTTTGCTCGCCGTAGTGGTTGCCGTGTGTCATCGCGATTTCCACGTCCTCGCCCTTGAGGTGGATGATGGGGTAGCGCGTTTCCTCCGTGCCGGTTTTTTTCTCCAACAGGTCGAGCAGGCCATTTTTGGAAAAAAACGTTTTACCGTTATAGTTGATTTTTAACCCCGCGTTGAGGTAGGCGTAGTTCCAAAGTTGTTGCTCCACATACTCGTTCACCCATCGGAAATTGCGGAACATCCCGTTGTCGGGCTTGAAAAAAATGAGCGTGCCGTTTTCTTCCTTCGTTGGCTCTAACTTGCTCTCCTTCTTCAAGTTGCCAAACTGGAACTCGGCCCATTTTGCTTGCCCTTCACGCACGGCTGTGACTTTGAAATACTCCGACAGCGCGTTCACGGCCTTCGTGCCGACCCCGTTGAGGCCGACGGATTTTTTGAATGCCTTGCTGTCGTATTTCGCACCGGTGTTGATTTTTGACACCACGTCCACCACTTTGCCAAGCGGGATGCCGCGCCCGTAGTCGCGCACGGTGACGCCGTGTTCGGTGATGCTCACGTCAATCGCCTTGCCATAGCCCATGGCGTATTCGTCAATGGAGTTGTCGAGCACCTCTTTGAGGAGGACATAAATGCCATCTTCGGGGCTGCTGCCGTCGCCGAGTTTGCCGATGTACATGCCTGGCCGGAGGCGGATGTGCTCGCGCCAGTCAAGTGATTTTACTTCGTCTTCTGTATAGCGGAGTTCCGTCATAGGAGGTTTCTGGTTACTGGTTTCGGGTTTGTGGTTGTTGACGCCCGACACCAGATTTGGCCTTTTAGCCTTGCCTGTTTTTGATATTTTATGATTAACGCCCAAAGTAACGGAGTTTTAAAGTTTTGACCGATGGAAAGAAAAACGATGGGCGAAGTTAAAACATTTTTTGTTTAAAAAACAATTTGTGTTTAAAAACCATTTCCTCCCAATTCAAAAATGTCTCGAACCCTTTTTCCAAAAAATATGCCCGCGTTTCTGCTTCCGGGCGGTTGCTCGTCGTCAGCACAAAATCGCCGCCCCAAGCACCGAGGCTTTTTATTTCTCCCCAGAAGTCGCTGAAATACAAATCTTTGGCGCGGGGCAGGTCGAGCGCGTGGCTGATGAGCGCTTCGTGTTCACGAATGACAGTATCCAGTTCAGTAAGATTTTTTGCGGCCAAAAATCGCTCGGTCAGTCGCGAGATTTCGGCGATGTGCCCGGCATCGCCTTTGGCGCGTTCGCGGTAGTTTTGTATGCCAATACGGCTGTCTTGTTTTTTTCCTAAATAAACAAAAAAGAGCGAATTGGAGTACGGCGGCTGAAAATCTACTGGCAGTACCTCCGGCTTTTGCCCGTTCAGCAGGCGGTACAAAATGGGGCCTTCGGAATATGCGCAGGCAATATCATAACCGGAGCCGCCCATGGTGTCGAACAGCACCCGATAAGGATCTACGCCCGCCCATTTGGCGAGGGCAGCGATAAGCGTGCTGCTGGTGCCGAGCCCCCATTCGCGGGGAAAATCATTTTGGGTCAAAACTTTAAAGCCCTCATTTCCAGCAAGAAAGCCCGGATTTTGGCGGCGACAGGCTTGGAGCATGGAAGCCAGCGTCGCAGCTACTTTTTTGTCCGTAAACGTGAGCGGGACGAGGTCGGGCAATTCGTATTCGGCCAGAAACCAGGCCAGCCCCTCGTTGTTTTTGCTCGTCCAGGAAAGGCGGGCGGGTTCTTTTCGGATGTCAACCCGGAGTGTTTGACCAAACCGCACGGGCAAGGCCAATGCCTGTGCGCCGTCCAGCACAAAGTATTCGCCGGTGAGCAGGAGTTTACCGTGGGCGCGGGTTTCAAAAATGGGTACTTGTATGTCGTCGGATGTCATTTCGGCGTGTATTTGAGCCTGCCGTAGATTCCAGCAAAGGAATTAGCGGAGACTTTCTCACTTTTGGCACTGAAAGGAATGGATGCCCAAAGCAAAATTAGAAAAGAAAGGGTATTCGTGGTCGCTTGACCAATTTGACAACTCAACCACTTTCAACGTTTTTTCATGCAAACTCTTGATTGGATAGTGCTCGTCAGCACATTGGCTTTTATCGTGCTTTATGGAATTTGGAGAAGCCGCAATATCGGCACCAGCGAGAATTTTCTCGCTGGCAAACATGACCTCCCGTGGTGGACGATTGGCTTGAGCATCATGGCGACGCAGGCCAGCGCGATTACTTTCCTGAGCACACCGGGGCAGGGTTTTTCGGACGGGATGCAGTTTGTGCAGTACTATTTCGGGATGCCGATTGCGATGATTTTCTTGTGCATTTTCGTGTTGCCGGTGTATTATCGCTTGCGGGTGACGACGGCATACGAGTACCTCGAAGAGCGTTTTGACCTGCGGATGCGGACGCTGACAGCTGGGCTTTTTCTCATCCAGCGCGGCATGGCGGCGGCCATCAGTATTTATGCTCCGAGCATTATCCTAAGCACGGTGTTTGGCTGGAATCTGGCTTTCACCAACTTCTTGATGGCGGTTTTTGTGGTGATTTACACGACTACTGGCGGCAGCACCGCGGTGAGCCGCACACAAGAATTGCAGATGTCAATCATGTTGGGCGGCCTCGTGCTTGCATTCATTTTGGTGTTGCAAAAACTGCCCGACGGGGTGGGGCTGACGGAGGCTTGGCAAATCGCCGGAGCGACGGGCAAGACGCAGGTGCTGGACTGGTCGTTCCATTGGGAAGACCGCTACAATGTGTGGTCGGGCGTGTTGGGCGCGACGTTCCTGTTTCTTTCTTATTTCGGTACCGACCAGAGTCAAGTGGGGCGCTATTTGTCGGGCAAATCACTGAACGAGAGCCGCTTCGGGCTGCTGTTCAATGGTTTCGTAAAAATCCCGATGCAGTTCCTCGTGCTGTCGGTCGGCGTGATGGTTTTTGTTTTTTACCAATTCACCCAACCGCCGCTGTATTTCAATCATGTGAATCGCGCAAAAGTGGAAGGCACGGCACAGGAAATTGCTTTTGAAAATTTGGAGCGCCGTGCGGACAGTTTGTTTTTGCAAAAACAAACTGTGCTGAACAATTTGACCACTGGCCTAAAAACGGGCGATGCGGCCATGTCGGACAACGCCCAAACCGAGTTGCAACAACTTGACCGACAGCACACTGAACTCCGCAACACCGCTGAAAACTTGGTAAAACAAGCCGCGCCCGAAGAAGACCCCAAGGACAAGGATTTTATTTTTGTCAATTTCATCTTGGAGCAAATGCCGGTCGGTATCATCGGCCTGATGATAGCTGTTATTTTCTGCGCCTCTTGGAGTTCGACGGCTTCCGAACTCAACGCGCTCACAGCCACGAGTGTGTCGGACATTTACCGGCGTTCGTTTGTGCCAAATCGCGACGACCGTCACTATTTCCGGGTGTCGAAAATCGCCACGGTGATTTGGGGCGGTATCATCACACTTTTTGCTATCTATTTCGACTTGTTCGACAACCTGATTCAGGCCGTAAACATGGTCGGTTCGCTGTTTTACGGCACGATTCTTGGCATTTTCTTCACGGCATTTTTTCTAAAAAAAGTCGGCGGACGGGCGGTATTTTGGGCGGCGGTGGCGACACAGGCGGTGATTGCGTACTTGTTTTTCTTCGTGAGCAAAGACCCGTTTTTGTGGTACAATCCTTTGGGCTGCGGGCTGGTGATGGGGTTGAGTTCGATTTTGCAACAAGTATTAAAGAGAAGTTAATTGACGGAGGCTGGCACACTTTTAGGAAACGAAATTAGGGTAGTGGCCGTTATTAATTGAGTAGTATATTCCCATTCTTTCACCTTTAAAACTGTTTAATCCATGTTGATTCTCACAGTTCTCTTGCTCGGCCTCCTCATAGTCGGAAATAAAATGCTAAAAGAAGCATGAGGAGCGGAGGCGGCACCATTGGGTAGTTGGTTATTGGAAATAGTTGTTTGGCTGTTCGATATTTGACCAATCTTAAAACCAGTCATAGCGCCTCCAAAAAATTGGAAGAGCGGCAGCAGATGATTCTGTTGCCGCTCTTCTTTTTTTATGCATGGGCCACTCGCTTCACCGCCCCAAATGCACCAGCAAGACGCTCACATCTGCCGGGTTCACGCCGGAAATGCGGCTGGCTTGACCGATGGTGCGCGGTTTCATGCGCGCGAGTTTTTGGCGGGCTTCGTTGCTCAGGCCGTTGATGCCTGCGTAGTCAAAATCGGGGTGCAAGTGCAGGTCTTCCAAGCGGCTCATTTTATCCACCATCTCCTGCTCTTTTTGGATGTAGCCTTCGTATTTGATATTGATTTCAGCCAGTTCTGTGAATTCTTGCTCGTAAGGAGCGAGAAACTGGGCGAGTTCGGGCAAGGCTTGCGCCAGTGAAGGTATGCCCACTTGCGGGCGAAGCAGGATATTGTAAAGTTTTACTTTCTGGACAATCGGCGCAGAATCAACCGATTGCAGGTAGCCGTTCACCTCGTCGGGCGAAACGGAGGCATTTCGGAAAAAGGATTCGATTTCGGCGGTCGCCTGATTTTTTGCCCGCACCCGATCCATGCGCACGTCGGTGCCGCGCACACCGAGGCGATGGGCGATAGGCGTGAGGCGCAAGTCGGCATTGTCCTGCCGGAGCAAAATGCGGTACTCGGCGCGGCTGGTAAACATCCGGTACGGTTCCTGCGTGCCTTTGTTCACGAGGTCGTCAATGAGCACGCCGATGTAGGCTTCGGAGCGTTTGAGTACAAGTGGGGCTTCGCCTTTCACGCTCAATGCGGCGTTCAGGCCGGCCATGAGACCTTGGCAGGCAGCCTCTTCATAGCCCGTCGTGCCGTTGATTTGGCCAGCGAAAAAGAGGTTTTTCACCAAATTGGTTTCCAACGTGGTTTGCAACTGCGTGGGCGGAAAATAGTCGTACTCGATGGCGTAGCCAGGGCGGAACATTTTTACGTTTTCCAATCCAGGTATTTGCCGAAGTGCTTTATACTGAACGTCTTCGGGCAACGATGAGGAAAATCCGTTGATGTAAATTTCAACCGTATCCCAGCCTTCGGGCTCGATGAAAAGTTGGTGCCGGTCTTTGTCGCTGAATCGGTCAATTTTGTCTTCGATGCTGGGGCAATAACGCGGTCCCACGCCCTGTATGCGCCCGTTGAACATGGGCGACTGGGCGAAACCCGTGCGCAGGATGTCGTGGACTTTTTGGTTGGTGTAGGTACTCCAGCAGCAAAGTTGTTTTTCCAAAACGGGTGTATCGGTGTAAGAAAACCGACCCGGCGGGGTGTCGCCGTCCTGCACCTCCATTTTGGAATAATCGAGCGAGCGACCGTCAATACGCGGCGGGGTGCCGGTTTTCATGCGGCCTGCTTCGAAGCCGAGTTCGACGAGTTGTTCGGTGATGCCTTTGGCTGCCGATTCGCCCGCTCGCCCGCCGCCGAATTGTTTTTCGCCGATGTGGATGATGCCGTTCAAAAATGTGCCGTTGGTGAGCACAACTGATTCACCTTCAACCTCTAAACCCATACCCGTAACGACACCGCGCACCCGCCCGTCTTTCACGATAAGGCCGCGCACCATTTCTTGCCAAAAATCAATATTGGGGTGTTGCTCCAACATTTGCCGCCATTTTGCAGCAAATCGCATCCGGTCGCTTTGCGCGCGCGGGCTCCACATGGCGGGGCCTTTGGAGCGGTTGAGCATCCGAAATTGGACAGCCGTGTGGTCGGTCACGATGCCCGAATAGCCGCCCAGCGCATCCACTTCGCGCACGATTTGGCCTTTCGCCACGCCGCCCATGGCGGGATTGCAACTCATCTGGGCGATGGTCTGCATATTCATGGTGGCCAGCATGACTTTGCAGCCCATGTTGGCGGCAGCGACAGCGGCTTCGCAACCCGCGTGACCTGCGCCGACGACGATGACATCGTATTTTGGAAACATTTTCTTTCTACGGTTGACGACCCGCCTTCTCCTCTAAAGTGGCGGATTCGGCGGGTAAACTGTTTTTTTGGGAAAAAAGTTGGCAAAAGTACGCTTGTTTGAAGGAAATAAAAAGCCGCGCAACGAGCGGTAGTTCATCGTTGCGCGGCGCAGTTGTTTATCTGAAAAAATTAATTGGCTTCCAGCGTAGAGCGGAATTTGATGCCAAAAAAATCGTATTCCAAAACTAATTTGCTCGAAGTCAACTCGACAATTGTAGCCGAGGATGTATCTCCATCTATCGTGGCCGTGAGTGTTTTGCCATCGGCGCTCAGGCTCCAGGTGCCTGTGCTGGTCTGCGGATCGCTGGGGTCGCATTTGGTTGCGCCTTCGTCAAACGAGGCCGTTTTGTCGCTGTTGAATTTCGTGCAGTCGTCTTTCGTGCAGTCGTCCACTCCCTGGTCTTCCCATTTGTTGGTCGTGGAATTAAAAAGTTCATCTTTTGTTGGCGACCAGCAAGAAGCTGCGGTCAGAAGTTCTTCTGCAGATTTTTCGTCGTCGTCTTTGCATGCGGTGAAAGAGAAAGCTGCAACCACGAGCAGGAGAAGGGAGAATTTGATTGAGAATTTCATCGTGTAGTTAAAATGTGTTTGGTGAATAAAAGGGCGCAAATGTAGCCAAAACATAGGAATTGATAATCTGTGTTCAAAAATTTCCGAACCTTTTTTAGTTTCAATACTATTTTACAGCACTCTTTTCCAACCTTTCTCGCGCCTCTTTTGCTTCTTCGAAACTGGGGGCCATGCCGTTTGCCTGTTTGTAGTCTTTGAGCGCACCGGTGTTGTCGCCCAACAATTCAGAGCAAAGGCCCCGATAGTAATAGGCTTTGATAAACAATGGGTCGGTCTTAATGGCGATGTCGAAGTTGTTGTGGGCTTTTGTCAGCGAATCAAGTTCGAGGTAAATCACCCCCATGTCGAAGTAGGCATTCGAATAATCGGGGTTGCGGGCAATGATGTCACGGTAAGTGCTGAATGCATTGTCAAAATCGCCGGTGCGTTTGTAAAAAACCCCTTTGAACTCGCGCGCTTCTAAGTTCGCGGTATCCAATCTGAGCACATTGTCAAAAAATTGAAGTGCCCTGGGGTTGTTGCGGTTGGTGTAGATACGGCCAAGGAACATCCATGCGTCGGCGTTTGTGGCATCGAACTGAACAGACTTTTGAAACGAGGCGACGGCAGCGGTGGTGTCTCCTTTGTCGAGTGCAATGCGGCCTGCCATGTAGTAGGCTTCGGCGTTCTGGGGGTCGCGGCGCAAGATTTTGTCGAGCGTGATGAGCGCGTCACCGTGCTGCTTCACGATAAGTTGGAACTCGCTCAATTTCAACAATGTAACCGTGCGCTCAGGGAATCTTTCTGCCGCCAATTTCAGTACATCAATGGCACGGCGCGAGTCGTTGGGACGGGCATAGTCAATCAGCACATCGGCCAAAAGATGGTAATAGGCTGGTCGCATGGAGTCCAGTTGCATGGCGCGGGCAAGGTCTTTCAGTGCCTCGTCGTGGCCGTCGAGTTTGTAATACACCTCTGCCCGGCGGTAAAGCAGCGAGTCATCGTTGGGATTTTTTTCGAGCAGGGCGTTCAACGCTGCCAGCTCTGGGTCTATTTGTTGCCCAGCGGCGGCTGTGGGTTTGGGGTCGCTTTTGCAGGAAACATAAATGAAAAAAAGCAGCCCGCAAAGGAAGAGGATACGGCTTGTCATGCGCAGTGTTTATTTGAAATGGCGGGCAAAAATAGGGCAATTCCAACGGTTTTGAAACACATAGGTGAATTGGTTAGTTGGGTTGTACTCTAATTTTGCCGGATGAAAC
>CAYZVM010000238.1:0-9076 GCA_964481485.1 uncultured Saprospiraceae bacterium | reverse complement strand
ATGCCACAACTGGTAGCAAACGCCCAGCGAGCGTCCAATCGTAGTAGCAACCCCGGCTCCCAGCAAACCCATTTCGGGGAAAGGCCCGATGCCGAAAATGAGCATTGGGTCGAGCACGATATTCACCCCGTTGGCAATCCACAAAGCCCGCATGGCGGTGGCCGCGTCGCCTGCGCCACGAAAAATACCATTGAGCATCCATAACAAAAGAATGGGCAAATTGGCCGTCAGCATGAGCCGGATGTAAGGCGTTCCGGCCTCCGCCACACTCTGGTCGCGTGCCATGGCACGGAGGATATCTTCAGCGAAAATGTAACCCGGCACGGCGATGAATACCGACATAACCAATGCAATTAGAATGACTTGCGCACCGGCTTTTGCCGCCGCCTCGCGGTTGCCCTCGCCGATTCTGCGTGCCACCATCGCCGTCGCCGCCGCGCTCAAGCCGATGGCGACGGAGTAAATCAAGGTCAAAACCGACTCGGTGAGGCCGACGGTGGCGACGGCTTCCACGCCAATTTTGGCAACAAAAAAAGCATCTACCACTGCGAACAGCGACTCCATCGCCATTTCCAAAATCATCGGAATCGAAAGCAGCACGATGGCGCGGTCTATGCTGCCGGAAGTGAATTCCTGTTCTTCGCCGTTCACCGCCTGTCGCAGCACCCGGCCTACCCGTTGGAGTCGGGTTTCGATTGTTTTTGTTTCAGCCATAAAAGGTTGGAATCGCTGTGCGGCACAAAGGTAGTTTTTGTGCAACAAAATGTTTTGTGCTTGAAAAAATTTGTTGGGTAATGCCGGATGTTTCGGAGAGAACGGCTGAAACGGGGATTGGGAGCGGAGAGTTCCTTGCCCTCACTATGTTTGTCATCCTGAATGAAGTGAAGGAACTACACAAGCCCGGCTACTTCAGGTGTTTCAAAAAAGACCACTCACTTTTTTCGGGACATTGCACTAGGACTTGGGTTTTGTAGGTCCTTCACTTCGTTCAGGATGACAAAAAAACATGGGAATGACAAAAACCTACCCCCGCTTCGGCAGACAAATCTCATGGAGCATCTTTTCCCGCACATCCTTCGAGACGTAGTTGGCGGCTTCGAGGCAGTGGATGATGAGGGTATTGGCGGAAAAATAGTTTTGAATTTTTACAGCAATTTGTTCATCCAGTTTGTTTGCCTTGCCGTATACTTCCAGAAGGTCAAGGTCTATTGCTCGTTCAAGATCAACGATACTGTAAAAGTGAATGTTATGATCAAGATTAAGTGCTTGTGCAAGTATACTTCCGAAAGGAAATATATGAGTACGATCAAGTGTACTAACGCGAATGTAGGCCTTGATATAATCGTCAATATTTGTTCGAGAGTAAGGGCGATCAAAAGCGTAGATACGGGCTAAGGCTTGGGCGATTTTATGTACTCGGATACGGGATCGAATACGGGCAATGACAATAAGTGTTGCCCAAAATCGCCACAATACAGTCGGATACTTATTCTGTAACGACAGGAGGGATTTCTCTACTACCTCCATCAGCGTATTTATCTCTGATACTTCAAGCAACTCGTTAGTCCTGCGGCGCATAAGGAGTAACAGTTCGTCCGCACTGTCAAGCAGTCCCGCTGTGAGCAAAAACACTTCTTTCCATTTTGAATCGTAAAGATGCTCTTCTACCAATTTTTCCAAAGTGCTTTCGCGTGCATTATCGGTAATGTATTTAGCAGTGAAATATTCTTGAAAAGTGAGATGGGCAAAGGAATACACGCCTTTGAAGCGCTCTACAAAAATGCCGTGTTGCGCTTCGATGGCTTTCAGGATCACTTTGCTGTCGGGTTCGAGTTCCTCTTCCTTAAAACCGGGTAGGTGTTCAATGAATTTCTCAATCATTCTGGTTAAATCTCTCTCTTGGATAAAATACTGGTTTTCAATAAATGTACCGATAGCAATGCGAGCAAACATGGACTCTTTTTGCCTAATAGAGAGTTTTTTATAAACTTCCGGGCGGCGAATACGACGGGTGGTATCCCATTTTGTCAACAGGGTTTCGATAGCGCGATGGTAGAGATCGGAGCGATTGGGCGGAAAGTCATTGCTTTCGCCGTATTCCAAACAAAGTAGGGTGAGCAGCAATGGCACGGAAGCCAATTCACGCAGGGGCGGGCTGTTTTGCAGACGTTGCCAACATTCAGAAGCAACTTTCGGTTCGCCGTGAAACCAGTTGCGAATGAATGTTTCCATTTGCTCTTGGTTGAAGTCTGCCATTTCAACTACGGTGAACCCCTCGAACTCGTGGTTGTATGCGGCCACCCGGCAGCTGATAACAAACTGATTTTCAGAATATTTATCTGCGAATTTTTTGATTTGGCGGATGATTTCGTCTTGCTTAACAGTCTCGCTCACCTCGTCCAGACCATCGAACAACACTAGGCAGTCGCCGCTTTTTAGTAGTTTCTCCACAAATGTTTTTGCCTCTGGGAACCCGCAGATGTCGAATTCCTGCGCTATAAAATCCATAAGCGGCATCGACTCATCTGCCCAAGCACGCAGGGTTACGAAAATAGGAAATTTGCGCCGTCTAATCCGGCTGTGCTTGTCGAGCATCATCAACGTCAGGTATTTTAGGTAGGTGGTTTTACCAGCGCCTGGTTTACCGAGTACGATGAACTTACGGAGTTTATTGAAAATAATTTCGCCATCCACCGTTTCTCGTTTTTTTGTGAAAACGCGATCAACAAAGTCAAAAAACGAGACCAAAGCTTCTAAGCGCACCCATTTATAGGCGGATATTTCTTCTACAATTTGAGCTCGTACATATAGATTTTTGAGTGGTGCAGGTTCGCGCATCCCCAACACTTGCACGGTGTTGTAGCGCCCGATGAGGCCACCGACGTATTTTTTGGTTGCTACGCCGAAGAAATCGTGTTCCTTGTTTTTGTCTTTGACAAAGCCCGCAACACCTTGATAGGTTTTGAAAATCAGGCTCGTAAACAACTCTGCGGCGACTTCAATGGAGATTTGTATTTCTTTGGAAAATTCGGACATGGTGGGAGCGATGCTGCATGAAGGGACAAGGTAAGCGGGGTGTTCACCCCGCCAGCGCATAATCCTGCACCAACAACGAAGCCGGCAGTTTGAGCTTGGCCGACAGTTGGCGAATCATCTCCACAGAGAGTTTGCGCTTGCGGTTGAGCACCTCCGAAACACGGCTTTTGCCGCCGATGATGCCCACAAGGTCGGACTGGCGGAGATTCATTTCTTCCAACCGGATTTTGATGGCCTCAATAGGGTCGGGTGCTTCGATGAAGTGGTGTTCGTTTTCGTAGTTTTCAACGAGCAACGTAAGGATTTCGGCCTCGTCGCCTTCGGGCGTATCGGCAGGTGCGTCGAAGATGACCTCCAAACGAGCCAGCGCGCGTTCGTAGTCCTGCTCCGATTTTATTGGCCTTATGTTCATAGACAAATATTTAGATGGTGGTTGCGTCAATTTTATCGTATTCAGAATGTGTGCCGATAAAGCGAATAAAAGCCCACTGGCGTTCATAGTTGAACTTCACGACGAGTCGGTAATGGTTCCCCCTGATATTGAAAATTACCCGGTTGTTGGCAATGATACTGGCCGAGGCAAAAGTTTCTTTAATGTCGTTCGGGCTTTTCCAGTCGGCGCGCCACGCGATGTCGTACCAAGTTTTGAGGTACTGTTCGCAGTCCGGATGTTTTTCCCAAAACTCTTTGAGTGTGCGTTTGGCAATTATTCGTTTCAAGTTTTGAATTTTGAGCAGGCAAATTTAAAAAAAGTTCTCAAATTGGGAACAGTTATTTTCAGAAAAAGCATCCGACGACCCGCCCAACCTTACCTTCGCTTTTTTGTTTTCAAGAAAAATTGAAAATGGTTTGAAGTTTGGAGTTCAGAGTTCGAAGGCGTGAGTCTCGAACTCTGAACTCCAAACTTCAAACTCCAAACTGCGATGAACATCTCCGACCTCCTCCACCGCGCCCTGCGCCTCGAATGGCTCTCGCCCGAAGAAGGCGTTTTTCTTTTTGAAAATGCCTCCACCGCCGAACTCATGCACGTCGGCAATGCCATGCGCAAGCACCACGTCCCCGGCAATACGGTGACGTGGATTATTGACCGCAACTCGAACACGACCAACGTGTGCATCGCCAATTGCAAATTCTGCAATTTCTACCGGCGGCCCGGCCACGAGGAGTCGTATATCACGACGATGGAGGAATACCGCGTGAAAATCGAGGAGACGTTCCGGCTCGGCGGCGAACAATTGTTGTTGCAAGGCGGCCATCATCCCGATTTGGGGCTGCGGTTTTACGCCGATTTGTTCCGTCAGTTGAAGTCGGAATTCCCTAACCTGAAACTCCACGCGCTCGGCCCGCCGGAAATTGCGCACGTGGCGAAGTTGGAGGGCATGAGCCACTACGACGTGTTGAAAGAATTGAAAACCGCTGGGCTGGATTCGCTGCCCGGCGCAGGCGCGGAAATCCTGAATGACCGCGTCAGAAGGTTGATTTCCAAAGGAAAATGCGGCGGCGAGGAGTGGCTCAACGTGATGCGTGCCGCCCACCAACTCCGCCTGACGACTTCTGCGACAATGATGTTCGGTCACATCGAGACGAATTTGGAGCGCATGGAACATTTCGCCGCCATTCGGCAAGTGCAGGCTGAAAAACCTGCCGACGCGAAGGGGTTTTTGGCTTTCATCCCGTGGCCGTTTCAGGACGAGGACACGATTTTGAAAAAAATAAAACGCGCCCGCAACGCCGTCACGGGCGACGAGTATGTGCGCATGATAGCTATGAGCCGCATCATGTTGCCCAATGTGGTGAACATTCAGGCATCGTGGCTGACGGTGGGCAAACAAGTCGCGCAGGTGTGTCTCCACGCAGGAGCCAACGATTTTGGCAGCATTATGATTGAGGAAAATGTGGTGTCTGCCGCCGGAGCGCGGTTCCGATTCACGGCGGATGGCATTCAGCAGGCTATCCGAGAGGCGGGTTTTGTGCCGCAATTGAGGAATCAGCAGTACGAGTTTCGGGAATTGCCGGCGGGCATGGCGCAGCAGGAGTTGGACGAGGTGGCGATGGTGGTGGACTAAGAAACCCAAGTTATGACCTATGCGCGCACAAAACATGATTGGAAAACGGATAACATAGATTTTGCAGATTCAAACAGATTTTTTGAAAAACCAGAGAAAAATAATCCGTTCAAATCCGCAAAATCCGGTTTATCCGTTTTCCAATCCTTCTGATTCGGTGGGGCACAACTTCTTGGAGCCTATCCGAAAATCGCGTTGTTTTTCGGATAGGCACCAAGCCTGCTTTCTACTTCCCGTGCATTCTCTTCAATTTTTTGTTGAATTTTCGCACGTCGCGGGCTTCCAGCGTCTCACTTTTGTAACGAGTTTTGTAAGTCGGGCTGATTTTGATGCCGAGTGAATCTATGCGAAACGATGCCAGTTTGAAGGTGTTTTCTTCCACATTGCCGAGGCCGTAGTCAGCGACTATCATGGTTTGTGGCAAGGGAATCGAGGCTTCGGGCCGGAGTTGGTCGTTCAGGAGTACGGGCTTCCCGGCGGCAAGATCTTCGTACTGGCTGGAGTAGAAGAAATAGACCGGGCAAAAGTCGAATTCTCGTTTGAAATGCTGCACGATGGCGCGATTTTGCTCGGCGATGCTCGCGCGTTCGGTCTGCGCTTTTTCGACCATACCTTTTTTTTCATAATACTCGACGCGTTGGCGATAGTCGTGGAGCATGAACAGCAGGCCGTGTTTTTTGAGCGATTCAGTTTTTTGCAAATGTTGGCTGCACGAGGCCAGAAGCAAAATGAGGGTGAGGGCAAAAGTTTGTTTGAACATAAAAATCAGGGTTTTATATTGAAACACCCGACGTAACCTACTCCGGATTAATTTAATTCCGTCGCGCTAATTTTGGGATATACCGCATGAAAATTCCAGCGATAAAACCCGGAAAGCCGAATTCTTTGAGTTTCTCCTTCACGAAGGCTTTCTCTTATGTCAGGGTTGGTGAATTCCCCGTTTTGGCAGAGTACATCAGGCTGGCAGAACCATCAGCGCTGGTGCCGCCGCCGAGTTCGTCTTTGCGCATCGGCATCCCACAACTTTGGCAGTATTTATAGGCTTTCTCCATTTTTCAAAACAGTTTTGAAAAGTCCATTCGGAGTTTTATTTGAGCCACCCCTTCACTCGCCTTACATCCCGTTTGCTTACCACACCTGCTGTTTGCAAGGCTTCTAAGTCTTGAAGCGACTGATTAGGTTGCAAGCCAGTACTTGGATTTGCAAGTGACTGATAGAGCATTTTGGCCTCTTTTTCTTTCCCTTGCAGCAACAAAGCGGTAGCAAGTTGGTAGTTAATTTGTACCTGTGCCGAACTGAGCGCTAGCCCCCGGCGTGCGGCAGCTTCTGCAGAGGAGAAGTCACGGACGAGCAGGTAGCAGCGAGCAAGGGTGTCGTATTCTAAGGGAACTTGTGCAATAAAAGAAGAATCTACGAGCCGGAGAGAATCGAGGCAGGCTGCACGTTCGTGTTGGATGGCGGCAGCGGTAATGTAGTCTTTTCGGAGAGTGAAGGAGTCCCGGAGAGCCGCGAGGTTGTTATAAACCTCATTAAATCCATCCTCCTGATGCATCTGACTTTGTAGTAAAGCCTTTTGGCGAAAAGCCAAGGCGAGACTGAAATATTCTTTTGCCTTATCGAATTTGATGTTTTGTCGCCAATATTCGCCAAAACTATTCAACGTTTTTGCATATTCAAGTTCATATAAATCAGGATTGCTCTTCACCAGTTGCTGATATTTTTCGATTGAATAGGAATACATTTTTTCCGCTTCTTCCATCCTTTTCATGTCTTTGTAAAATACTCCTAAATTCTTTGTTGTCATAGCGAGCCCTGATTCAAATTCAAAATGCTCGGGATTTTTTTCTGCAAGTTGTTTATAAATTTCAAAAGAACGCAAATACATTTTTTCCGCTTCTTCCATCCTTTGAATATCACTATAGAAATTGCCCATATTCATTGTTGTCATTGCCAAATCTAAACCATATCTGGCCGGGTCGCTTCGCTCGTAGATATCCAGTGCAAGTAGATACATCTCTTCTGCTTTGAAAAAATCCTTATTATCCTTGTAAAGATTTCCCAAATTCATTGCCGTCAACGCCATATCTGGCTCAAATTGTTTAGGGTTTATTTTTGCTAGCCGTCTTCTTATTTCTAATGAGCTTAAATACATTTTTTCTGCTTCTGAAGTTTTTTCGGTTTCGACATAATAGACCCCTAAACTATTCTCTGTTGTAGCCAAATCGGGTTCAAATTGAGCAGGATTGATTTTTACTAATCGTTCTCGAATTCCAAGAGATTTCAAGAACATATTTTCTGCTTCTGCCATTCGCTGTGTATTTCGATAAAGAATTCCTAAGTTATTTGCAGCCCAAGCCACCCTCTGATCAAATTTAGGTTCACTTTTGGCTAGCCGCTCCCAAATTTCAAGAGAACGTAAATACATTTTTTCTGCTTCAGACGTTCGTTTAGTAATATGATAATTAACTGCTAAATTTAAGGTAGCACTAGCGAGCGCACCCTCCATTTCAATAGTGGCAAATTCATTCTTTATTAAATAATTATAAATATCTAAAGTGCGAAGAATTAATTTCTCAGACTCTATAGTATTTTGTATATTCCTATAATAATATCCAAACTTCCCTAATGCCAAAGATAGTTTAAAGCCGTATAGGTTAGAGTCAATAACATATAAACGTTCATATATCTCTACGGAACGAAGAAACATTTTTTCAGATTCCGCATTCCTTTGGACAAAATGATACATTAAGCCGAGATCGTTACAAATGTCAGCTTCTTCCTCCTCGGTTTTAACAAGAACAAGGCATTTTTCATAAAAGAAAATAGATTTGGAAGTAAAATTTTGTTGTTCATAAAATTTAGCAAAATGGCGTAAATTTTCTAAATTATTCGAATCCAATCGCACCAACAACTCATACGTCGCCTCCACGCTATCCCACCGCAACTGGGCTTTGTGTAAGTCGGCTTTCAACCGCAGCGCTTGCATCACGTCTTTTTTCACGCTGTCTTTGGCCACCTCTCTGCGGCTGGCTTCTTTGCGCAAATTGCTGATTTTTCTCTCCTCTTCCCATATTTTTTCTGCCTGTCCTGCCAAGTCGGCGCGTTGCAGAATCACCAGCGCTTCTTTGAGGTTTCCTGCCTGAAACTGCCGGAAAGCCTCTAAGTACAGCATAGAGGCATCGTCGAGATTGACTTTAGCATAGCGTTCGGCTAAGTCTTTGGCGTAGTCTTCTATCTTTTTGCTGTCGGCCATCAGGGCGGTGAGTTCTTTTTGCAGTTCGGATATGCGGACTTCGTTGCCTTCCGCTTTTTCTTGCAATGCAAAAAGTTCTTCCTGTGCTTTTTTATAGCGGGCATTCAATACTTTTTCGGCTTCGGTTTTGCCAATGCGGTAGTATTCGCGGCGGGCATCGGCGAGTTTTTTGCGCGAAGCCATGTAGATTTTCAACGAGGCTTTTTGCCCCGCTACGGCTTGCAGGTGGTCGGTGTTGACCACTTCGAGGTCTTCATCGTTTTTGGTGGCATTCAACGATATACTTTTGCCAGTCTCAATACCTATGAGTACCATCTTGAACACGCCGTCCGCTTTGGTGAGGGTGCTGAATTTGCCTTCGTAGGCTTCTTCCACCGTGGCATTTTGCACGGGGATAGTTTTGCCAGTTTCAAACTTGCTGTTGTGGTAGGTGATTACGCCAGTCAGGTTGGATTGCTGGGCGGCGAGCATGGTTGCGAATAACGGAAGAAAGAGGAGTAAAGATTGTTTTTTCATGGCAAGAACTGGTAAATGTGTAAAATCAATTGATTCGTTATTTAGTTTTTTTCAAAGTCACGTTTAACGGCTCGCTGTCCTGTGGGAATTTGCTTTTCAACAGGATTTTGAAACCAGGTTTGAAAAATTTTACTTCCTGCTCCTTTTTCTGCATTAGACCTCTTGCGAAAGTCAGGGCAAGTTGATTTCGAAGTTGCAAATGGCG
>CAYZVM010000237.1:0-9084 GCA_964481485.1 uncultured Saprospiraceae bacterium | reverse complement strand
TGCTTGTGGGCGCGAACGATGCTTGGCTCGTGGCCGATTTTTTGAAAACCCAAGAGGTGCCGGTCATCCTCAATCGCACCCAGCGCCTGCCCAGCCGTGAGGACGAGGACGTGGATCAACCGTACAAAACGGCGGCGCAACTGCACGAAAAAGGGGTGTTGTTTGCATTCTCGATGGACGGCGCATGGCAGCAGCGCAACCTGCCATTTCAGGCCGGACAGGCCGTCGGTTTTGGGCTGCCAAAAGAAGCAGCAGTGAGCGCATTGACGTTGAATACCGCAAAAATTCTGGGGATAGACGGCACCTGCGGCTCATTGGAACAGGGCAAGGATGCCACGCTTTTTATCAGCGAAGGCGACGCAATGGACATGCGCACCTGCAAGGTGACGGCGGCGTTTATTCAGGGGCGGGAAATCAACTTGGACAACAAGCACAAGCAGTTGAACAAGCGGTATGAGGAAAAATACCGGCAATAATCGAGTGGTGGCACGGCTCCAAGTCGTGCCACCACTAAGTCCTCCTTGTGCATAAACTGTCATTTCCCGGTTAAAAACAGTTAAGACCCAACTTTTCGTCCAAAAACCCGTTTATTTTGCCCGCCCGAAACAACCTTTGAAGGATAGAAAAAGTCATTAGGGATCATTAAAAGCCATTAGGCGTCATTCCGAAAAAAAATGATTTTTGATAACTGCAATGACCTTTTCTAATGACTCTTAATGACTGCTAATTACATTATAATATGCTGAAAGACAATTATTCCCTGCTCATCGAAAAGTTGGATGCCTTCATCCGCAAGTTCTACATCAACCAGTTGCTGCGCGGCGCGCTCTACACCGTCGGCGCGGTGCTCGGCCTGTTCATTCTGCTCAATGTGGCGGAGTATTATTTCTACTTCGGCACGGGTGCCCGCACCGCCATGTTTTGGGGTTTTGTGGCGTTGAGCGGCGCGGCATTGTGGCGTTGGGTCGCCTTGCCGTTGATGCACTATTTCCATTTGGGCAAAGTCATCAGCCACGAACAGGCGGCACAAATCATCGGCCAACACTTCGCTGGCGTGAAGGACAAATTGCTGAATATCTTGCAGTTGAAGCAGCAAAGCAACAACGCCATCTACGCAGAACTTATCAACGCGAGCATCAACCAGAAAAGCGAAGAGATAAAGATTGTCCCTTTCACCTCGGCCATTGACTTGGCCAAAAACCGCAAATACCTGCGCTACGCCCTGCCGCCAGTGTTGCTCTTTTTGTTTTTGGTGTTGGGTGCGCCCAACATCATCCGCGAAGGCACGATGCGCCTTTGGAACAGCACGACCAAATTTGAAAAACCCGCGCCGTTCAAATTTTTGATAAACCCCGACAGCCTCAAGGCAGTCCAGTTTTCCGATTTTGAACTGAAAATAAAAGTGGACGGCTCGGTGCTGCCCAACGAAGCATTCATCAGCCTCGGCAACGTGCAATACCGTTTGACGAAAGATGCCGCGAACGAGTTTTCCTACAAATTTGTCAATGTCCAGCAAGACACGGAATTCAAACTTTTTGCGGGCGGCATTGAAAGCCGCGACTACACGCTGGAAGTTCTGAAAAAGCCCAACATCCTGTCTTTCAACACAAAACTCAATTTTCCATCTTACATAGGCCGCGCTGCGGAAGAATTTTCCAATGTCGGCGACCTCGTGGTGCCGCAGGGCACGACCATCGGCTGGGTCTTCAATGCCCAAAATACCGACAACCTTGCCCTGCGTTTTGGCAATGACCCCGGTGCTGAGGCCAAACGGTTTGATGACGAGTTGTTCCAGTTCAACCGCCGCGCTATGAAGGACGAGACCTACAAGGTTTTTCTCAGCAACGCCATCCTTTCAGGCGCGGACTCGGTGGCCTACACCATCACGGTCATTCCCGACCTGCACCCGCAGATTTCGGTGGAGGAATTCAAGGACAGCGCGAACGTGAAAATGTCCTTTTTCGCGGGCGACGCTTCCGACGACTACGGGCTTTTGAATCTGACTTTCAATTATCAAATCAAAAAAGCGAAAGGCGGCCAACTGCCGATGAACACGGTGAAAATCGAAAAACCGGCGGGCAAACAGGCGCAATACGAATACACTTGGGATATCAGAAATCTCAATCTCGAGCCCGGCGACGAGGTGACGTACTACTTTGAGGTGTTCGACAACGACGGCGTGAACGGCTCCAAAAGTGCCCGCACCGGACTGATGCAGTACAAAATGCCGACCCTCGACGAATTCCGCCAGCAACAGGCAGACAACAGCCAGGAAATCAAAAAAGACTTGGAAAAGGCGATGAAAGAAAGCCTGAAAATCCAAGAAGAGTTGAAAAAACTGCGTGACAAAGTGCTGCAAAAGAAAGAGTTGGATTGGCAGACCCGTAAGGAAATGGAAAAACTGATGGAGCGTCAGAAGGAATTGCAAAAGCAAATCGAGGATGCCAAACAGAACTTTGACCAAAATAAAGAGCAGCAAAAAGAATTCAATCAGCAGAACGAGGAGCAGCAGCAAAAGCAAGAACAATTGGAGAAATTGTTCGAAGAGACCATGTCCGAAGAAATGAAAAAACTCATGGAGGACATCCAAAAACTCCTCCAAGAGATGAAAAAAGAGGATATGCTGGAGAAAATGGAGCAGATGGAAATGAACAGCGAAGACCTTAGCAAAGACCTCGAACGGCTGCAAGAATTGTACAAACAACTCGAAGTCGAGAATCTGCTCAACCAACAAATCGAGCAATTGGAAGAACTCGCCAAAGAGCAGGAAGAGCTCGCCAAAGAAACAGAAGAAGAGACAAAAAGCGACGAGCAACTGCAAGACGAGCAGCAAGAATTGAACGAGAAAATGAAGGAATTGGCGAAAAAAATGGAAGAACTGCTCAAGAAAAATGAAGAACTCAAACGCCCGGAAAAAATAGAGGACAACAAAGACGAGATGAAAGACGCGGAGAAAGACATGAAAGATGCCAAGCAGAATCTCGACCAAAAGCAGAAAAAAGGCGCGAGCAAAAAGCAAAAGTCAGCAGCTGAGAAGATGAAAAACATGGCCAACAAGATGAAGCAGAACAGCCAAGCCGGTGAGATGGAGCAAATGGAAGAGGACATCAAAGCCCTCCGCCAATTGCTAGAAAACCTCGTGGGGCTGTCGTTCAATCAAGAACAGACCATGAAAGATGTGACCGGCGTGACCATCAACACCCCGCGTTATGTCGAGTTGGCGCAGCAGCAGTACAAAATCAAAGACGATTTCAAACTCGTGGAGGACAGCCTTCAAGCGCTCGCCAGCCGCAACTTCCAGATGGAAGGCATCATCAACGACAAAGTCGGAGAGATAAAATCCGCCATCGCAAACAGCCTCGACGAACTCGAAGAGCGCCGCGTCAACACCGCCAGCGAGCACCAGCAGCGCAGCATGAAAAGTCTCAACGACCTCGCCCTCATGCTCTCCGAAGTCATGGAGCAAATGCAACAGCAAATGAGCCAGATGATGCCCGGCAATCAGGCTTGTCAAAAACCCGGTCAGGGTCAGGGCAAAGGGCAAGGCAAAAGCAAAGGCGGCGAGCCGAAAGACAAAATCAGCAAAGGGCAGGAAGACCTCAACAAAATCATGAAAGACCTCAAAGAGCGGCTCGAAAAGCAGAAAGGTGGCGGCTCTCCCGGCCAAGACGGCGGCCAACCCGGTCAGAGCGGACAGCCCAGCAGCGAAGATTTTGCTAAAATGGCCGCCAAACAAGCCGCCCTCCGCAACGCCATCCGCGAACTGCAAAAGCAAAAACAAGAGCAAGGAAAAGGCGACCCCGCGCTCGACCAGTTGCAGGAAGAGATGAACAAAGTCGAGATAGATTTGGTCAACAAACGCCTCAACAACGAGATGCTCCGCCGCCAGCAGGAAATCCTAACCCGCCTGCTCGAACACGAAAAAGCAGAGCGTGAGCGCGAACAAGACGAGCAGCGCCAAGCCGAATCCGCCAAACAGCAACCGGCCAAAATGCCGCCCGCGCTCGAAGAATACCTGAAAAAACGCCGCGCCGAAATCGAACAATTCCGCACCGTCAGCCCGGCCTTGAAGCCGTACTACAAGCAATTGGTGGAAGAGTATTTGAAAGGGGCGAAATAGCGGTAGGCAGTTGGCAGTCGGCAAATAATACGAGCGGGAGCAACTGGAGAAGTTGCTCCCGCTTGTGTTTTTTACCCACGCCCCGCTACCACCACCACAATCTCCCCTTTCACATCTTTTTTGGAAAAATGCTCCTTCAACTCGGCGAGCGAGGCCGTTTTCACCTCTTCGTGGAGTTTGCTCAATTCGCGGGCTACACAGGCCGGGCGCTCCGCCCCGCAAACAGCGCTCAGTTCGTCCAAACATTTGAGCAGGCGAAACGGCGATTCGTAAAGCACGAACGTGTGCGGCATTTCAGCCAAAAACTTTAGCCGCGTCTGGCGGCCTTTTTTGTGCGGCAAAAAACCCTCAAAATGGAATGTATCGCAAGGTAGCCCACTCGCTACTAACGCCGGAACGAACGCCGTCGGCCCCGGCAGACACTCCACCTTTACGCCCCGGCGCACACAAGCCCGCACCAACAAAAAACCGGGGTCGCTGATGCCCGGCGTGCCGGCATCGGAGATGAGTGCCAAGTCCGCGCCGGAGGCCAATTCGTCCACAACGCGCTCTACCACAGCGTGTTCGTTGAAAGCATGAAAAGCTCGCAGCGGTGTTTTGATGCCGTAATGGTCGAGCAACTTCCGGCTCGTCCGGGTGTCCTCGGCCAGCACCACCGACACCTCTTTGAGTATGCGCAGTGCCCGCAGGGTGATGTCTTCGAGATTGCCGATGGGGGTGGGGACGACGTAGAGCATGGCTGAGAAAGGTTTAGGTGGTTGATAAGGGTTTAGGTGGTTTAGAACAAACGCGCTAAACTATCTAAACCCTTCTCAACTTTTCTCAACCAATTTTTTGCAAATCAAAGTGGTAAGTTTCCACAATCAAATTCGCCAGCAATTTTTGGCAGGCAGTCTCCACCGTTTGGCGGGCATCGGCCTCAGAAGCAGCTTCGAGGGTCATGGTGACGTGGCGACCGATGCGCACGTCGGTCACGCCCGAGAGGTCGAGGTGGCTGAGGTTGTTCACGACTGCTTTGCCCTGCGGGTCGAGCAGTTCTTTGTGGGGCATGATGTCTATTTCGGCGACAAATTTCATTAGAAAAAAGGTTGAGGGTGGAAGGTTGAGGGTTGAAGGTATAGGTTTGAACCTCTACCTTCCACCTTCTACCTTCCACCCCGTTTATGTGGCTAAAACTTTGTTTTTCAAAAAGATAGAACTCAAAACATAAAACACGATGACGGCGGACAGTGCCAGTTCTTTCAAAAAAATGACAAGCAGCAGGAACACACCCAAGAATACCAGCGAAAAGGCATTGCTCCTCACATCAAACGCCTTGATTTTCATGCCGAACATCGGGATTTCGGAATTCATCAGCCACGACAACAGCGCAATGAGCCCGTAAATAAGCCATTGGTTTTCAACGATTTCTCTCAACCCAAAACGGTTGTGGTAGGCCGTCAGTGCCAGACCGAGCACAAACACCGTGCATGCCGGAGTGCTGAGGCCAATAAAATATTTGGACTGCCGTGTGTCAATGTTGAATTTGCCCAAACGCATGGCCGCAAACATGGCAAGCACAAAAGCAGGCAACGCCGCCAAGCAGGTGTGGTATGACCATGCCACTGGCAAAAAACCTTCCGGCATATCCGGCAGTTCTTTGCAAACGCCCCCTTCTACGAGCAATTGGTGCAGCATCGCACCCGGCACCACCCCAAAACTCACCACATCGGCCAGCGAGTCGAGTTGTTTGCCGAGCGGCGAGGAAATGTGCAGCGCACGCGCCGTCATCCCGTCGGCGTAATCGCAGATGAAACAACCGAGCACGAACCACGCCGCGATGACGGGTTCTTTGTTCAGCGTGAACATCAACGCACAACAGCCACAAAACAAATTGCTGAGGGTGAGCAGGTTGGGAATGTGTCGAAGCATGGTTGGGAGGGTTGATGGTTCTTGATTGGGAAGATTCTCGTTGCGACCGATGAGCGGTCAAAAGCCGGAAACGTTCCCGTCAAATACCTTTCGCCGCAAATGTAGAATTTTTGGCAGGAACAGCATTTTGCTATTTTGCGGCGTTTTGTCGGAATTTTCCGAGCGTTTGGGGGAGGTGGGGCTTGATTTTCAATTTTTTAAGATTTTTTTGACATAAACTTGAACCAACAAAAAGCCCGTTTTTAGCGTCTTGAGAGAAATTGAATTTGAAAAGTTGATTGTGAGAAAAACATTGTTGCACGTTGGCGAGGTTTGATGCGGTCGTCAAATCTATTTTTACCACCTCACCACCTTCCTTAGCCTCAACTCATAAACACACAACATACCACCATGAGAAAATTTGCACTTGCCATAATCTTTGCCTTTTTCGCTGCTTCCCTCGCGTGGGCGCAGCCTGCCAACGATGAATGCGCCAACCCCATCATTATCCCCAACGTCATCAATTTTTGCAGCCAGGTGGGTGCTTACACGAATGTGGGCGCCACGCCATCGAGTTATGGCCCGGCCACTTGTTTTGGCACCACTCAGAATGATGTGTGGTTTGCCTTCACGGCAATGGCGACGGACGTGAGCATCATCGTGCGCGGCGCTACCGCGGTGGCACCCGGCGGCACACTGCAACGCCCCCAATTAGCGCTCTATTTTGGCAACTGTGGCGGCACCATCAATCAACTCGAATGTCAAACCGCCCCCGTCAATGCCAATGTGGTGGAAGGCTACCAAGGCGGCCTGTTCGTTGGCTCCACTTATCTGCTTCGTATCCAAGGTGCCGCAGGGCAGACGGGTACTTTTCAAATTTGTATCAACAACTACAACCCGCCCGTTGACCCGGCTTCCGATTGCCCGGAGGCGTCTATTTTATGCGATAAATCGCCCTTCGTGGTGCAAAGCGTGACCGGAGCCGGAACAAACATCGCGGAATTGAACGACGCAACTTGTTTCTCCAACGGCGCTCCCGGCAACTACGAAACCAACTCGACTTGGTTCGTCTGGACTTGCTCCCAATCCGGTACTCTGGAATTCACACTCACACCCCTCAACACCACCGACGACCTCGATTTTGTGGTGTACCGGCTGCCCAACGGCATCGGCAATTGCCAAGGGAAACAGGTGGTGCGCTGCATGGCATCCGGCGATTTTGTGTTTCCCAGCCCATGTATGGGGCCGACCGGTTTGAAGGCTGGCGACCCAGACATTAGCGAGGATGCCGGTTGCCAAAATGCTGGCGACGATGCTTGGCTGGCGCCGCTGGATATGGTGGCTGGCGAAACTTACGCATTGATAGTCAATAACTTTACTTCCACGGGGAATGGTTTTTCCGTCGAGTTTGGTGGCACAGGTAGATTCCTTGGTCCGACGGCACAATTCACCACCATCCCTTCGGCGGTGTGCCTCGGCATCCCGGTACAAGTCCTCGACGCTTCCACCTTTCCCATCGGCAGCATCACCGATTGGAGTTGGAGTTTTGGCGCCAATGCCGTGCCGCAAACAGCCACCGGCCCCGGCCCGCACGATGTGACATTCAACACGCCCGGCACCAATTCTGTGGTGCTTACCGTGGAAACAAACTTGGGCTGCAAAGTGACCCAAATCCAAAATGCCTTCATTTTTCCCGACGTGGAGGTGGACACCATCATCGCTGCGCCCGACTGCAACGGGACAGCTAACGGCACCATAACAATTGACAACATCGTGAGTGGCACGCCACCTTACCAGTTCAGTTGGAACAATGGGCCTTTCACGCCCGACAACACATTAGATAACCTCGGTGTTGGCATTTACACCCTCCTTATCCGCGATGCCAATAACTGCGAAACGGATTTTGAAATAGACGTGCAAGAGCGGGTGCTCACCGCCGAAGCAGAAGTAACAAAACCCCTTTGTTTTGGCGACGCAAACGGCACCATTACGCTCAATATCACCAATGGCAAACAGCCTATCCTGTTCGACTGGGGCAATGGCTACATTCCCGAAAATTTCATGGACGGTTTTCCCGCAGGCGTTTACACCATTTCTGCGGTGGACGATGTGCTTTGCGAAGGTATATTCAACGTGACTGTGACCGACAATCCGCCGCTCGAATTGAACATTGACACCACAGATATCTCATGTTTTGGTGCCAACGACGGCATCGCAATTGCAAATCCTTCGGGCGGTGTGGGCAACTATACCTACCAATGGTCGGACAGCAATACAAGCCAAGAGGTGGACGGCCTTGCGCCCGGCCAATACAGCATTATCGTCACCGACGGCAACGGCTGCACCATTAGCGGTGGGGTATTCATCACTGAACCGATAGATGTAGGTATCAACCTGCTCGGTGTGGTGGATTTACTCTGTTTTGGAATTCCCACCGGTCAAATCGAGGTGGAAGGCACCGGCGGGCGACCAGCCTATTCATACAGCGCCGACGGTATCAATTTTTTCCCAAACAGCCCCCTCACCGCACTCGCGGCAGGCGATTATTGGGTGAAAGTGAAAGATTCCGCGGGCTGCATTGACTCAGTGTTTGCCACCATCTCGCAACCCCCACAACTCATCGTCGCCGCCGAACCTGCCGATACCACGCTCGATTTGGGGTTCACCGTGGACCTCACGACAGTCACCGCACCCACTGGTCGCCCGGTCACATTCGAGTGGATGCCGCCATTGGGATTGAGCGATGTCACCGACCCCGAGCCGACGGTCACGGCCATCAGCAACCAACTTTACGTCGTCAAAATCACCGACCAGGATGGCTGTATGGCTTTCGATACTGTGAGCATCAAGGTCAACAACACACGCCCGGTATATTTCCCCAACGTGTTCGCGCCAGACAAGCCTTACCCGAACGACCATTTTACTGGTTTTTCTGGCCCAGCGGCGGAACAAATTACCCTTCTGCGCATCTACGACCGCTGGGGTGCGCTGATTTTTGAACGACAGAGTTTTGACCTCAACGAGCCAAACCTCGGCTGGGACGGTCGCTACAAAGGCGAAAAAATGACGGGCGT
>CAYZVM010000236.1:4773-9130 GCA_964481485.1 uncultured Saprospiraceae bacterium | reverse complement strand
GACCCTTAACGGGAAAGGGATTTCCGACGAAATCGGGGATTCATGCAACAAAGCCACTGACGGGCCAATCAATCGTAATACCTGCCCACGCTTCCAATTTTGTACGACCAAACGGGCGGTTCAAAATGATTCTGTCCGTGATAAAAAGCGGATACGAATAAATGTGACACTTGAATGGCATTCAACAAAACATCACGACACTAAATTCAAAAAAAATGAGCAAAGACAAAGGGTCAAAAAATCACAAAAAAGCCCCGGCAGATAAATCGTCCGGCAAAGGCAAAGTCTTATCCCGTTACAAAGCCGAAGGCAAAAGCGGTCAAGACAAGCAATCTACCATAGAAGCATTTGTCAGAAATCCCGATACCAAGACAGGTGGAAGCCAGAAGTCTTAAAAAGTGGCTCATGTTTGTTGCCCTAAAATACTGAAAGCCAAAGGGTATTTTTCTGCCACCTGTATTTTGGAAACATGAGCCACCCTTTTTCGCACTCTTATCGGAAGCCGGGGGTTCATACATTTTCCAAGTTCACCTTGCGCTTTTTTCTCAGTCGCTTGTAAAAAGAAGGAGATAAACCAGTAATTTTTTTGAACTGGTTGGACAAATGCGCCACGCTGCTGTAATGAAGTTTATAGGAAATCTCTGTCAGGTTAAGTTCGTCATACAATAGCAACTCTTTTACCCTTTCAATTTTATGGATGATGATGAATTGCTGTATGGTGATACCTTTCACCTCTGAAAATGTATTGGCCAAATAGGTATAATCGTATTCCAACTTTTCACTGATGTAGTCAGAGTAATTTACTTTAGGCAATTCATCGGAATAATGAATCATTTCGATAATCACATTTTTTATTTTTTCAATCAGGATATTCTTTTTATCGTCCAATAATTCCAACCCCGACCTGAGCAGATTTTTTTTAAGTTGTTCGCGCTGTTCAAGTGTGATGTCTTCCAAAATTTCAACCGTGCCGAGGTCAACAGCTACATACCGCAATCCCAGCTTTTTCAGTTCTTCTTTCACCACCATTTTGCAGCGCAGGCTGACCATATACTTGACATACAATACCATAACAGTTTTTTCGATAGTTTGCAAAGAAATCCGTTGAATCCTGCATCATTTTAACGGCAATATGAGGCTGCGGGTGAGTTGACCTTGTTGTTTCTCCATAATGGCACAAACGTAGGGAAGATTTTGGTAGCGTTTTTTCAGGGATTTTGTGCCGGGGTGTTTGACGAAATTCATATAAAAACAGCGTGCCACGCACAGCCGAGAATGGCGTTTGGCAGAGATTCTCAAATTTTAGGGAACTCAATGCCCACCCGAATGGCTTTTAGCGGAAATTTGTGCCATGAACACCGACCTGCTCAAAACTGAAATTGCTTATCGCACCGCCCGCTCCGGCGGCAAAGGAGGCCAAAACGTAAATAAAGTGGAGACCAAAGTGGAAGCCCGATTTGACGTGGCCGCGTCCAATGCGTTGACAGAAGACGAAAAAACGTGGCTGCTGGAAAAATTGGCAAGCCAAATCTCCGCCGAAGGTATCCTCTCGTCCACCAACCAAACCTCGCGCTCGCAACTCACCAACAAACAATTGGCCGAAGCAAAACTTATCCGCTTGCTGGAAAAAGCACTCCACAAACCCAAAAAGCGCAAAATCACCCGAATCCCGACGGGGGTGAAAGCAGCCCGAACCCGAGCCAAAAAGCGGCTCTCAGAAAAAAAGGCAAACCGCAGAGGGGGAATGATGAGCGAATAAGCACCCTGCCAAAAATGATGTAGGCTCTTCAAAGGGGATTTGAATCCGCCCGTTGACGGGCAAGCATCTCCTTGATTGACTTGCTTGATGTTCAAAAGATTGCGAGCAATCTTCGTCCAAAATCACTTTGCGTTGACAATAAAAGCGACTCAAACGGCCAGAAACTTCCCACAAAAAATTCGTCCCGCCGCACACCAAGCACGACGGGACGAATCAGCCAATCACCAATCCAACCACCCACTAATCAGATGGCTCGGTTTCCATCAAACTGCTCCAGATAATCCCCCACCCGGCGAATAAACGAGCCGCCGAGGCTGCCGTCCACCACCCGGTGGTCGTAGGACATGGATAGGAACATCATTTGGCGCACAGCGATGACATCCCCATATTCGGTTTCAAGCACCGCCGGTTTTTTTCGGATGGCACCGGTGGCCATGATTGCCACCTGCGGCTGATTGATGATGGGTGTACCCATTACGTTGCCGAAAGTACCCACATTGGTCAGTGTAAATGTACCGCCCTGAATTTCGTCAGGTTTGAGTTGATTCTGGCGGGCGCGGTTGGCGAGGTCGTTCACCTGTTTGGTGAGACCCACGAGGTTGAGAAAATCAGCATTTCTGATGACCGGCACGATGAGGTTGCCGCTCGGCAACGCGGCGGCCATACCGATGTTGATGTCTTTTTTGACGATGAGCCGCGTGCCATCCACCGAAATATTTATCATCGGAAAATCGCGGATAGCACGGGCAACGGCTTCTATGAAAATGGGCGTGAACGTGATGTTTTCGCCATATTTTTTCTTAAACTCGTCCTTGATACGGCTGCGCCAGTTCACGAGATTGGTCACGTCCACTTCCACAAAAGAGGTGACGTGCGGGCTGACGTGTTTACTCATCACCATGTGGTCGGCGATGAGTTTGCGCATCCGGTCCATTTCCACAATCTCGACATTGCCACTAATGCTGACGGCAGGTGCTTGAACCGCAACGGGTTGCGTCGGTGGCGCGGTAGCTGGCTGTGGTGTAGGTTGGGCAGTAGCGCCCCTGTTGGCGACATAGGCCAAAATATCTTTTTTCGTCACGCGGCCTTCTTGCCCGGAACCGGGGATACGGTCGAGTTCGGCTTGCGGGATGTTTTCCTGTTTGGCAATGGTGCGCACCAACGGGGAGTAAAAACGGCCTTCGACGGACGACTGCTGCGCGACTGCGACTGGTGCGGTGGCGGCTGGTACATACGGCACATTTTGGGCGCCCGATTGGCCGTTGGTCGGCGCGGATTGGGTCACGGCAGGCGAAGCAGCGGGTTGGGCGTTCGCAGCTCCCTCCTTCGCCGAGGCTGCGGCGGATAAATCCGTCTCGATGATGGCAATGACTTTATTGATAGGCACTACATCGTTTTCCTGAAAAAGGATTTCGACGAGCACGCCTGCCACCGGGGATGGTACCTCGCTGTCCACTTTGTCAGTGGCGATGTCGAGCACCGGTTCGTCGAGTTCGATGCTATCGCCAGGTTGTTTGCGCCATTTGAGGATGGTGGCTTCCATGATGCTTTCGCCCATTTTGGGCATCACAAGTTCTACGCGAGCCATGTGTGAGAGTGGTGAGAGAGGCGCGAGAGGTTTTTCACGCCGCCCCGTTTTTTATTTTTTGACAATAATTTGGTTAGGAACACCCAAAAACAATCTCGCGATTTCCATCTCCTCCCCGGCTGTCATTCTGAACGAAGTGAAGGAACTACACAAGCCAAATATGCGCAAAAAAGCCCAACTTGTGTAGTTTCTTCACTTCGTTCAGAATGACAGTTAGTAGGTTGGAAAACATAAGGTTGTTGTTTACCAGTTCCTTAAAAGCGGGGGCAAAGGTACAAGTTCAGTTGGCAGTTTGCAGTATGCAATCAGCAGTTTTCCTCAACTTTGCCCGCCTATGCAACCTATTAAGAACATCGTTTTTGATTTTGGGAATGTCCTCTTCGACCTCGATTTGCCCGCGATTGAGCGCAATTTGAAAATGCACTACGGGGAAAATTTTGAGTTGGCAAAAGAAAAACTCCTGCGCAGCAAGGTGTTCGAACTGTACGAAACCGGCGGCCTCAGCACCGAGGAATTCGTGGACACACTGCGCTTCGCTGGCGAACGACCGCTTGAAAAAGAGCAAGTTGTAGCGGCGTGGAATTCTATTTTTCTCGAAATGCCCCGCGCCCGTTTCGATATGCTGCTCCGCCTTCGTCAGGATTATAAAGTGTTCCTGCTCAGCAATATCAACGATTTGCACGCCACTTGGATTGATGCCTATATGGTGCGCGAACACGGCATCGAGGATTTCCAAGCCCGCTATTTCGACGGGGTGTACTACTCGCACCTCATTCGCCTGCGCAAACCCGACCGGGAAATTTACGAATACGTGCTGGCCGATGCGGAACTCGTGCCAGAAGAAACGGTCTTTTTTGACGACATGGAGGTGAATGTGGCGGCAGCACGGGAGTTGGGGATTCAGGGGATTTTGCACCCACCAAGCACGGAAATAATGGAGGCCATTGCGTCATTTTTACCCGCCGACATTTTAACGAGGGCGGGAGGGTAAGTACGTCATTGAAAAATGA
>CAYZVM010000236.1:0-4673 GCA_964481485.1 uncultured Saprospiraceae bacterium | reverse complement strand
TTACCCGCCGACATTTTAACGAGGGCGGGAGGGTAAGTACGTCATTGAAAAATGAATTGAATGACCGAATGACTTTTAATGACCTATCAAAGGCAATCCCAATCATACAGCACCCGCGAAAAATCCCGTGCTGCGAGGTCTTTTTCCCGGATAAAAAAATGCCCCACGCCCATGTCGCCCCACATCAAGTCCATAAGTTCGTCGGAGTCGAGCTGGAAAAGCAGCAGCATTGGGTCGTCTGAGCGGCGCGGGTCGTCCTGTGTGAAATAGGCGTAGCCACCGATTTTGTGTCCCTGTGGGCGCACGGCTTTCCCAAATTCATCCATCACATCCCATTCTTTTTCTCCAAACTGCCGGAAAAAATCAGCCCCAAAATGCTGATAAAATTGATAATCCGTAATGGGCACCACCTCCTCGGCAAGTGCAAAAGTGAGTGGGTAAGATTCGTCGGGATGGTGCGGCAATAAATCATCGAAATCACGCAGCATCGGGAATTTTGTTTGCAGAACACCCTCATTTTGTGCGATTTCCGCGTGAAACAGCACCCGAAACGTGTCGGGGTTTTCCCCGTCGTCGAAGTCCATGCCGTACAGGTCGTCGTCGTTGATAAAGAACTGCACGATGCCCTGCGTGGGGAACGGCGAGAGTGGCGGCATCTCCGCGAAATTGAGTTGGGCCAAGAAAAACAACTCTCGTCCGTCGGGCGCCGTTGGCCAAGTGACGCCTTTGGGCAAGTAGGGCTGACCACCTACTTTGCTTTCCCAAAGTTGGGTGTTGCGCGAATGTTGCGCGATGGCGCGAATGAAAGTTCGTTTTGTCTGGAGCAGTTTTTCGCGGAACGGCTCCATTGCGGACGGGAGGTTGAGTGGTAGTGCCATTCGGCAAATTTACGGGAGAAATGCCGTTCCAGCACCATTCCTAATGTTCTTCCGCCCGACCCAAAATTTTTCCCTGCTCGAACCTTTTCTTCAATTCGGCCTCTTCCTGCAACTCTTCTTCGGTGACGGTGGGCGCGTCCATCACGGACAAATCTGGCTGCCCGGCATCCATCCATGCCGTGAACCACGCGCTGCCCACGGCGTGAATCGCCGCCCGCATCCTGCGCTCCATCATGCCCTGCAACGCCGTTTGATAGGCGGCAGCATAGTCGCGGCAAGGGGCTAAAATGGAGCGTCCGTTGCGCATATCCGGGCAAGTTTGGCGGTCGGCGGGGAAGCTGCGGCGCAGGGCGCTTTCAAACGTTAATACGCTGTCTACCATGCTGTTGCTGTCGAAAACGGCTTGCCAAAAAAAGTCTGCCGGGTTGGTGATGTATTCGGGTTTGCCCACAAAATAGTCGTATTCCTCGTCAGCAAAAAGTTCTGGCACCCGGCTTTCCCAGAATCCGTGAATCCCGTGCTGGCCGGTTTTTTGGCCGTTGTAATTACTCGTGGTGTGGAGCGGCACATGCGCGTCGCCGATGTAGTGACCCATGTCGGTGGCGATGCGGAGGATGCGTTTTGAGTTGCGCTGGCGGAAGGCTTCGGTGAGGTCGCGCTGCAATTTTTGCAGGTGCCAGGGCACAATGCCGTGTTCGGAGAGATGTTCGCGGAAAAAAGCCGTTTGCGCCCGAATGGAGATTCCGTTTGTTTGCAAAAAAAAGTTCAGCGAGTCCGCGTCGAGCATTTCATCGTCTTTGTAAAAACGTGGCAGCAATTTTTGGTAGAAAAAATCTTTGTACGAACGCGCCATTTCTTCCGGCACAGGTCGCTGACTGCCAAAGACTTGCACCGTGTCGCCGGGCGATTTCACCGCCCAAACGTCCGTGTATTTCATCATCGCGTCTATCCACAAGCGCGGCAAGTTGTCGAACGGCGGGCTGCCGTACATATCGAGGTCAATAAAATGCCGGGGACCTTCGTGTTTGGAGGCGTAGCGCCGCATATCGGGATCTACGGCGTGGTCGGAAAGCCAGTCAATATTGGGTTTGAAAAACACCATCATCTCCGGCGGCAGGGTCAGCACAGCGAGGCGGTTGATGCGCTTGTGGGCGAAAAAGCCCCAAGTTGGTGATTGGTTGATTGGTGTTTGGTGATTGGCTGACTGGCGAGCAGGGATAATAGGGACACCGGAGCTTGCCAGTATCAATGAGGAAAGTACAAAACAGATGGCGAACGATTTTTTCATGGGTGAAAATTAAGGCATAACTAATCACCAGTCAACCAATCACCAATCAATCACCTCCACCGTCCATGCTTCCGCTTTTTCAGCAAACAGCACCTTGGTTTTTGCCCAAGTGGTTTTGAACAATTCGGACTGCCGATAGGCTTCCAGCGCGGTCTCGTCGTCCCAAAAACTGAGGGTGAACAGCACGTTGGGTTTGTTTTTTTGCCGCAACAATTCCATGTGCCGACAGCCAGGAAAAGCACGGATGCGGTTTTTGCTGTGTTCAAAAACCTCGTTCAAAAAGGTTTCCACCGCATCTTCCCGGAAGGTCATTTTGACGATTCGTTTTATCATTTTTCAAATCTATGCTGCATACCGTTTTTTCCGCCGCCAATTGAAAAACCACCCGAACAGGCCGAGGAACGCGAGCGGCGCGGCAATGTTGACCACCCGCCACAGGGTCTGTTCTTTCCGGGCTTTCACCGTATCGAGCAGCCGGAGTTTCACCTCTTTTGTGCGGGCTTCGATGACGCCGGTGGGGTCAATGAGGTACTCCACCGCGTTGAGCATCAGTTCTTTGTTGGCGTAGGTGGTTTGATCGGCGCGGTTGAGGCCAAGCGGGAGCCAGTCTTCAGTCGCCGGGTTGCGCACCACATTGGCTGCCACGTCGCCGTCGCTGATGACGAGCATCCGGGTGGGTTCGCTTAGGGGTTTGAACTCCACGCCGAGTTGGCGCAGCCCGGCCAGCATTTGTTCCGACACGCGGTTTTCGTAGTTGGACGGGAATATGCCTTCGAGCAGCACCCCCACGGACTGCGTTCCTTTGTTGAACTTCGTAGGGTCTGGCTCTTGGCGCAGGATTTCAAAAGTCAATTCGATGGGGCTGAATTGCAGGCGGCTGTACTTGCTGCTGGTGAGCAGCACCGTTTTTTTCACGGGCGTTTTTGTGCGGATGGTGTCTATGGACGAGCAGAACTTGAACTCCACGCGGTCGAGGTTTTTCACGATGGGGTGGCGGCCTGTCGGCTGCACCGCCGGGTGGTAGTACCAATTGAACACGTCCAATTGCGAAGCATTGCCCGCCGCCCCGGTGCGCAACAGGATTTTGGTGCATTCGAGATCCACCACGAGGTCGGGCTGGATGCGCGCGCCGTATTTGAACAGCATATCTTCCAGATTCAGGGGGTAGTCGGAAGGCACAAAACGTGGGCGGAGGCTGTCAAGTTCGGCGTTCAGGCGGTCAATGAGCCAAAGGACACGCCCGCCTTGCATCACATATTGGTCAATTTTGAATTTTTCCTGCTCCGAAAAACCCGTGCGCGGTTTGGCTACCACAAGAAGGGCGCAATCGGCTGGTTTGAGTTGCACCACCGAGTCGAGCGCGATGCGGTCGGTGTTGTAGAACTGGCGCAAACTGCGGTCGAGGTCGGCGGTTTGGAGTTCGTCGAGTTCGCCGTGTCCTTTGGTGAAAAGGATGGAGGGGCGCTCTGGGGCGAGTATTTTCTTGATGGCGTTGGCAAATTTGTATTCCAGCAGCGTCACCGAGTTGTTGATGACCAATTCGGGATTGAGCGTAGGGGATTCGTTTTCAAGCAGTTTGACGGGTATCTGGCGGCTGCCATAACGCACGATTGCCACCGGGTAGATGATTTTTTGCGAACTCTGCCCCTGCTCGGCCACGCGCAGGTTCATCGGCATGATGCCCTGCTCGGCCAATGCCTTGCGGCGCTCGTTCACCTCCTCTATGCTGCCTTCGCCGGGGTCTTCAAACTGATAGTCAATGTAACCACTCTCCGAGCGGAATTCGTCGAGCATTTCGCGGCTGGCTGTTTGCAGGCGTTTGAACCCGGCGGGGAACTCGCCTTCGAGCAAAACCTGTATGTAAATGCGGTCTTTCAGCCCACGCAGCAGTTCGCGGGTGGGGCGCGTGAGGGTGAAGCGTTTTTCCTCCGTCAGATCGAGGTGGGTGTAGAATGTGTTGGCCAATATGTTGACAAACAACACGATGCCGCAAAAAAGGGCGAATTGGATAAGTGCCTGAGAGCGTTTGGTGCGTGCCATAAAACAGTGCCGTCGAATTTTTTCGGTCGGCAAAAGTACGGCATTGGGGGTGGGGTTTTTGACTACCAGACAGTTCAAGTTTTGAAAATCGGGATCGTCTCTCGCGCTATGCTCACCGCATCATCGCCAGCGCCCGCGTCACCACCTCGCCCGCAGCGGTGCGGATGCGCAGGATGTAAAGACCCATCTTTTGGTGCTATCCTGCGGCTATTTTTTGGCGAATATGCCCCGCGCCAAGCAAATTGCCCAAAAAATATTGGGCGCGTGCAAAAGCCGGAAGCATGACAAAAGGCCCATCTTTTAGCAGTTGCACCCTCTTGTGGGCTTCAATAAAAACCCGCCCTCCATGCGCAGAAAATGCACAACACATCATTTTGAAAAATCCAAAGTGCAGTGTGCGTGTCATACCAACTCCCCCCGCATCAGCTTCCGCTGAATCGCGATTTCTCCTTTTTTCACAAACGTAA
>CAYZVM010000235.1:0-9169 GCA_964481485.1 uncultured Saprospiraceae bacterium | reverse complement strand
ATCAGAACACAAATTTAAGAGAGTTTTGTGTCCGGCAAAACTGAACCATCTCATACTATCTATTATAGAAATCCGAACATTTCCGCTGTTGAAATACGCCTTGATGCTGTCAATCAGCCGTTGGTCCAAGTCTTCGACCCGTATTTTTTCAAATGTGAGCACGCCCATGATGTGATGTTTTTTACAAAGATACGCCGCGATGTTTCAAAATCAATCTCCATAAACTTTCATCAGCGTTTATCAACCAAATGATGACAGCTGCTATTTTTGCCCACCTTGTTCCAAGTTCTTGCCGACGCTCGATTTTTCTGAAATTGCAAACAACTCAAACTATTCAAACAACTCAAACACGCTGTTATGTATACAGAACGCCGCTACGGTTATTGGACGACTATCAATTGGTCGCGCAAAGGTTTTTTCTTCGGGGTCTTTACGGCGCTTTTGGCGTTGGGCTGCTTCTTCGTCATTGGAGGGCAATGTTTTTTCGTGCCGTGGCAGCCGGTGTTGCTGGTGGGCACGGCGCTGGCTTTTTATCTTGGTTTTAAAAACAACGCTTCTTACGACCGTCTCTGGGAGGCGCGTAAAATCTGGGGCGCTATCATCAATAATTCGCGCTCGTTCGCAGCGATGACACTGGGCTTTGTCAGCAATCTGCACGCGCCCGACCGGGCGAGCGAGCAAGAATTGCACGACATCAAACGCCGCCTGATTTTCAGGCATTTGGCTTGGCTGACTTGCTTGCGCTACCAACTGCGCACCCCGCGCAAATGGGAGCACACGGATGAGGCAGAGCGCTTCAACAAGTATTTTCCCGATTTGAAAACGCCGGAACTGTACATCAAAATGGACGAGGTGTTGCACGAATTTCTCACCCCCGAAGAAATGTCGGCGTTAGAAGGCAAAAGCAACAAGGCGACGCAAGTGCTCGCCATGCAAACTGCTGATTTGCAACACCTGCGCGAACGCGGCCTGATTGACGATTTTCGCCACATGGAATTGCAAAAATTCGTCTCCCTGATGTACGACGAGCAGGGCAAAAGCGAGCGCATCAAAAACTTTCCTTTTCCACGGCAGTATGCCACTATCCCGCTGTTGCTCATCAAATTCATGTCGTTTTTGCTGCCCTTCGCGTTGATTGAAGATTTTGAAAAAGTCGGGCCGCACTTCATCTGGATGGTGATTCCGTTCAATGGCCTCGTCACTTGGGTTTTCATTTTGATGGAAATGATTGGCGATTACAGCGAAAATCCCTTCGAGGGGACTTACAATGACGTGCCGATTTCGAATATCAGCCGCACCATCGAGATTGATTTGAAAGAAATGCTGCGCGAGTCAAAAATCCCGGAGCCGACACAGCCTGTGAGCGGGATGCTGATGTAAACCGTCTTAAGAGTACGGCAGATTTGCAAATCCGCCGTACGACTGACAATTTGCTATGCGTGCTCCGTGTTTGAAAATAACTTTTGCAATAAAACTATTGCCGCACCAATTCCACCCTTCGATTCTTCGCCTTGCCCGCTTCCGTGCCGTTGTCGGCGACGGGGCAGAGATAGGACACGCCTTTGGCAATCAGGCGATTGGAAGCGATGCCGTAGGTTTTGGCGAGTTCGTCCACGACGGCTTGGGCGCGTTGCTGGGAAAGTTGCTGGTTGAAATCGAAGCCGCCATCGCTGTCCGTGTGGCCCACGACGTATATGTTGAGGTCGGATTTTTCCTTCAAAAATTTGGCGACTTCTTCCAGCGCGGGTTTCGATTCGGGTTTCAACGTCGCCTTGCCGCTTTCAAAATAAATCTGTTGAATGACGGCTTTGCCCGTTTTTTCAAAATCACTTTTCATCTGTGCTGCCGACACGGTGACTTGCCCGGTTTTCATGGGTTTCATCTCCACAATGTCGAGCCGCGTGACGGGGCCGTCGTGGGTCATCACGATAAAAACGGCGACGTACTGCGTGCCGTTGTCGTCGCTGCGCTGCATGGCGAGGTAGCGCTGCTGCTCCACAAAGCCCCGTACATGACCCATGCTGCCGCTGGGGTAGGAACCGCTGAACCCATTGCCGCAAGCCTCCAGTTCGCACTTGAACATCTGCTCGAAACCGCCCTGCACGAGCGCCTGCTCGTAGTTGCGGAACACTTCTAACACGCTGTTTGTCTTGGGACTTTGATAAATGATGCGCGTAATCGAGCCTTCCAGGTTCTGCTTTTTGGCGGCAGTTTCCTTGCCTCTCTCGATGGGGCCGAGGCGCAGCGCGTAGGCATCGAAATTTTTCTGGTCGTAGAATTTGATGACCGAACCCGAGAAGCGCGACACGATGGGGTGGTCTTGGCTATTGGGCACATCTTTGGCTTGCGCAAGCAAAATTTGGGGTGAAACGAGGAGGATAGAAAGGAAAAACAGGAAGGTTGCTTTCATGGTGGAAATCAGTTTTTGTTAGAAAAAATGAAGAAACAAACGGCAGCGAAAATCCTGAAAGTTCGCATCATCACAAAGGCTTTACAAAAACTTCAAAGTCTGCTTTTCGTACTACGATGACGGTCGTTCGTACGCAAGTCCAAATTCCGCTGCATCCTTCGGCTGAGTTTTGTGCCTGTTATCGCGATTGCACAATTCACTCACACATTTAAACACTTTTTCAAAATGAAAAACGCACTTAAAACTGCCGTTTCACTTTTGCTCGTTTGCGCCTTCGCTGTAGTCGGCTGTAAAAAAGACGACCCCTCGCCCACCGAGATTCTGACCGCCGGAACTTGCTGGAAAATGACCTTGCTCGAAGGCTTTGACACGGCAAACAACCTCTGGGTTGCTGTTCCCATCGAAGACTGCGATGCTGACAACTGCTTCACGTTCAAGGCCGACCAATCCTTCAGTGTCGAAGAAGGCAGCACCAAATGCGACCCGGACGACCCGCAAACTTCCACCGGAACTTGGAGCCTAAGCGACGACGGCAAAAAACTTTCCCTCTCTGACTCCAGCACTTCGGACGTGGGCACCATCGTCGAATTGGTCAGCGGAAAATTAGTGTACGAGGCAACTTTCGACGACGCGAAAATCCGCATTACCATGCGCGCCGACTGAGGCGTATTTTCAAAAATTTGAAATGAAACCCTCGCTCGTTTTCTCTTGGAATCGGGCGGGGGTGTTTTGTTTGTTAACTCCGATTCACTTCTTAACCAAAGTCAATGAAAGCCCGGCTCGCCTGCCCTGAGTTTTGCCCTCGAATTTTTTTCACTAAAAAACATCGAAGGTAAATCATGAAAAAACTTTGTCTGGCGACCCTGGTTTTTGCCCTCTTCTCCTCATTGGCTTCCGGCCAGCAATTGACCCAAACCGTGCGGGGCGTCGTCCTCGATTTGGACAGCAAACTACCGCTCGCGGGCGCGACAGTGGCGATTCCCGGCACGGAACCCGTCATCGGGGCAATCACCAACGCGAGCGGGAATTTCCGTCTGGAAAACGTGCCTATCGGCAGGATAGCACTGCAAATTTCCTACCTCGGCTACGAAAATCAGGTCGTGCCCAACATCGTGGTGAATTCCGGGAAAGAGGTGTTTCTCGAACTTTTTTTGCAGGAATCCGCCGTGAAAATGAACGAGGTCGTGATTACTTTGGACAAAAACAAAGGCGAGGCACTCAACGACATGGCCATCATCAGCGCCCGTTCCATCTCGGCAGAGCAAACCAATCGCTACGCCGGCGGCTTCAACGACCCCTCGCGCATCCTGTCCAATTTTCCCGGCATCACCGCTACGCAGGACGGCAGCAACGACATCATCGTGCGCGGCAACTCGCCCAAATACGTCCAATGGCGGCTCGAAGGTGTGCAGATTACCAACCCCAACCACTTCGGCGACCAAAGCGCGGTGGGCGGCTCGGTCAGCATTCTGAACAACAACCTGCTGGCGACTTCCGATTTTTACACGGGCGCGTTCGCTCCCGAATACGGCGACGCGTTGTCGGGCGTGTACGACGTGCGGCTTCGGGCCGGGAACAACGAAAAAGTCGAGTGCGTGTTCGGCTTCGGACTGTTGGGCACCGAGTTCACGGTGGAAGGGCCGTTCAAAAAAGGCTATGGCGGCTCCTTCATCGTCAATTACCGGTATTCCACCGCCGCCCTCATCAGCGACGCGGGCTTGATTGACGTGGACGGCGTTTTCAAATTCCAAGACGCCACTTTCAAAATCGTTTTGCCCACTAAAAAGATGGGCGCGTTTTCCCTGTTCGGCCTCGGCGGTTTGAGCCGCCTTACCCTGAACGACGTGACGCCCGCTCTTTGGGAAACACCCGGCAACGGCGCCATGCACCCCGAAATCCGGGAAGATTTTCAAAAAAAGGCGCATTTGTTCAATTTCGGCCTGAATCATACCCTGAGCATCAACGACAACAGTTTCCTGAAAACTACGATTTCCTATTCCGACGAAGCCATTGCCGACGATATTTTCGAGTCGAAAGTCATTCCCTTTTTTGACAACGAAGGCAATCACCTCCGCGATTCTGTGTTGAGCAAAAGACTCAATTTCAACGGAGACCTGCAAAAACCGACCTACCGGGGCGCCATCACGTATCACCACAAAATCAACGCCCGCAACAAAATTCAGGTCGGTACAAACTACACGCTGTTTGATTTTGATTTTCGGCAAAGCCGGTTGCGCGGCGATGCGAACGAGCGGTTCATACTCGTGAACATGGACGAAAATGTGGCGACGCTGCGCAATTTTGTGAGTTGGAAACACCGCCTGAACGAGCGATTCGAACTCGTATCCGGTTTCCACAACCTGAACGTTTTGCTCAACGACCAAAGCACCTTCGAGCCGCGATTGGCGCTCAACTGGAAAACCCACGCGGGCTGCGTCATCCACGCGGGTTACGGCCTGCACAGCAACATGGAAAGCATCCACAACTATTTTGCAAAAGTGGAACAACCCGACGGCAGCGTGACCGAACCGAACCGCGACCTCGGTTTGCTGAAAGCACACCATTTCGTGCTGGGTTTTGAAAAACGCTTCGGCAAAAACATGATGGCAAAAGTGGAGGCCTACTACCAGAATTTGTACGATTTGCCCGTTGAAAACCTCGACACGAGTTATTACGCCACTATCAACGAAGGACTTGAATTTCGCTACGTTGATTTGGTCAACAAAGGTGTCGGCAAAAACTACGGGATCGAAATCACGCTGGAAAAGTTTTTCAGCAACAACTATTACTACCTGATAAACGCTTCTCTTTTCGAGTCGAAATACAAATCGCTGGAAGGTGTGTGGCGCAACACGCAGTACAACGGCAACTATTTGGTCAACATCCTTTTCGGGAAAGAATTTGTCAACCTCGGCAAACGCAACAACCAGACCCTCGGCTTGAATGCCAAAGTTTTCTTTGGCGGCGGCAGGAAAATCATTCCGCTCTTGCGCGACGCTCAGGGCAATCTCGCGGTTGACCCCGCCAATGGCCGCTACTGGGACTATGAAAAAGTCTATGAAAACAGCCTCGAAGATGTGTATCAAGTCATTGTTTCGGCGAGTTACAAATGGAACAAACGGCGGGCGACCCACGAAATTTTTCTCAACCTGGACAACGTGACCAACCACAAAGGCAAAATTTCGGAGTTCTACGACGAGCGCGAACCGGGCAACGTCGGCTACCTCACGCAGTTCGGGTTTTTCCCCAATTTGATGTACCGGGTTTATTTTTGAAGGGTTGATAAAAAGGGGCGTGAGTTGCGTAAACACCCGCTCAAAAATGGGTCACGCAAAGGCGCAAAGCCCGCAAAGAACACGCTACGCTTTGCGAACTTTGCGCCTTCGCGTGACATAATTTGGCGCGAAAATTTGGCGCAACACTGATGGCACGCCCCGTTTTTTTCAACAAGTCGGTTAAATCAGCGATTCCATCGAAAGGGCTTCGGTCGTCAAACGCCGAACCTCTATTTTCGCGGCATCGTTGATTTAACCGGCCATTTATGAAAAATCACAACGCTGTTGCCACCGAAACATCCCTGCCTTCCGTAGAGGCGGCGCGAGAAATCATGGCCGAGTACATGAAATCTAATTTTGAAATGGTTTCGATGGAGGATGCCAGGATGCTTTCCGGTTTTTCCCAGATTAAGACGTTCGCGCAAGGCGATTTTTTGATGAAAGAAGGTCAAATTCAGAAAGGCTGTTTTTTCATCATTCGCGGCTGCGTCCGTGAATATTACCTGACAGACGGCGAAGAAAGAACCACCGCTTTTTACACAGATATGCAAACTGTCGCATCTCTCACCAGCAGCAAACCGAAATCGCCCGTCAGGTTTTATTTAGATTGTCTGGAAGATACTGTTGCGACTTTTTTGACCATCGAGGCTGAAATGGAGATCTACCGGCAATTCCCCTGGGCGGAGTCGCTCTGCCGGGTAGGCGCTGAGGAAATTATTTCCGAGTATCAAAATACGCTGGCAACCTATATGCTCAGTACCCCTGAAGAACGCTATTTGAACCTCCTGAAAACCCGGCCCGAATTATTGAACCGGGTGCCGCAATACCAACTCGCCAGTTACCTCGGCGTAAAACCCGAATCCCTGAGCCGGATAAGAAAAAGAATCTCCACGCGAGGTCATCTGCCTCCCGTGATGTCGGTAGAACATCCCGGTCAGTCTCTGAAATCTGCCCTTTCCAGCCGGTAAACGAAAGTGTCGTCTTCGCCAAACTGCCGCCGTTCCACGAAACGAAATCCCAGCCGTTCGTAGAAACGGTGCGCCGCCGTGTTTGACGCCAGCGGGTCAATCAGCACAGCCTCCACCGCCGGGTCCGCGAAACAGTGCCGCAGCGCCAGCCGCATCATTTCGGAACCGTAACCTTTCCCGGTATCTTCCGCTTCGCCAATCCAGATATCTATGGCGCGCAGATTGTCGGGCACGTCGCCCCAGTAGTGTGTTTCCTCCCGTACCGGGTCAATGATTTGCACAAAACCGATGGGGCGTCCGTCCAATTCGGCGATGAGTTGTTCGCGCCAATCGGGGTCGCGGAGCAGTTCGGTTTCCCATTCCCAGTCATCGTTCGGGTCGGATTCGACGACATGCGGCTGTTCGTCCCAGTGTTGGAGCAGGGCGAGGTCGGCGATGGTGGCGGGGCGGAGTTGTATCATTTTGGTCATTCAATTCATTTTAACACAGAGCCACAGAGGACACAGGGTTTGTTTCGTTGTGTTTTCCACGGCTCTGTCTTGAAGATAAAAATCAAATAAATTTTCGTCTCGGGAAAAATTGGTAAGCCGCCGGGCAGTATCGGTATCGCCGCCGGGCCGGGTCGCCCCCACCTTTGTGTCATCAAATCGCAACAACATTTTCACAACACTAAAAGCAAAAAACGATGACACAGTTTACTGTCCCCACCCGCGACCAGGTTTCCGAAAACAACCAAAACCTTTTTGACAACCTGCAAAAAGGCCTCGGTTTTGTGCCGAATCTCTACGCCTATTTTGCCAAAAGCGACACCGCGCTGGGCGATTACCTCGCGCTTCAAAACCGCAAAAGTACCCTTCGCGCCAAAGAACGCGAGGTCATCAACCTCGTGGTAAGCCAGGTGAACGACTGCCGCTATTGCCAATCGGCGCACACGGTGCTGGGAAAAATGAACGGCTTCACAGACGAGCAAATCCTCGAAATCCGCGGTGGAGAGGCTTCTTTCGACCCGAAACTCGACGCGCTCGCCCGCTTCGTCCATTCGCTCACGGTGAATCGTGGCAAACCCGAAGCCGCCGCCACCCAAGCCCTGCTCGCCGCAGGCTACAACGAGGCCAATCTTGTGGACATCATTATCGTTGTGGGCGATAAAATTATCAGCAACTATATTCATGGCGTGACGCAGTTCCCGATTGATTTCCCGGTAGCGCCTGTTTTGGAAGAAGTGCACGCTTAAGCAGCGTTGTTGTTGGGGGCAGGATTGGCAGAATGTACAGGATTTTGGAGTAAAAATATCCTGTAAATCACGTCAATCCTTTCTAAACATCATCTTGTAACCCATTTTGCATTTAAAATTTTCGACCATGAAAAATACGCTCTTGTTCGCTTTATCCCTGTTCCTTGCGTCCGGGATTTTTGCCCAAACCGAAACCAAAGCCGTGTATGCCACCAAAGCCGGCGCCATAAAAGGTTACGACCCGGTGGCATATTTCACCCAAAATAAACCCGTAAAAGGTGCGGCGGATATCACGTTTGAGTGGAATGGCGCGACCTGGCATTTTGCTTCCGCCGAACACCGCGACTTGTTCAAACAGAGTCCCGAAAAGTACGCGCCGCAGTATGGCGGTTGGTGCGCATACGGCTGGGCGCAGGGTTATCCCGCCAAAATAGAGCCCGAAGCATGGAGCATCGTGGACGGCAAACTTTACTTGAACTACAACCTTTCGGTGCAAACGGACTGGAACAAAAAACAATCGGTGTACATCCAAACCGCCGATAAAAATTGGGCGAATGCCGTCAAGAAATAAACATTTGTGTCGCGTTTTCGCCATGTTTACTAAACTTTTGAAAGTTTAGTAAACATGGCTTTTTAACTCAAAATATGCACTACGAATACAAAGAGCCAGCCGTCGGCGGGCAGTTTTTGATGGCGATGGATCAGCCCTCGTTTGCGCGGTATTTTTTTCGCGAACGCGAACAAAAACTGCTCGCCATCGTGTGGAACCGGGGTCTGGCGCAGACCATCACGGTGGACGAATCAACATATAGTTTTCCCGAAAACGCTTTTTTGAGCCTCAATGTGGGCCACTCTTTCCGGCTCGAACGCCCGGAAGATGCGGTGGTGTGGCAGTTCAACCGCGAGTTTTATTGCATCCTCGACCACGACCAAGAGGTGTCGTGCGCGGGGCTTCTCTTCTACGGCTGGCGCGGTATGGAGCCGATTTTGCCCGACGAGGCCGACACGCGGCAATTCAACTTGCTGGCGCAAGTTTTTCGGGAGGAATTTGAAACGCATGACAACATTCAGGGCGAAATGCTGCGCGTTTTGCTCAAACGCCTTATCATCAAACTTACCCGGCTGGCTAAAAAACAGTACCTGAACAACGCCATCAGCGAACCTGAACTGGACATCGTTCGGCAGTTCAGCGTGTTGGTGGAAAACAATTACAAAAAACTCCACCAAGTGCAGGACTACGCCCGGCTGATGTTCAAATCCCCGAAAACGCTCAGCAACCTCT
>CAYZVM010000234.1:0-9219 GCA_964481485.1 uncultured Saprospiraceae bacterium | reverse complement strand
AGTCACGCGCTCCCCTCCCTGGGGGGGAGGGGCCGGGGGTGGGGTTGACGCGGGAGGCGCTACCTCCTCCATCTCCGGGTGGGTGATATTGAAACGGCCATTGAACTCGTTGACGCGGCCAAAAACGATGTACTCTTTACCGACGGCAAGGCTCTTTTCGAGCCATTGCACGGCCTGAAACCACACAAGTTCCATCACACCCGTCTCGTCTCTTACACTGCCGACCAACCGCCGGGCGCGGCCTTCGCCGAGGGTTTCGAGGCGGCGGAGCGTGCCGCGTATTTGCACCTGTTCTCCTTCATTGTGGATGTCCCGAATCTTGTGAAATTTAGTGCGGTCAATGTACCTGAACGGAAAATGGAACAGCAAATCGCGGCAGGTGAAGATGCCCAATTCCTTTTTCAGCACCTCCGCCCGCTGCGGGCCGACGCCTTTGAGATATTCGATGTTGGAGTCGAGGTTGGGCATTTCAGTGTGCTGTTGGCAGCGGTCAGTGGGTTTATTTTTGGGCAAAAATAGTGTCAGACATTATTTTTCAGGCGTTCTTCCAGTTCTTGTTCGATTTCTTCCACGGAAGGCAGGGAAGGTTTCAGATTTTCCGGCAAGTGGGTGGTCAGTAGCCATTCGCTCACCCCGATCGGTTTGTTAAGGTCGCGGAGCGCATATTCTACTTCGATACGTTCTTTGGTTTTGCACAAAATAATGCCGATGCTCGGATTGTCACCTTCGTCTCGCAATATATCGTCAGCAGCGGAAAGGTAAAAGTTCATTTTTCCGGCAAACTCGGGTTCAAACGACTTCATTTTTAAATCAACCACCACATACGACCGCAGGCGCAGGTGATAGAAAAGTAAGTCAATGGAGTATGTTTTTTTGCCAATTTCTAAACGGTATTGGCGCCCGACGAAAGCAAATCCCGCACCCAATTCCATTAAAAAATTGGTGATAGATTGGGTTAATTGGCGTTCGAGATCAAGTTCGCGGGCATCGGATGCCAGCGTGAGAAAATCAAAAATATAAGGGTCTTTCAAGGTTTGCTCAGCCAGATCGGCTAATGGAGCAGGCAGTGTTTTGGAAAAATTGGTGATAGCCTGACCTTGGCGCAAGTGCAAGCCGGATGCAATATGCAGGTCGAGCACGTTGCGCGACCAATTGTTTTGTACCGTAGCCAAAAGGTAAAAACGGGCTACTTCCGGCTCTTTTATCTTCCTGAAAATTAATATATTGTGCCCCCAAGGAATTTGTTTCACAAGTTGTAAAACAAATTCGTCGGCATCTCTGTAAAACAAATAAAAGCGCCTCATTTGAAATAAATTCAAGCGAGAAAAACCTGTCAGGTCTGGAAATTCGACCTTTAAATCGGCCGAAAGGCGATCAACGACAGCAGCACCCCAATTGGCTTGTTCCTGCTTTTTTACAATCAACTTTCCCTGTTCCCAATGCAACCTGATGAGGGTTTCGTTCACCGCCAACGCGGCTTTGATTTGCGCAGAGCGAATTGTGGACTTGACGGTTTCAAGCCACGGGCGATAGTCGGCGGGGAGTGTTCCTTTCATATGGCGGGGCGTTTTAAGTTTGGCGGCAAAAATAAAATATTTTGTTTTAAAATTGACTTTGAAATGCAGCGTTTTTTGCATGCCGTCAATTGCCCAACATCTCCAGCAGCCACTCTTTTTCCGTCAATACTTCCTCTTTTTCAATCTGTTCGCGCAGGGTGGCGATTGCCTTTGCGTCGTCAAAATTCAGCGCCATCAGTTGCCGGGTGTACTGCACCATGAGGCTGTAATTCGTGCGGTGGTAGCCGATGCCCGTGTGTCGGCGGATAAAATTTTTCATGCTCGAAAGGTGGCTTTCCAACAGGTCGTACTCCGCTGTTTCGTAAAAAATTTTCAATTGCAAAGTTTTGGCCGCGAGGTTGTTGATCAAATCTTTGTAGTCCGAACGTTGCAGATTGAGGAGTGCCGTTTTGTAATCGCGGCGGGCGTAGGCCACCCGGGCGAGGTTCAGTTTTGCAGAAGCTTCGCGCCATTGCCGTTCGAGATAAGGCTTGTATTGACCAATGAAATTTTCCGCCCAGTCCAATTCGCCCACACGCAGTGCGATAGCGACGATGTTGTTGAACGCGAAACGCGACAGCAGCCCGTTTTCCAACATCAAACCCAACTCAAGCGCTTTTTTGTACAGACCGAGCGTGGCTTGCAGCCAACCGTCGGCAGATTCGTTGATCTTTTTGATGCCAAAATTGATAGCCAACAAGTACATCGTGCGCAACTCGTCGGGCGGGAAAGCGGCAGCGTGGTCGAACAACGTTTCCCTAAACCGCTCGAAATGCACATCCGTTTTTGTGTCCGTCAGGAACTTGTAACAATGGAAATACAGCCCGACGGCGGGGATTTTTACCAATGATTCCGCCTCAACGTGTGCCAGCACCGCCTCCAGCAACCCGACGTGGTAATCCGTTTTGAACACCGCCTGATGCGCCAGCGCGAGGCAGGCCAACCGCAATTTTCGGGCGATAAAAGCAGTGTCCATCAGGTCGGAAGTGGATTGCAAATTCAGCGCTTCCGTCCGTTTGGCCGATGTATCGTATTGATACTGTTCCCATTCTATCAAGTTCAGGTCATGATAATAGTCGGCGTGGCGCCAGGGTTGGCGCTCACGGCTTTGGCGGGCTTCGCGCAGCGTGATGTGAAAATGTTTGCTCAAATTCCGCTTGCGATACGCGGCGGCGAGGCGGATTTTCCCGCGCGGCTCGTCCTGAAACTTCTCTTGGTAAATCCAAAATTTTTCCAACAAGGCGAGCAAGGCGGAATTGGCGAGGCGGAGTTTGATGCCGTCCTCCCCTCGTTCAACCCCACCCCCGGCTCCTCCCGTTTCAACCCCACCCCGGCCCTCCCCTAAAAGGGAGGGAGACGTAGAGTGTGTCGCATCTCCCTCCCTTTTAGGGCCGGGCCGGGGTGGGGTCGAACGAGGGGAAGAGTCAAAACCAATCGCCCCCCACGCACCCTCCGCGCTCGGCATGTCGCCCCTTTCCCGGCAGCCGAGCAAATACTCATACAGTGCCACCAATTGCGGGCGGGTGTTGAAAAATGGCGAGCGGACGAACTTGCCAAACTCGCGCAATTCGGCAGGAGTCAGTGTTGAAAACGCTTCGTAGAGGAGTGTTTTTTCCATAAAATCGCCATGAAACCTCGAAAAAGAAGCAAAAAACGCCGACTACGGAAACCCGCAGCCGGCGTCGTTCATACAATAGAATGGATTGCGTACGATTGGTTAATTGCCGCCGCCACGCTGTTGGCGCAGCAATGCTAAGCAGCCGCTAAAGTCGAAACTTTGTTTGAGTGTGCAAATTTTTTTCTTCATCGTTTTTTTCCGCCGAAAAACAAGTGCATAGAAAGTCGCCCAAAAAGCATCGAAAAATTCAAAAATCTCCCGAAAATCGCCCCTTCATCCTGCCAAATATATGCTGCTGACCGAAAGACTTTTTCTTGTGCCCACCACCTTGCCCATGTTGGAAGCCATCGTGGACGAAGATTGGCCGACACTTTCTGCTCTGCTCGGGGGCGTTGATTTCGCCGAGCACTGGACACATTTCACCGAGGCGCTTATCTGGATGCGCGACTACGCCCGCGAACATCCCACTGACATGGGCTGGTGGAATTACCTTATCATCCATCGCTACGATGTGCGGCTCATTGGTACCTGCGGCTACAAAGGCACACCGGGGCCCGACGGCGCAGTGGAAATCGGTTATGAAATCGCCGATGCCTACCAAGGGCGCGGCTTTGCGGTCGAGTCCGCCCGTGCTTTGGTGGAGCATGCTTTCGAGCATGAGGGTGTCCGCGTCATCACGGCCAACACCCTCGCCGAAGAAAACGCATCGTGCAGTGTGCTGCGCAAACTTGGCTTCCAGTTCGCGGGCGAACACATTGATATTGAGGATGGAAAGATTTGGGAATGGCGGCTCGTGAGGGCTGAACCATGAGAGCAATGCTATCCGCACTGTTGCCGTGTGCGGGCCTTACGACCCGCACTATCCTACAATGGCCCCATTGAGCATTTCTGATGGCAAAAAAAGCAGCAGACGATCCTTGTATCCCTCCGGCGTAGTTGCCAAGTGTGGTGTGCAGGGTCGTGATAAGACCCGCGCACGGCAAAGGTCTGCCCCGACTTGCGCCGGGACCCTTGATAAAAGAACTGCCGCAAAGGCGGGAAAAAGGTTTTCAGAGAAAGAAGCGGTGGGGGAAGTTTTAGTGAAAATCTAACACAAGAATGTTTCACCGCAGGGGCGCAGAGGCGTGGAGGAAAGGGGCTTTAAAATCAAAACTATTTGTGTTGCCACAGTTTGTTTTTGTTATATTTGCCGCTAAAACCAGCGATATTCACCATACAACGTACAACGTTATGGCAAAAAAACCATCTGTCAACACGCCCATTTTCTAACAAATCAAACGCCTCGACGAAAACGGCGTCGAATGCTGGTCGGCCCGCGATCTCGGCAAAGTGCTGGAATATTTGGAGTACCGCAACTTTCAGCCCGCCATCGAACGCGCCAAAGGAGCCTGCCAAAATAGCGGCCACCACCTCGATGACCATTTCGTGGATATGCACGAGATGATCGAAATCGGAAAAGGAGGCAAAAGGTCGGTAGAAAGCGTCAAGCTCTCCCGCTATGCCTGAGTTGGATTGTTTCGCCCAAATCTACTCCTCCCCAAAGTAGTCGCTGTCAATTCGTTTGATTTCGTATGTGCTAATCACCGAAACTCCGAGGCTGTAGTCAATCATTAACTGCGCCAGCTCGTCGCCATCAATGAGAACGATTTTTGTTTCGTTTTTTGGAGAGTAGTCGCGCGCTTCCTTTGAAAATGAGGAAGTTGTAATGAAAATCCCTTTTTTGGCCCCTTGCCCAGCCAAAGCACCTACGAACTTTTGTATTTCGGGTCTGCCTACTTGGTTGCCTGGCTTCCAGCGTTTGGCCTGTATGTAAATCATATCCAGACCCAATTTGTCTTCCCGAATAGTGCCGTCGATACCCTCATCACCAGATTTCCCGGAATGAGTACCCGCATCTTTGAAGCCACCGCCGTAGCCCATTTTTACGAGCAGGTCTATTACCAAGCGCTCGAACCTGGCTGGGGAAATATTCAGCACTCGCTCCAATAAGTCGGAAGCAAGTGCTCTACGGATATCGGAATAGCCTTTTTCAATGATTTCTTCCGGGGTAGACTTTTCTGCTAGGTTTTCTTGTTGAACTTCTTTTTCGCTTTCATCGGTGCGATTAGCTCCGATAAATCCAAGATATTCAGGAAATTGCTTTAGTAAAGTCATATTGATTTTAGCAGGCTTCTTTGCTAAAATCTGTTTACCCCGCTCAGTGATTTTAAAAATTGCTCTTCGGGGATATTCTAGTAAACCCGCTTTTTTCATGTGTACTTTAGCCCAACCAATGCGGTTATCAAATTTTGCTTGACGGCCACTTGGAAGAATTTCTCCAAGTTCTTCTTCACTCAAGTTAAATTGCTTAGCCAATGCTTCGGTGGCCTCTGATTGTGAATGTTCTCTTCCATCAGCCGCGAATGTTAATAGCGGCAACATGAGCGTTTGAAAATCAGGGATAGGCATTTCGTCAAGTTTTTAAAAAGTTAGCGGTCAGATGGCTCACACCACCTGACCGCCAAGTTCTGTAGAAATAAGAAAATTGCTGAATCAAAAATCAAACCGTATCCCCTGCGCCAGCGGCAGCGATTCCGAATAATTGATGGTGTTCGTCTGTCGCCGCATGTACGCCTTCCAAGAGTCCGAACCCGATTCGCGCCCGCCGCCCGTCTCTTTTTCGCCGCCGAACGCGCCGCCGATTTCAGCGCCAGAGGTGCCGATATTCACGTTGGCGATGCCGCAGTCGGAGCCGTTGGCAGAGAGAAAACGCTCGGCCTCGCGCAGGTTGGTCGTCATGATGGCCGACGAAAGTCCTTGTGGCACAGCATTTTGCAGGGCAATGGCCTCTTCGATGGTTTTGTATTTGATTAAATACAGAATCGGCGCGAACGTCTCGTGCTGCACGATGTCCCAGTGATTTTCGACTTCGGCGATGCAGGGTTTCACATAGCAGCCGCTTTCGTAGCCGGGGCCGGACAGCACGCCACCTTCCACCACGAATTTGCCTTTGTGCTTTTTTATCTCGCCGATGGAGTGGAGGTAATTTTCCACCGCCTGTTTGTCAATGAGCGGCCCGACGTGGTTGTTCGGGTCGAGCGGGTCGCCGATGCGAAGTTGGGGATACGCTTTGGCGAGGGTGTTTTTCACCTGCTCATACACGCTCTCGTGGATGATGAGGCGGCGTGTGCTGGTGCAGCGTTGTCCTGCCGTGCCGACCGCGCCGAACACCGCGCCGGTCAGCACCATTTTCATGTCTGCCGAAGGTGTGATGATAATGGCGTTGTTGCCGCCGAGTTCGAGGATGGTGCGGCCGAGGCGGGCAGCCACCGTTTGGCCGACGATTTTGCCCATGCGCACGCTGCCGGTGGCGCTCACGAGCGCGACGCGGTGGTCTTTCGTCATAAACTCGCCCACTTTGTAGTCACCATTGATGATACAAGAGATTCCTTCGGGCAAGTCATTGGCTTTCAACACTTTTTGGAACAAATGCTGGCAAGCGATGGAGCAAAGTGGCGTTTTTTCAGAAGCTTTCCACACGCACACATCGCCGCACACCCACGCGATGCAGGCGTTCCACGACCACACGGCGACGGGGAAATTGAACGCCGAAATAATGCCAACGATGCCGAGCGGGTGCCATTGCTCGTACATCCGGTGGCCGGGGCGCTCCGAGTGCATCGTGAGGCCATAGAGCTGGCGCGAAAGGCCGACCGCGAAGTCGCAGATGTCTATCATTTCTTGCACTTCGCCCCAACCTTCTTGGAGGCTTTTGCCCATTTCGTAGGAAACGAGCCGACCGAGCGGGTCTTTGTATTGGCGCAGCACATCGCCGAATTGGCGCACGATTTCGCCGCGTTTGGGGGCGGGCATTTCGCGCCAGATTTTGAAGGCTTGTTCGGCGGATTGGATGACTTGGTCGTATTGCTCGCGGGTGGTAATACTCACAGAACCAATGTATTCGCCATCCACCGGCGAGTGGGAATCGAGAAAACGGCGGTGGCCGGAAATGGCGTTCAGCCCGGTGGAAGTACCCGTGTTGCGGCTGCGGAGGCCGAGTTTTTTTAGAAAATCTTTGACTTGCATGAATTCGTTGTTCGTTGAAAGTTGTTCGTTGTTCGTAGGCGCGTTGTGAAACGAAGAACAAACAACGAGCAACTAACAACGAAAATGGGGCGCGAAGGTAAGGTGAAGTTTGGAAGAGAATGGGAGGGCAGAATGCCGTTTTTGCAGTTGTCGCAGCACGGCAATTTTTTGGTTGAAACTCGCATCCTCGCAGCGATATCAGGAGGCTTTTCCCCCTTTTATTTTCACCAAAAAACGCTCGATTTGCCGTCGGTGGCGGAGTATGTGGACGATAGCGTGTTCGAGCAATTGCTCCACGTCGTACAGTTGGCCCCACGGTGTCAGCATTTTTTCTGCTGGGTCAATCGTTTCGAGCGGCAAATCTGGATAATCGCGGAACACCTGCTCGGTGAAACGAAACATCCGCTCCAAATCCGCCACAAATTCCGCCGCGTTGTCACTGAAAACCCGCGCCGGGTACGCCCATTGCTCGCCTTGTTTTTTCCGAATATCCATGGCGTAGCAAAAACCCGCGCGCACCACGTGGGCCAGCACCGTTTGGATAGAGCGGCAATCCGCATCCGCCGTGTCGGGGTCGGCCACGGCGGTCAGCGTTGCCGCATCGAGCGGCTCGATGAGTCGGCTCAATTCCTGCAAAGCCCGGTGGTATTCGCCGAGAAGCGCGCCGGGTGCGCCAGTAAGCGGGGCGTTTTTTTCCATATAGCGAGACAAAAGTGCAAAATGTCAAACAAGTTTTTGTGAAAACACCCGCCTGTTTTCTTCCAAAAAGACATTTTCGTGTACACACCTTTTTTGCTCCCAATTTTTTGAAAATCAATTTTTTAGAAAAAGCAAAACAGACTTATTCGGAGAAAGAGAGGGCGTTTTTCGGCTGAAAAGCCCTGTCATCTGTACTTGCTCTCGACCTGCGCACCACGGCATTTTTGTATCGGGTTTTGCGCAAAACCTTTTTTGAGGTTCACCCGATTTTTTTCACACACAAAAAAAGTACGTCATGAAAAAGATGATTTGCGCGGCAGCCTTGTGGCTGTTCGCAGCCAGCCTTGCCCTTGCCCAAACCAATGCTTCCCGAGCCGCCGCCGAAGCGCGGGATGCCAAAGAAGCCGTGGAGGCGATACAGAAAGAATGTAAAAAAGGCATTCTTCCAATGCCTGACAACCTGAAAGTCACCGTGACCGGCACAGGCCGCACGACAGGAGTCATCGCCAACTTGTCCGTACACAACCCGACTGGCCAAGCCATTTCTTTTGAAATACCCGCTTGCTACATCCCATCTGGCGGCCAATATCAGCCCTACATCGTGCCGAACGTGACCCCAGTGAATGTGTCGCCCCACTCCACGGCAAATGCCCCCCTGCATGGCTATTGCGTCGATATTCACACGCCGCCCGTACCTGCTGGCGCGGCTATGCCGCCGGTGAAAGATTGGGTGGCTGCGGGGGCGCTCCCCGTCAATTGGTCGCCCTCGACCGCCAACGGCTGGAAACCCGCGCCCGGCTCGTCGGCATCAATTCCCGGCACTGACCGGCCGCTCGGCCACACGATTGACCCGAACAAACACCCAACACAAGCGGCTTTTGTGCTGCTTGATGCACTCGCCCGCATCGCCGCCGCGTATGATGATTTGAAAAACGCAGGTGCTGTCACCACACCGTTTTCAGGCAACCCGGAGAAGGAACGCGAGGCGGTGATTCAGCAGACATTTTGGATGTACGCCGCAGAAGTCACGGGCAAAGATTATGAGGTAGAGGATTTTTCCAAAAATACCATCGAGCAATTTGAAGCAGCTACGGGGCAAAAATTCAACACCGCGCTGCCCGCTACCCGCAAGCATGTGGAAGACGGTGTGACCGACTTTTGGAATACTTTCGAGGCGGTGGGTGTGGAGGCTAAAGTATTGGTTTCCAATGATGTGGACTATGACAAAATCACGAAAGCAGAAGATTTGCCCAAACTCATTCGCCCGGCTTATGACCGCTA
>CAYZVM010000233.1:0-9230 GCA_964481485.1 uncultured Saprospiraceae bacterium | reverse complement strand
GTTAGCAATCGATTTCTCCCCTTTTAATGCAAACTAATTTCAAAGAACTACTTAGAACCGCAAAATGTAAAATATAAATGCGCCACGCTTTACGGCTCTACGGTTTTACATTTTGCGGTTCTGCGGTTTTGAATTTTGCGGTTTTCAACTTTCCCTTTTTTATCCTGCGGTTAAAATTTTTCCCCCTCGCATCAGGGTAACACCCCGCGCCGCGTGTCTCAGGGCGACTTTTCCAAATCATTTTACGGGTGAGACGGAAATTCGGGGAGAGAGGTGGCAAGCGCCTCTCTCCAATTTTCTGAAAACAACAACGAAAATTAAGCTATGTACAAAAACATCTTTTTCTCTGCCTTCTTTTTGCTCTTGGCCTGCGCAGCCAATGCGCAAACTTACACCCAAACCCTCAAAGGCACGGTGCTTGACAAGGCCGTGAAAACCCCGCTCGTAGGTGCCACGGTCGCCCTGCTCAGCACCGACCCGCAGCGCGGCGCCGTGACCGATGCGGACGGGCGGTTCCGCCTGACCGGGGTGCCGGTGGGCAAACAAACCCTGCGCGTGACCTATCTCGGCTACAAAGAATTTGTGACGGCCAACGTGACCCTGAACTCGGGCAAAGAGACCGAACTCGTCATCGAATTGGAGGAAGATTTTGTGCAATCAAAAGAGGTGGTCATCACGGCGGGTATCGAAAAGCAAAAGCCGCTGAACGAACTTTCGGCGGTGAGCGCCCGCACATTTTCGGTGGAGGAGACGCAGCGATTCGCCGCGGCCGTGAACGACCCGGCGCGCATGGCCTCGTCGTTTGCTGGGGTGGCGATGCCCGCCGATGGCAACAACTATATTTCGATTCGCGGCAACTCGCCCAATGGCCTGCTCTGGCGCATGGAAGGTGTGGATATTCCGAACCCCAACCACTTTTCGTCGGTGGGTACCTCGGGCGGCGGCATCTCGATTTTGAGCGCCCAATTGTTGACCAATTCCGACTTTACGACCGGCGCGTTCGCGGCAGAATATGGCAATGCGTTGTCGGGTGTTTTTGATTTGAAATTGCGAAAAGGCAATTCGGAGCGGCGCGAATACACGTTTCAGGCGGGTGTGCTTGGCCTCGACGCGGCCACCGAAGGGCCGTTCCGCTTGGGCAAACAAACGGGTTCGTACCTCATCAATTACCGCTACTCCACGCTTTCTGTGTTGTCGAAAATGGGCGTGAACATCGGCGACGGAGTCACCAATTTTCAGGATTTGTCTTTCAATGTGTGGCTCCCGGCGGGAAAAGCGGGCGTTTTTACCCTGTTCGGGATGGGCGGCCTGAGCGACCAAACCCAACAGGGCAAAGCCGATTCTTTGCTCTGGGCGGAGGATGATTTCAAACGTTACGACGTTGATTTTGTGGCAAATACGGGCGTGGCTGGTCTCACGCACAGCCTGATTTTGAACGACAAAACGTACCTGAAAACGGTGGTGGCGGCATCCGGCACGAAAAATGGCGAGCGCATTGACAAACTGCTCGACGACTATTCGATGCGCCGCCAATTCGACAACGAGCACATCCAGACAAAACTCACCGTGTCGTCCACATTGAGCCACAAATTCAACGCCCGGCATTTTCTGCGGGCAGGCGGCTATGTCAATTTCTTGAATTTTGATTTCAGCCAAAACGAATTTATTGAGGAAAATGACCGCCTCGAGGAGCAATTGAAAGTTTCGGGCAACGGCACTTCGGTCAACACTTTTGCGCAATGGCAATACCGCGCTACCGAGCGGCTCACGCTCAACGTAGGTCTGCACGGGTTGTTTTTTCTGCTGAACAATACGGCTTCGGTGGAGCCGCGCGCGTCGGTGAAATATGCTTTTTCGGAAAAACAATCGCTCAGTTTTGGCTACGGGCTGCACTCGCAGATTCAGCCGTTGGGTGTGTATTTTACCAAAATAACGAGCGACGATGGCAATTTTACGACACCCAACCGCGACCTCGGCCTGTCGAAAGCACACCATTTTGTGCTGTCGTTCGACCAATCTCTGCCCGGCAATTGGCGCGTAAAACCCGAAATATACTACCAATCGCTCACCAATATTCCGGTGAACGGCGCGGCTGCCGACGCCTTCTCGATGCTCAACCTGACACAAGGTTTTGTCAATGAAAGCCTGACCAACAATGGGTTGGGGCGCAACTATGGCCTCGAACTGACGGTGGAAAAATTCCTGACGCGCGGTTTTTATTTCCTTCTTGCCTCCTCAGTGTTCCAATCGGAATATCGCGGCAGCGACGGGGTGTGGCGCAACACGCGATTCAATTCCAACTATGTGAACACGCTCACGGCGGGCAAAGAATGGGCGTGGAAAAAGAACCGCACATTTGGCGTGAACCTCAAACTGACGAGCCTCGGCAGTCTGCGCGAATCGCCGATAGACTTGGCGGCTTCCCGCGAAAAAGGCGAGACGGTGTACGACGACAGCCATGCTTTTGAAGACCAAATGCCTGCCTATTTCCGCCTCGACACGGGCGTGCGCCTCAAACGCAACTACCGCTCGCTCACCACCACATTGGGTCTTGATCTGCAAAATGCGACCAACCGGCAAAATGTGTTCGGGCGGTATTTCAATGAAAAAAAGGGCACTATCGAACAGTACTACCAAGCCCCGCTCATCCCGGTGCTGAGCTACAAATTGGAGTTTTGAATAGGGTATGTTGGGTAGAAATGATTGGGATTTTGTGACAGCAACTGGTTGGGGAGCCTCGTGGGGTCCCAACCAGTTGCTGTCACAGAATCTTCGGCAAAAATCAAACGATGCGAAAAAAGCCCTATAACCCCACTTCACCATAAGTTTGCGTCGCACATACGCCAAACTTTTTGACAATGAAACCTTTGTTCCTCTTGCCCGCCATAGTCTTGACGACGGCGGGACTGCTTGCCCCCTTTTTCCTTTTTTCCCAAAAAAACTATTTCCAGCAGGAGGTAAATTTCAAAATCGCCGCGACGCTCAATGACTCGGCACATACGCTCACCGGCAACATCGAAATCGAGTACATCAACAACTCGCCCGATACCTTGCCCGAAATCTGGATGCACCTCTGGGGCAATGCTTTCAAAAACCGCAATTCGGCTTTTTGCCGCCAAAAACTCCGCGACGGCAGCGCCCGGTTCTATTTTGCCGACGAGCAGGAGTTGGGCTATTTCAAAAACCTCGACTTCACGGCGAACGGCCAAAAAGTCGAATGGCGTTTTGACAAAAAAAATCCCGACATCGCGTTGCTGAAACTTCCGCAACCCCTCGCATCGGGCGCTCGCATCACCATCGCCACGCCGTTTCTGCTCAAAATACCTGCCTCCTTCTCCCGCCTTGGCCATGTGGGTACTTCCTACCAAATGACGCAGTGGTACCCCAAACCGGCGGTGTACGACCACAAAGGCTGGCATCCGATGCCCTACCTCGACATGGGCGAGTTTTACTCCGAATTTGGCTCGTTCGACGTGACGTTGACTTTGCCAGAAAACTATGTGGTGGGCGCGACGGGTGTTTTGCAAACACCTTCGGAAATTGAGTTTTTAGCAAAAAAAGAAGCGGAATCACGGGAAAAACTGGCGAAAGGTGTGGACAAAACAAAAGACCCGTTCCCGGCGTCCAGCCCAAATGCAAAGACAATCCGGTACACCGCCGACCGCGTCCATGACTTTGCGTGGTTTGCCGACAAGCGGTTTTTCGTCCTAAAAGATACGGCACGACTGGCTTCCGGCAGGGCGGTGGATTGCTGGGCCATGTTCACCAACACGGAGTCGGACATTTGGCAAAAAGGCGCATTCTATGTGCGCCGCTCAGTCGAGTTTTACTCCGAAAAAGTGGGCGAATACCCGTGGCCCCACGCGACGGCGGTACACTCGGCGCTCAGTGCGGGCGGCGGCATGGAGTACCCAATGATAACCGTCATCGGCAATTCCTCGTCGGCAAAAAGTCTCGACGACGTGATAACGCATGAGGTGGGGCACAACTGGTTTTACGGCATCTTGGCCTCGAACGAGCGCGACCACGCATGGATGGACGAGGGCATCAACTCTTACTACGAAAACCGCTATATGCAGCAATACTATGGCGGAATGAGCATCGAAGACGCGCTGCCCAAATTTCTCTTCGACCCTGCCCAAAGCGGCTCGCTCATCGAAAATGGCTATCTCCTGCTCGCCCGCGACCGTAAAGACACGCCGCCCGACACGCATTCCGACAAGTTTGCGCCGCTCGCTTATGGCCTTCAAGTTTATATGAAACCTGCGATGTGCCTCCATTGGCTGGAGCAGTCCGTTGGCACGGAGCGTCTCGACGCGGCCATGCAGGATTATTATCGCCAACGGCAATTTCGCCACCCGTACTCGGAGGATTTGAAAGCAGTTTTTGAAAAACACAAACTCGACGCGGGGTGGTTTTTTGAAAGTATGCAAACCCAAAAATGGTCAGATTTTGCGCTAAAAGGTATAAAAAAAGATGCCGGGCGCTGGATGTTGGATGTCAAAAACAAAGGTGATTTGGACGCGCCGTTTTCCGTCTCGGCTTTAAAAGATGGCAAACCGGTGGAGACAAAATGGTTTTCGGCGCCGGGCAAGTTGGAGTTCCCCAATGTGGATGCCGATGCTTATGTCATTGACCATGCGCACGACGCGCTGGATTTGAACCGAAAAAACAACCTTCGGCGGGTGAGCGGTTTTTTGCCGGGTTTTGAGCCATTGGAAGTGAAGCCCCTCGCACCTTTCCAAAATCCCAAACGCAGCACCGTCGCGCTGCTCCCGTGGATGGGTTGGAACAATTACGACAAAACGATGCTCGGCGCGGTCATTTACAATCCGCCGCTGCCGCCGCGCCGTTTGCAATACTACCTCGCGCCGGGTTTTGCTTTTGGCTCGAAGCAACTTGTGGGGCTGGCGGATGTGCGCTACAAGTTGTTTCCCGGCGGTTTCATGCCGCGCCTGACGGCGGGCGTGAGTGCCAAAACGGCCAACTTTGACTACAATTGGGCGGATGATTATTACTCAAAATACTACCGCGTGGTGCCACAGGTGCGGGCCGAATTGCATGACAATTCCTCGTCGTTCAGGCACTTTTTGAATTTGCGGGCTATTTTTTTGGGAAGAGAAACTGCCGTGTACGAGGACGCGGTTTTTGCCGGAAAAATGTACGACAAATACGAAATCTACGAGCTGCGCTATGAAGCCGAACAGCGCAAACTGCCCAGTCCCTGGCATTTCAAAACTGCGCTGGAATGGCAAAATGGTCGCGACGAATTTGGGCGGTCGGGGGAATATCTGCGCGGCTCGCTCGAGTGGCGGCAGCGATTTTTTTATTCGTCCAAACGAAAAGTGACGATGCGGGTGTTTGTGGGCAGTTTTCTTCAAAATGCTCGTCGCAACAGCGACATCAACGCGGGCGACCCGGCGCTGGCATCTTTCGCGCTCAATCCGCAAGGCTTCAACGACTACCGTTTCGACGAGGTTTATTTCGACCGCAGCGGCACCTCGGGTTTTCTTGCCCAGCAGGTGAGCCAGACGGAGGGCGGTTTTAAGGGGGCGTTCGGGGCGCAGTTTGCCCGTCAAATCGGCAACTCGAACAATTATATCCTTGCGCTCAACCTGAAGGCCGATTTGCCGCAGCGGTTGCCGCTCGGCATCCCGCTTTTGCCGTGGTTCGACATCGGATATTTCGACGATGCTACGCCGCTCGGCGAAGACCGCCCGAAGAGCGAGCAATTGCTGTGGAGCGGCGGCCTGATGCTCGAACTTTTGGATGGCCGATTGGAGATTTATTTCCCGTTGGTCAATTCCAAGGCATTGAAAGACAGGTATTTTGAGGCGGGCGGCGGTTCCAACAATTCTGCGATTTTCGGCGGTGGCAATTATTTCAAATGGATTTCGTGGAGCATCCGGCTGGGCAATGCAGAACCCGCAGAGATTTTGGAGGATATAGTCCGATGAATTTGGTGATTGGTTGATTGGGAAATTTGTTATCAAAGAGAACCAATCAACCAATCAACCAATTACCAAATGCGCCTGCAACAGCGATTTCAGGTGATGTTTGAATCGCGCTTGTATTTCTTCTGAATAGATATTTTCTGCACAATCCTCGTGCAGCATGGCGCACAAAAGGCTCCCATGGCTGACGAGTGCCGAAAACGACCCAAACAATGTGGCGAGTGTAAACTCCACATCTACCGGGCGGAACATCTTTTTTTCTTGACCTTCGAGGATGAAGCCGCGAATGAGTTGGAGGTGGCGGGATAGGTAGGTGGTGATGATTTTTACGTGCGCTGGTCGTTGGCTGAGCGAGATTTCGCGCATCACGATACGGTGGAAGTCGCGCCCCGAAAAGCATTTTTCTACATACAAATCCACCGTTTGAGAGAGTTTTTCCCACGGAGAGAGCGACGACCGGGCCAATTCTTCGAGTCGCTCGCCGGTGCGGGGGAATTTGTCGGCAATCAGTGCCTCGAACAATTTGTCCTTCGAGCCAAAATAGTAACTCACCATGGCGACATTCATACCAGCCTCGGCTGCCAATTGGCGGATGGACACAGCTTCGTAGCCATGCAACGCGAAGAGCCGCTCGGCGACTTCGAGCAAGTAACGGCTTTTGTCAATTTTTTCTGCGGAAGAAGAGCCCATGGAAGGTCGGATGTTTTCGGAAGGGCTAAGATAGGCGAGGCCGTGGGCAGAATTCAAACGATTGTTTAATTTTAACCTTCACTTTCGCCCCAGTTTGTTTTTCAACCGCCCAGCCAGCCAATCGCGGTGCATCATCTCTTGGGTGGGCGGGAGTTGTTCGAGCAATTTTTGATAACGCCTTGGCTCGTGGGGCGGGATTTTGGCGAATTTGGCGGTGAACTCCACGAACTTCTGCATTTGTTTTTTCAACTGGGCATCAAGGAGTTGGTTGCGCAGCAGAAACATGCGCGTCGCTTCCAAGTAGGAGAGCAGCAGTTCGGTCTGTTCGGTTTCGCAGTAGATTTTGATGAGCAGACTGCGGGCGGTGATGTTGAGCAATACATCGGTGAATTCTACCTGAAGCAGCGCACGTTGGGCAGCGTCGTAGTTTTTCAAATGGTAATGGTACTGGGCGAGATTGTAACGGAACACGTTGTCGGCATATTCGGACGGCAGCCGCCCGCGATAGTCGTGGATAAACTGGTGCGTCCAATCTGTTTGGCCGGTTTTTAGGCCGACGGCGACGATATTCGTGTAATGCCAGGGAGTGAGGAGATTGTTTTCAAAGATTAATCCGTTGCGCAGCAGCAATTTGTTGATTCCCAGATGCTCTTGCCAAAAATGCTCGTCGTTGTAACGGTTGATGCGGCGGATGCAATAATTGAGCAGCAAGGTGTATAATTGTCTGAGTTCATCGCTGTCGAAATGGGTCTCTGATTGTATCAAAATCAACTTGGCATTTTCAAAATATTGCGTTTCATCGGGGGCTGACAACAGCAATAGGAGGCGGCGATAGACTTGCAGCGCAGGAAATTCTGAATAGGCCGGCTGGGCAGCCCACGTTAAAATTTCATCTAAGTATTTCGTTTCATAACGGATATTCAGCACCGACTCATAATTGAGCATTTCATAAGCGTATCGCAGTTTTTCGGTCAAATAATAAATATCCAAGGCATCGGCGGCGGCTTGCAAGCGCTCATTGAAACCGCGCTGATTGCGGTCGCTGTGTTCATAAAAAAGTCGTTTTGCCAGCAGTTGCTCCCGGTAATATTCGGCATTTCGGAAGGGCAATTCCGCTGACAGTTTTTCAATATCTGTTTGGACGGTTTTGTAGTGTCTGGGCAAATTCAGCGCGTGATATTGTCGGGCCAGTGTCAATTGCTGTAGCCATTCATCAGCGAAAAACGCCTCCGTGACGAGGAATTTTTCCGCCAGCGAAAGGAGTCGGCTGCTGAGGTGTGCAAGCGATTTTCCATCCAACGATTTTTCCGTTGCCAATTTTTTCAACACGATTTGTCGGCTCAGGTTATCGTGGGAGAAATCGGGGGCATATTTTTGCAAATAATTGAAAAGCAGGAAGCAATCGGTATTTTTGTTGAAATAAGGCGACTGCAAAAAATCGCCCAACCGCGTCAACTGTCGCGGCGAGAGTGCACGGAAAAGTTCGATAAGTTTGCTGTCAGTCAAGGTGCGCTTTGTGGTGAGGTCAAACAAATACCTTCAAAATTCCGAAAGTTCGCACAAGTTTTCCTAACCAAATGCTGCAATTATGCGCCTGATACTCTTTTCCCTAACTATCAACATGCTCATTGCCAGTCTGTCATTTGCGCAGCCGGTTTTTATGTATCCCGGCGATGCCAACAATGACGGCAGGGCCGACCACATTGACGTTTTGCCGATCGGGGTGGCTTTCGGGCAAAATGGCCCGCCACGCGACCCCGCCCTGCTCGATTGGGCGCCACAATTGGCAGAGCCGTGGATGCCGTTGGTGCTGCCGGTCAGTCAAATTGACTTGGCATTTGTGGATTGCAACGGCGACGGCATGGTTGATTCGCTGGATGTTGGGGCCATTGCGCTCAATTACGACAGTACACAAAACAACGCTATGCCGCCGCCTATTCCATATATCGAGCGGTTGATTCAGTTTTGTGTTAGCTGTCCGATGCCGGATATCGTTGTCACTTTTAGTCAAGATACAGTCGGCGACCTTGATACTTTTTCAGCCACGTTCACGCTGCGTTATCCGCCCAATGTACCGCCCCCATTGGGTGCGTTGGGTATTGCGTTCGATGTCGAATACGACTACGACCCGGACATGATTATTGACTCGCTCACCCGGGTTTACCCCGATACTGTTCCCGACGACCGGATGTATGTCATAGCGACGCACACAGATGTAGTTGCGCCGGGTTTGTTGCCACCGGCAGGCAATATCAGGTTCGGAGCGGCAGGCAAAGGGGAGAATGTTTATTTTAAGCCCAGCACCCCGCTTTTCACGGTTGAATTTGTCATTTCCGACATGATTATTCGGCGGGGCGCTGCGACGGAACTGTTTTCTTTTAAGATTTCCAACGTGCTTATTATCAACGAACAAGAACAACTCATCGGTCTCGGCGGCATCTTCATGGATACGGTGGTGGTGGCAACAAAGGAGGCTTGTGGCGTGCAGCCTTTTGTGCAGATTTCTCCCAACCCCGTCCGGGAAATATTGACCGTCGAATCGCCTGAAAGCCCGCTCGAAAAAATCGAAATCCACAGCCTTTCGGG
>CAYZVM010000232.1:0-9331 GCA_964481485.1 uncultured Saprospiraceae bacterium | reverse complement strand
CCGAAACCCGCGAAATCCCCGTTCCGGATGTTACCGCAATTAGCCGGTTGATAGAACTGGCTCAAAAGCTGCTTCCGTTGACGAATTGAACAAAATTTGATTTTTCGCCAAAACTAATGGCCGGTCTGCGCAGCGACGCAGACCGGCCATTGGTTTTGTGGCTCCAGAGAACTCAGGTTTTTTGGGCGGCACTTATGCCTAACCTCCTGAATGTGGCAGAACCCCACCATCCAATTGCAGCGCCAAGCACCGCACCGCACGCCACATCGCCGGGGTAATGTACACCCACATATACTTGTGAAAAAGCAACCGCCCCCGCCCAAGTCAAAGCAGCGGGACGCACCCAGCGCGACAGCCTCCCAAATATGCCGATAATAAAAACAGCCGCAGCAAAATGATTGGCGGCATGAGACGATGTAAAGCTATATCCTGCGCCACAATGGGTTCTGAGCCGAACCTTGTCCACCATCGCAGGGTCGTTGCACGGGCGGATGCGCTGCACATTTTTTTTCACCAAAGTACTGCTGGTGAAGTCGGCCAAGCCTGTGGTGGCCATCAAGCCCAGCACAATAATCCAGCCTTTTTTGCCGAAATTCATCCAAGAAAACGCCCCAATGAATAAGTAAAGCGGTGCCCAAAACCATTTTTCCCGAAAAAGTGGCAATACCAAGTCGAACAATTCATTGCTCATGCCGCTGTTCACGGCCTGGAAAAGCGCACTGTCCCAGATTTGTAGTGTTTGCAGCCAACTCATGCCATGAAAGGTTTTTGAGCAATAAGTATCAAGCGTGTAGAAGTCGCGGCATCGAAGCGGCTCAAATCATAGCCGCCATAGATATCGCGCAAAGTAAGTCCAGAATCAACAAAAAGTGCCTGAAAATCTGCCAACGTGAACATTCTTACTTTTTCTTGAAAACGAAATTGCTGCCCACTTGTCTCAAATTCAACTGTTTTAAAAACATATCCATCTCGAATATTTCTCTTCAGATGAAATTCTATGCCATCCACTGTTTTGATGTCCGAGTCAACGAGGTGCTGCTGCACCCACGTTGTGTTAAAATAATCAAGCAGAAAAAGGCCGCCTGGTTTTAGGCCGATTTGGATATTTGACAAAGCCAGTAAATGGTCGCGGTCGGTGTCAAAGTAGCCAAAACTGGTAAACATATTCATCACGGCATCAAAATAGTTGAACCTAAATGGCACACGCATATCGTGCTGGAAAAATGCCAGTCGTTCGTGCTCAAACTGGCGAGCAAACGTGATGCTCGCATCGGAAATATCCAGCCCCGTCACGTCGAACCCCTTAGAAGCTAGGTAGCGGCTGTGGCGGCCTTTCCCACATGCCAAATCGAGAATTTGCGCGCCCTCCGGCAAATCAAGTGCCCGAAGTAAATTGTCGAGTGTGTTTTGGGCTTCTTCTTCGTCGCGACTTTTATAGAGTGTGTGGTAATACGGTGAATCAAACCACGCTGCAAACCAGTCCTTTTTCATGGAAATTGTTTTTTCGCCGGAAAGTTAAAGTGAGCAACTTGTTTGGTCGGCAAGATTTGAATTTGCAAAAAAAAGCAGCCCAACCAAAGCGGATGGGCTGCTGTTATTTTTCTCGAAATCAAGTAGTTGCAAATTTATACCGACAACAATTCTTTCTCCGCTACCATTTCTTCCGCCCCTAAGCCATCGCAATATTGAATCCAGTCGTACTCGTTTGGCTCTAAGCCCATGCGCAGGCGATTGATATATTTTTTCAACCGGGTGCCAACTGGCCGGTGTTCGGCATCCACAGGCGGGAGTTCCATTTTGCGGTCGCGCCAAGTGATTTCGCTTACATGGCTGACCACGGCTGCGGTGCCTGCACCAAAACATTCTTGCAGGGTGCCGCGCCAATAAGCGTCGGCGATTTCAGCGATGCTCAACAGGCGGTCTTCCACCGTGTAGCCCCAATCTTTCAAGAGCGTGATAAAAGTGTCGCGGGTCACGCCGCGCAAAATAGTGCCGGTAGTGGCTGGTGTAATGACCCTCCCATCCATCACAAAAAAGAGGTTCATGGTACCGACCTCTTGCACATATTTTTTTTCTACAGCGTCCATCCACATGACTTGGTCGTAGCCGTTTTTCTTGGCACGCTGGGCCGGGAGGAGGGATGCGCCGTAGTTGCCGGCGCATTTAGTTTCACCCACGCCGCCTTGCGCTGCACGAGTGAAAACTTCCTCAACCCACAGTTTAACGGGCTTTGGATAATAAGGGCCTACAGGGCCGGTAAAAATGAGGAAACGGTATTTTTCAGATGCGTGTACGCCAAAATACTCGTCGGTAGCGAACATGAGCGGACGGATATAAAGCGCGTGGTCGTCTTCCTCCGGTATCCAATCTTTATCAAGTTCGACCAGCATTTTCAAGCCCTGCATGAACAAATCCTCCGGGATTTGCGGCATACACATCCGCTCGGCTGACACGTTCAAGCGGCGAGCGTGCATATCAGCGCGAAAGAGCACCGGGCGACCATTTATTTTTGTCGCCTTCATGCCTTCAAAAATACTTTGACCGTAATGGAGGGCCAAGTTGGAAGGTGCAATATCGAGATTCTGATAAGGCTCGATTCGGGGATTAACCCAGTTTTGGCCGTCGTAGTCGGCGATAAACATGTGGTCGGAAATCACCTTGCCAAAGGGAATATTGTCAAAGTTGACGGCGTGGATTTTGGACCGGGTCGCAGGGGTAACTGTGATTGGATACTTACCAGCCATAGTGAGAGGAATGTTGACTAAAGGGTGAAAAAACCTTGATTGGACGATGCAAAGTTAATTATCTTTGCCAAAAAGAAAAAATTTTATTTCAAAAACCCGAAACAAGCCGGGCGCTAAACAGAATTATTGTTTTAAAAAATGGTTTTCGGTTGCTAATAATATTTTTTAACACTTGGGCGGCCTTTCGATGTTTCCCCGTCCATTTTCAGGCAAAATTTAAAAAATGTTCTCTCCCGACGAATTGATTTTCATTGCTCCCGAACATTCCGCGCTGGATTTTTCCAAAGGTGGCTTTGCCAAAAGGGTATGGGTATTGGCTCTCGAAGAACCCTCCATTGCTGCTTCCAATCGGGATTTTTTGGCCAAAGTGCTTGCTGCCGCCAACTTGAATTTGGAGAAAGATACGCTGTTCGCCGAAATCCCCGCATCCCAACCAGTGTGTTTTTCGACAGACATGAAGCGCAAGGAGCCCGAACAGATTCTGGTGTTTGGCCTGCCTCCTGCCCAATTGGGTTTGGCGATCGACATGCTTCCATACAAACCGATTGCATTTTATGGGGTTGCTTGGTTGTTCGCAGATGCATTGTCCTCGTTGGAGCCCGACAAAAACAGGAAGGCGCAACTCTGGTCGGCATTAAAGCAGATGTTTCTCTAAGTTCGGGCAATTGGACTTTCTCCTATTTTTGCCGCTTTCACCAATTTTTCATTTCTCACCTTCTATCACCTCTCACATATATGAAGGCTTACGTTTTCCCCGGCCAAGGAGCTCAATTTGAAGGCATGGGCAAAGAACTCTACGAAACCAACGCTTTGGCAAAGGACTTGTTCGAACAAGCCAATAATATTCTTGGTTGGCGCATCACAGATGTGATGTTTAGCGGCACAAAAGAGGATTTAATGCAAACAAAGGTGACACAACCGGCGGTGTTCCTCGAAAGTATTGTGCGGGCAAAAATCGCGGGCGATACTTTTCGACCGGATGCCGTGGCCGGCCATTCTTTAGGCGAATTCACCGCGTTGTGCGCTGCTGATGCTTTGTCATTTAAAGATGCACTGAAACTCGTGAGCCAACGTGCTTTTGCTATGCAAAAAGCCTGCGAGCTGGTGGACAGCACGATGGCTGCTGTGCTTGGCATGGAGGATGCCGATGTAGAACGGGTAGTCAATTCGATTGAAAATGAGGTCGTTGTGGCGGCCAATTACAACTCGCCCGGCCAATTGGTCATCTCTGGTTCGCGGAAGGGCATCGAAATGGCGGTCACCAAATTGACCGAAGCCGGGGCAAAACGGGTCATCGTTTTGCAGGTAGGCGGGGCGTTCCATTCGCCACTGATGCAGCCCGCGCAGGACGAATTGGCGCAGGCCATCAATGCCACACATTTTGCAAAACCAATTTGCCCGGTTTACCAAAACGTCCACGCACAGCCGGTGAGCGATGCGGAAGAAATCCGCAAAAACCTCATAGCACAGCTGACTTCTCCCGTTCGTTGGACGCAGACGATTGAGAATATGATTTCCAATGGAATCACGAAATTTGTGGAAGTTGGTGCCGGAACGGTATTGCGCGGCATGATTCGGAAAATCAACAAGGATGTAGCGACGGAGGGGCTTTAATTTCAAGAAAATGGGTTTCGGGCGCGGCTAAGTTTTTTGAAAAACTATTTTGTGCCGCGCCCGAAACCCATTTTGACAATTGCTATTATTGCTTCACCACTCGCACTGGCTCAGACACAGATGTTCCATTTGCGACTGTGATGCAATACACGCCCGCTGGCAAATTGCCCAATGAAAGGTTCGTCGCGTTCACACCCGGCTCGGCAATGGCAGACTGCTCCAGCACCACTCGGCCAACCAGGTCGGTCAGCCGAATCATCACATCTTCCTCATAAAGAGTAGCATATTGTACTGTCAGCCCATCTGTCGTCGGTGACGGAAACGCGCCCGTGATGCCGAACTGCTCCGAACGGCGCGCGAGCAAAATCGCATTCGACACCGACGCCGAGCCGTCGAAATCCACCGAGCGTAGGCGATAGTAGGCTTTGGCCAGCGGTTGGCGATCCTCCCATGAATAGGGCAGGGGTGTATTGGAAACAGATTGCCCCGCCAGACGACCAGCCTCGCTCCAACTCGTGCCATCCGGCGAACGCTCCACGATGTGCCACTGCACGTTTTTCTCCGAAAGTGTTGTCCATTCCAACAAGTTGAATTTATCCAACACTTTTCCGGTAAATGATTGTAGTTCGAGCGGCAATAAAACAAAACTAAGATATGCCCCAAATTCTCCCAGCGAATCGGTGCTGAACTCTAAAAAGAATGTGCCGTTCAACTGAACAGCGTTGACCGTATTGATGGTCACTGCCGCGTTGCCATTTGTTGGCGGGCCGCAATCGGCGGAAGATCCGTTGAACCTTGTTACTTTCAAATCTTCTATGGTCTTACTCGGCGAATTGGTACTGTCTTTCAACGCGGCAAATTCTGCATCGGTGAAGAACATCCGGAGTGTCACATTGCCCGCGAAAGGCTCCGTCGCGCTGAAATTGTAGTACAAAGGCAGGTAGAAGAGATTGGTGGGCGCGGATATTGGCGCGTCATAATTTTGGGCTTGACAAAATACCGTATCCAAGTTGAGCCCGTTGGGATTGACGGCGGCCACAAGCGGGCCTATATCCAGATTGTCGGGCACGGTCCAGATGTTGTACCATTTGTTTTCGTTTGCATCGGTCGTGAAGTAGTTTTTATCACAATTGGCATCTTCCACACGCTCCACCGTTTCTAAGACCGCGATGCAAAAAGCCCCGCTATTCACGCCCCAGCCATCTACCTGTATGTAGTAATACTCGCCATCAATCAGTCCCGTGTAAGACACGACGGAGTTGAATCCGAGGAAAGTGGTTCCATTGTCCTCATCGCTCACGAGCAATTCGAAAGAAGAGTAATCCGAAGCATCGCCCACCGCATAAAGCGCCACCTGCGTGTCTTCATTTGGGATCTGTGTGCCACTGCCATTAGAAAGGATTGTGATAGTGCCGGAGGGTGGTGCCTGAAACGTAAACCAAACCGTTTCGTCGGCCTCATCGAGCCAACGACCCACCAGCCCATCTGATCCATCTACATCAGGGTCGGGTTCTCCGGGGTCAATCGAGGCACCCAAATTAGAGTAAATGTTGCTCTCGCAGGGGGTATTGACTATGATTTCGATGGCATTGGCAGGTATGTCGTTGGGGGTTTCGCATTCGGTTATTCTAAAAGTTTGCGCCACCGGGCTTGTTGTTTGTGGGTCGGCAAGGATGTAATAAAGGGCGCCAGCGGTGAGCTTGCTGCCGGGGATAGGTGGCATACTGCTTGTGCCTGGGTTGTTGAAATCATCAATGCAGTTCCATTCTGTGTCGTCGCAGCCGGTTGGCGCGGCTTTGATAAAATATGAGACAAAACCGCCGCTAGCAGCCGTGATTTCCAAATTGTACGACCGCGTATTGGGAGCAACAAACCGAAAAACGCGCTCTTTGCCCGGCGTGGATATCCCACAATCCAGCACATCCCACAACCCGTTTTTTTCGGCAGTAAAAGAAATAGGTTGGCCGCACTGAATCAATGGCCCCTCGCAATTGATGGGGGTGTTGAACCTGATGGTGTCCCATGCACTGCTCGCGTCGTTGATACAATTGGTGCGTACCGCAAATTGATAAGCAGTTCCAGGCTCTAAATCAACAAAGTTGATGGACGTGCCATCGTATGCCGCATCAGATTGTATTACCGACGAAAGACCGGGGTAAGGCAACTCTACCAATTCCCATTGATAATTCGCGGCTCCGAACATATCTATCCAAGAGACCTCGGCAGTAGTGCCTGTGACGTTGGCTGTGTCAAGTTCGAGCACGGTATAGCAAACATCTGGCGGGAGCGGCGCACAGGAAAGCAGCGCCAACCACCCCGCATCTTGGGGCGATGTCACGCTGTCCGACTTGAACTGCGCGGTGAGGCAGCCCGAAGCTGTCGTACACAAAAAAGGAGCCGGCGGCAGCACATATACTCCTGTCAATGCGCCGAGCAATGGGGCATTGACATTGTTGCCGTTGTAAATTTTCAATGTATCGCCCACGCCAAAAGACAGTGGCAAAAAAAACGCCATGGAAATTGCGTTGTCTGCGATATCCGGGCAAAGCACTTTTGTGTAGTTCTCATTTTTGGGATAAGACAACAGCCCCCCGGAGTCAAGAAAAAGGTCGTCGCAACTTGGGTCGGTGGTAAAATTAAGCGGCCCAGCCCACCGGCTGAAGCCGTCGCCGCAGTCCGAGCGCACCCAAAATGCATAAGTTTCGAGGCCATTCAATCCGCTTAGAATCACACTCGTGTCTGTGGTGGAGCCGCTGCCCAATTCCGTCCCCGCCCCGCCCGGTACATACCCTTGCAAGCCGTAACTGTAAATATACCCGGCGGGCGAGTTGCCCACAGGTGGTGTCCAACTCACGTTGCCCGTCACGGATGTGACGCCGTTCACCGTGAGATTAGTTGGTGGGTAACAAAGAGTTAGACTCAGCACGGGGCGGTGAAAACGGGTTCCTTGCTCCCCCGTCTCATTTGTCACGCAAATGGCTTCATCGTTTTGTTTTGACCGGGTGCGCGAGCCGAAGTAGGAAAGGTTTGTGGTCAGTTGCACCACTGCATTGTTGGTGGCAAAGTTGCCCGGATTCACCGGGATGGCGGTGTGGCAAACATCTACAACGAGGTTGGATGTACCGTCCCAATAAAAAGGCGCGGCGAGCGCGTATTCATTTAAGCCCACAGTTGGCGTGTAGTCCACCGGGCCGAACACGGTCGTGATGCCCGTATTTTGCCAAGAACCATTGATGAGTTGAACGGAAGTTGTCAGCAGCAATTTGATGGTGTAATTCTCGTGAACGCCCGCGCCGGCCACATCTACTACATTGAATCCCAGCCGAATAATATTGCCGGGCGTGACCCCTGCCGCCGCCAACTCGGAAGCACGGTAAAGGTATTGAGCGCGGGTACTTTCCCGAAAATCGCCATACGGCGAAGGATAGGTGGTGGAAGTGTTTATCCCAGTGCTGTCGCCGATGGTAAATGTTTGGCCAAAAACAAAAAGAGGGAAAAGGGGTAAAAAGAGTGTTGTAATCAGTTGTATGGAAAATTTCATGTCATGGAGGACTATAAAGTGAAGAGAAAGCGACGGATTATGATGTGTGTAAGCTTGCTCTTTGGTTTTTCGGTTCAAAAAAATGCGGGTCAAAAATACTTGAACGGCAGAAATCCCCTCGCTCCAACTTTCTTTTTTACCTTATTTGCAGTTAAGCCGACAATTGGGGGCTGGTTTTTTTGTACATGAATTTTAATGCTGCGGCACAGTATGCCGAACTTTACGCCAAAACTTCTTGAATATGCTTTTTGAAACGCCCCGCCTGCTTGTCCGCGCCCTCGGCGAAACTGATTTTTCTGATATCTGGCGGCTACAGAGCGACTCCGAAACCATGCGATACATACGCCCGCCCGAAACCAACCCGGAAGCCGTGCGTGATCGGCTGCAGAAATGGGAGCAATACGCCCAAAAATGCCCCGGCTTGGGTGTTTTTGCTATAGAAATGAAGGAGAATAATTTTGTCGGGTATTGCACTGCCCGCCATGTTGACTTCAATCCCGATACCGGCGAATTTGAAATTGGCTACACGCTCTCGCCCGAATATTGGGGTCAGGGGCTGGTGTCCGAACTGGTGCCGCATCTGTCGGATTACCTTTTCAACCTGTCGGGCACGCCGAAAATTGTCGCGTTTACCGACCCCAAAAATATCGCGTCACAAAAAGTGCTGCTCAAAAACGGGTTTCGGGCAATAGGCCGACGCTTCATCTACGATACTGAAAATGTGGAGTTTGAACTGGGAAAATAGAAAACGACAGCGGAGGTTCAAACCAACCGCCGATGCCAACTTTTCCCAAACGGCAAGAGCCATTTTTCTTCCAAATCCCGTTTCGTCTGCGCCAATGTATTGACCACCAACGTCTCGTCGGAAATCCGCCCGTTGCCGACCTGCGCCGCGAATTCGGCCCGGTCGGCAGACCTCATTTCGGCATTTTCCACCCATGCAAAACGCATCCGCTCGAAAAAATCCACACCAAGTTCCTGCCCCAATCCTTCGAGAAAATGGACAGATTTGTCAATCGAGCATCCGCTGGCACCTGCCCGGGTTTCGTCCACCATCAATATAACAAACTGATTTTGAAAAACTTCGGCTTTGGCGAGCAAGGCCTGATTGTGCGCCGTCCATTGGCGGGTGAAGGCATCCAATGACTGTTGCGCCGAAAAAACTTCCGTATCCGCCAGTGGGCGATTCGTGGTGTACACCCACACGCGCGATTCGGGCGCGAAAGTCGCATTGTGGGCGAGGGTGGGGGAGAGGTTGAGCGTAGCAGTCATGACGGTGTTCGATTTATTGTGCAAAGTTTGCAGAGAAAAAATCTGCGGCGATGTCTTTTCTCGGAGATATTTCAAAAGCGAATTTGCCCAAAAAAGTTGAAAAAGAGGCGGCCTAATTTGGATTTCCCGGCACTAATTTCTTTTTTCTGTAAATCTTATA
>CAYZVM010000231.1:0-9335 GCA_964481485.1 uncultured Saprospiraceae bacterium | reverse complement strand
GTGCGATTATGGGCAGCGACACCATCTGCCAAAAGCAAACAACACAGTTTTGCGCACCGCAGGGCAGCGGCTATACCTATCAGTGGGACACCGGTTCTTCGTCGCGCTGCGTCACGGTGAACGGGGCTGGCACCTATCATGTCACCGTCACAGACGCGAACGGATGCAGCAGCACCTGCAGCAAAACGCTCACTGTCATCCCGAAGCCAATTTGTACCATCACGGGCAACGGCAGCATCTGCGCGGGCGGCTCAACCGAACTGTGCACGCCTTTCGTGGCGGGCAACACTTACCTGTGGAGCACGGGCGCTGTGACAAACTGCATCACGGTCAGCACGGCGGGGACGTACTCTGTCACGGTGACCAGTTCGTTCGGATGTAGCAGCGTCTGCAGCAAGTCAGTAAAAGAAAAACCTGCCCCTTCTTGCTATATCAGCGGCAACAGCAGCATTTGCGATGGAGGGTCAACCCAACTTTGCGCGCCTTCGGGCTACGGCTACACCTACTTGTGGAGCACGGGTGCCACAACGAAGTGCGTCACCGTCGGCACGGCGGGGACATATTCTGTCACGATCACCAATTCGACCGGATGCAGCGGTGTTTGCAGCAAGACGGTCACGGTCGAAGAGGCGCCTGTCTGTACCATCACCGGCAACAATACCATTTGCCAAGGGCAGACAACGCAGCTGTGCGCACCGGAGGGAGCAGGTTACACCTATCAGTGGGACACAGGCTCTTCGTCGCGCTGTATCACCGTGAACGGGCAAGGCACCTATCACCTCACAGTGACCAATGCCAGCGGTTGTTCAAGCACTTGCAGCATGGTAGTCACCACCGTCCCGAGGCCAACCTGCAACATCAGCGGCAACAGCACTATTTGCGAGGGCGGGTCAACTCAACTTTGCGCACCTTTTGCGGCGGGCAATACTTATATGTGGACAACGGGCGAGACGACCAATTGCGTCACTGTGGGCGCCGCTGGCACATACTCTGTCACCGTGACCAACTCGAACGGGTGCAGCAAAGTTTGCAGCAAATCAGTCACCATAAAATCGGCTCCTTCCTGTTACATCACCGGCAACAGCAGCATTTGCGAGGGTGGGTCTACATCGCTTTGTGCACCTTCGGGCTACGGTTACATCTACTTGTGGAGTACGGGTGCTACGACGAAGTGCGTCACCGTCGGCACGGCGGGGACATATTCCGTCACGGTCACCAACTCGACCGGTTGCAGCAGCACTTGTAGCAAGACGGTCACGGTCGGACAGCCACAGGTTTGTACCATCACTGGCAATAATATTATTTGCCAAGGAGAGACAACGCAGCTTTGCGCATCCGCCGGGGGTACTTCCTATCAGTGGGACACAGGCTCCACTTCGCGTTGCATCACGGTGAATGGTGCGGGTACCTATCATGTCACCATCACCAATTCGAGCGGTTGCAGCAGCACCTGTAGCATGACGGTCACAGTCATCCCCAAACCAAGTTGTTCGATTATCGGCAACAGCACTATTTGCGAGGGCGGGTCAACCGAACTTTGCACACCTTTAGCAACTGGCAACTCCTATATGTGGAGCACGAACGAGACGACAAACTGTATTACAGTGGGTTCTCCGGGGACTTATTATGTCACCGTGACTAATTCCAACGGTTGTAGCAGGATTTGCAGTAAGGTAGTAAAAGTGAAATCGGCTCCTTCTTGCTACATCAGTGGCAACAGCACTATCTGTGAGGGAGGTTCTACATCACTTTGTGCGCCTTCGGGCTACGGCAACACCTATCTGTGGAACACTGGCGCTACGACGAAGTGCGTCACAGTGAGCACGGCGGGGACATATTCTGTCACGGTCACCAACTCAAGCGGATGCAGCAGCGTTTGCAGCAAGACGGTCACGGTCGGAGAGGCGCCATTGTGCAGCATTACAGGCAATCTCAATCCTGATGAAGGTGAGACTACTACATTGTGTGCGCCATTGGGTATGAGTTCATATCTATGGAATACGGGTGCTACTGCACGTTGCATGACGATAGACTGCTCAGGAACATATACGGTGACAATCACCAATTCGAGCGGTTGTACCAGTTCGTGTGAGGTAGTGGTTTCTTATGACAATGAAAGGTCTGCACCAGATGGGAATACCGATTCAGTAGTTGAAGGCGACATTCAAGTGAAGGCATATCCCAATCCGTTTAGTTCGAAAGCAATCATCGAATTCCAAAACATACAATCCAGTTCGTATGTGGTGGTCGAGATTTATGACTTGAAAGGGGCTAAGATTGCCACTTTATTTGATGGAGAAATCGAACGGGGTGTTTTGTACAAAGCCGAAATAAACGCTGGAAATCTTCTTGAAGGGGTTTACATTTACAGAATCCTGAATGGAGAACAGATTGTCAGCGGGAAACTGTTGCTGATAAAATAGTCTCAATGTGATTTTATACAACTGCCCCCGGCAACGGGGGCAGTTTTTTTATGCACATTCGGTGAGAAGCTCCTTTATACCGACGGTGAGTATGCCACTGCAGGACTTACACTGTGAGCAGCATCTGCTCCCGAATCAAAATAACACCCATAAACCAAACTTCTCGCAGGCATTACCCACCAAAGGCCTATAATTTCCCCAATTTGAGTAAAAATAACCCGGTTTTAGGTTGGCGGCAAATGGCATAAGGATTTTACGGGTGAAATGTAATCCACCCGATGTTTTCGATTTTGGCGTGGAGGCATCACATTCTTCCATTTTCTGTGTGCTGTTGTGCTCATCGCGGCAATACGTGGAATCTTGGATTGAGAAGGTCAGTTTCAAATCAATTAAAAAAAGAAAAACATGAAAAAAGTTACCCTCAGTCTATTAACTGCATGCTTGCTGTTGACATTTAACCCATTCGAGTCTATGGCAACGACAACACCCACCCCAATAGCATTGAACGCCGGAACATCGAGTGAGCCGTCGCCAGAAGCCAAGGTCTTGCTCGACCGGTTGGCAGAGATACAGTCTTTGGATAAATCAAACATGAGCCGGCGTGAAAAAAGAGATTTGCGCAAAGAAACCCGCTCTATCAAAAAAGGCCTTGGCGAACTTTCTGGTGGTGGGGTTTATCTTTCTGTAGGAGCAATTCTCATCATCATTTTACTGCTGATTTTATTGCTGTAAGCACACCCTGCTTCCCTAAAATCGTACATCGTTTCACCAATCAAACTAACAACATTATGAATACTGAAAGTCTTCTCCTCACACTGCTTATCGGAGCCGTAGCTGGCTGGCTTGCCGGGAATATTCGCCGGGGCTACGGCTTTGGCTTGCTGGGCAATATTGTCGTGGGTATCCTTGGTGCCTTTATTGGCGGCCTCATCTCACGCGAGACGGGCCTCTTCCTCGGATCCGGCCTGCTTGGCTCTATCCTCATGGCAGTATTGGGTGCACTCGTTATGCTTTTCCTGATTGGACTGGTAAGGCGCAACGCGACGTAGTAACGGCTTGATAATCTGATACCTGCTACCAAACAGTCTTGCTCGTAAGCCGCAAGTTGTTTGCGCGTATGAAGAAGGTTTGTTAAATTCAGACATACCTCACAGATTCCCCGATTTGAGGCAAATAGAAACCGATTGCGAACAGCTGACTATCCTAAAATCCGCCAAAACTTGTGGCATAAGAATTTTATCAATAGCAGCGAATTACAAAACAAAACCGATTGCCCCCAATTAACCGCTTTTGGATATCAATTCGAATCGCTGGCAAATCTGTTTGGATAGTAAAGCGTCGGATTGAACTGGATTGCCCAAACGAACAACATCTGTGTTTTCAATAGGGTTTGGCGCTGTCGCATCATTTGCGGCAGTGCCTTTTTCTAAAAAACTTTTTCCAAAAACAAACAAGAACCAACTTTTTACCTCCCAACTTTCACACAATATGACCAAGCAAATTTTGATTTTCGGCATTCTGGCAATCACCATAACTCTCTTTGGCATGAGCGCCTGTACCGATTCGCCAACCCAAAACCGCAAAGAAGCCAACGAAGCCGTGCAAGATGCCAAACAAAACGTACAGGAAGCCAACAAAAACTTGGCAGATGCATCACAAGATGCTGCCAAAGCCATTCAAGCCGAGCGCGACGACATAGCCGCCAGATTGAAAAGCCAAGGCCAAGAAATAGATGCTAAAATCGAGGAGCTCGACCGCAAAATGGAAAAGGCCACCGCGAAAGAAAAGGCCAACTGGAAAGAGCGCCGCAAGCGCCTCGTGGCATCTCGCGATGAACTCAATAAAGACCTTGAGCGGGTGGGAGATGACATGAAAGATAGCTGGGTCGACTTCAAAAACAGCGTCGCCTCGAAAATGGAAAAAGCCGCCGCCGATTTAAAGGAAGAGTAATTTGCTAAGGTAGGAGCATAGCTTACGAAGGTAGGAACGCCGCCCCAAAAGTGGGGCGGCATTTCACCTGCCAACAAACCGGTTTGCAAGCCTATTTTACATTCACTGTAAATGGCCAGCCTCGTGCCTATCCTAGGATAGTCAAAACAGGTTGGTGATTTCAGGAAAAAGGGCGTTTATTTCTCAATCGCTGTGCAATGCGGCCAAACTTTCGCCGTTTGCTTTTTTGGCATGATATTTTTAACTAAAATGCCAAACAAACCCTTTCGAGCCCACAAACCGATTTTTCATTTTTCAAACTTCTCTTTTTATGAAATTAATCCTTGCCCTCCCCGCCGCAGGCTTACTCTTCTCCGGAGCAATGAGCCTCGATAAAATGTCCCAAAGTCCTCTGTTATTGCCCGGAAAAACTATCACAGAGACTCAACCGAAAATGTGGGCAAATAGCTCCGATCTTTACAAGAACGAAACGCTCCAATTGCACTTTACTTTGCCGCATCCGCTATTTCTGGGCGTCATTGACCCGGACGGCCATTTTTACTACGTTGTTTTTCCGGCGGAAAACAGTGCTGGCAAACTGAAACCTTTTGTGAGCAGCAAACGATTTGAAAATTTGAAAACCCTGAAAATTGCTACTTCTACTTTCAAGGCCGACCCTTATATCTATGGCGTTTTGGAGAACCAGCCTGTGTTCACGAAGTCCGGCACTTATCGTTTTTTGTTGGGCGACAACCTGCACGTGGACGACGAGAGCTCCGTCACGGTTTTGAAAATAAAATATACCCACGCTGCCCGCCCACGCCCCGCCATCGCTATTGCCGCTATTTGAACGGGCAATTTTTTGGTTTTTGAAAAAACAGTGCCCCGACTTCTTTTGAAGCCGGGGCACTGTTTTTTTTTGATAAACTACGCCTCAATTCAACGTGATGGCCTTGCCTTCGTAGAAGTCCAAGATTTTCAGTTTGAACAGATAGTCGTACCGCGCCACGGTGAGGTCATTTTCGGAAATGTCGAGATTGTTTCGGGCGGTGGTGAGATCGAGTGTGTTCACCGCGCCGAGTTGGTGGCGTTTTTCCGTGTTTTCAAAAGCGATTTTGGTGGCATCGAATGTTTTTTGCGCTGCGTCGAGTTGCTTGCGGGCGGCACGGGCATTGGCGATGGCCGTTTGAATGTCGTTCTTGAGTTGTTGGCGTGTCGAGTTTTGTTGCAATTGCGCATTCAGGACACCCAAGCGCGCACGCTCCACGCTGAGGCGGGTGCGCCCGTTTTGGTATATTGGGATGCTGATGTTGAGCCCGACCCCTTGACCAAAGTTCTGGTCTATCTGGTCGAAATAGGGTACTTTGGGGTACTCGTACCGGTCTATGTATTGCTGGATGGTCACGTCTTGGTCGTTGATGCGGATAGTGACCGGATCGGTAAGGTCTTGCCGGAGGAATGTCCCGTTTTGGAAATCAAGCAGCTGCGTAGAGTAGTTGCTGCTCAAGTTGGCAAAGAGCGATACCGTCGGCCAATAAGCGGATCTCGCAATTTCAATACCCTCCTCTGCGCTTTTGATGCGGAAGTCGGCGGCGCGGATGTTGGGCTGTGTGCCGAGCGCTGTGTTGTAAACAGGGCCGAGTGTCACGGCATCAGGTTGGGCATCTGGTGGGACGATGATGGCCGGGCGTTCAATGCGCAGGTCGAAGTCAGGTTCGAGTTGGAGCAGTTGTTTGAGGCTGAGATAGGCCAGTTCCACACTATTTTGAGCCTGCACTGCTGCTTGTTCGCCTTGGGCGATTTGCGCAAGGATGTTGTAGCGGTCGGCGGCGGGCAGTGTGCCTGCATCAATCAACTTTTGGGTCGTGTTGAGTTGTTCCGTGCTGGTTGCCACCCTCTTTTGCGCATTTTTTTCTTGTTCTTCAAAAAGCAAGATGTTGAGGTAGGCTTGGGCAATTTGCAGCGCGAGCGTGTTGGCTGCCTGCTCGCCATCGGCTTGGGCTGCTTTGGCGTCCCAGTTGGCTTGTTTCACAGAGTGGTGGATGAGGCCGCCGTTGAAAAGGTTCACCCCGGCGTTCACCCCGATGCTGTTGTAGCCCGTGGCGACGGTGCTAAACTGGTTGCTGGTGGGGTCAATGGTGCGGCCAAATTGTTCGCCCGCATTGAAACTGGCGCCCACGTTGGGGAGCCGGGAGGCTTTTGCTTGGCGCTCGGCCAACAGGGCGGTGCGCACATTGGCTTGAGCCTGCTGCACGGTGAGGTTGTTCTCTTGCGCGTACTGGATGCAGCGTTCGAGCGACCAAGTTTCCTGTGCGCTCATGCTCGCGGAGAGCAGCAAAGCGGCGAAGAATGAGGTGTTTAGAAAAAAATGCTTCATGTTTGTGTGACGAGAATGGGTTGTGCCTGCTTTTCAGCCGTTTTTATCCAAATGCAAGGATACGAAACCCGATGCCAGCGACATAAAGAATTTCTATAAAGGCCGGATTTGAGCGGATAAAACGAGGTTTTTGGGCCGTATCTTTTCCCAGTTGGCTTTCTAAACACGTTTAGTATTTGTACTTTCCCTTCCAATCTTCCCGCAATTTCGCCCGCACCCGTTCTTCCGCCGGGTTGGCACCGGGTTCGTACAGCACTTTCCCGTCAATCTCCTTTGGCAAATTGTCTTGTTGCACAAAATTGCCCTCAAAATCGTGGGCGTATTGGTAGCCGGAGCCGTAGTTCAATTCCTTCATCAATTTGGTTGGCGCGTTGCGCAAATGGAGCGGCACGGGCAAGCTGCCGGTTTGTTTCACCAAACTCATGGCGTTTTCGATAGCCATGTATGCGGCATTGCTTTTGGGAGAGGTGGCGAGGTAAACGGCGCATTGTGAGAGGATTATCCGCGCCTCGGGCATCCCGATCATGCGGATCGCGTCCATCGTGGTCGTCGCCAGCAGCAGGGCGTTGGGGTTGGCGAGACCCACATCTTCGGCAGCGAGGATGACCATGCGCCGGGCGATGAATTCGATGTCCTCGCCGCCGTCGAGCATCCGGGCGAGCCAATAGACCGCCGCGTTGGGGTCGCTGCCGCGCATACTTTTGATGAAAGCCGAGATGATGTCGTAGTGCTGCTCGCCAGTTTTGTCGTAGAGCGCGGCATTTTGCTGGATAAGTTCGCGGACGAGGTCGTTGGTGACGCGAAAGATCTGGCCGGGTTCGCGGTAATTGGCGATGAGTTCGAGCGCGTTGAGCAGCCTCCGGGCATCACCGCCGGAGTAGAGCAGCAGCGCGTCGTATTCCGCGATTTCGATGTTTTGATTTTTCAAAAACTCGTCCTGTGCCAATGCGCGGTTCACCAAACCGACGAGTTCGTCCTTTGTAAGATGTTGAAGCACATAAACTTGGCAGCGCGACAGCAATGCAGGTATGACCTCAAACGACGGATTTTCCGTGGTGGCGCCGATGAGCGTCACGATGCCCCTTTCCACCGCGCCGAGCAGCGCGTCCTGCTGGCTTTTGGAAAAACGGTGGATTTCGTCAATAAAAAGTATGGCACCCTTTTGTTGGAATAAATTCTGTTTGTCGGCGCTCTCAATGGCCTCGCGGATGTCTTTCACGCCGGCATTGATGGCCGAAAGTTGGAAAAAAGGTTTGTTCAGCAGTTTGGCGATGAGTTGGGCCAGCGTCGTTTTGCCTACGCCCGGCGGCCCCCAAAGGATGAAGGAGGGGATTTTGCCGCGCTCGATGGCTTGCCGCAGCACCGCACCCTCGCCCACGAGGTGTTCTTGGCCGACAAATTCGGCGAGGGTCTGGGGGCGCATACGTTCGGCGAGCGGAGTCATACTGATGTGGATGTGGGGATTTGGAGATTCGGTGATATGTTAGTGCGACGATTCGGTGATTTGGTTTTTGTGTCGGTAACTTTGTGGGCAAATGTACGGCAGAATGCACACCTGCCAAGATTTCAAAACCCAGTGGCTGGCTCGTTTTTCATGTTTAAAAGTCGTTTTTTCGCCACATTATTTCTCAGAAAATGAGTTTTTTTCAAAAATCAATACTGCTCTCCGCCCTGCTCGCGCTCGGCCTCTCGGCCTGCAAATTTGGCTCGCCCAACCCGCCCGCACCTGACTTCAACATCGCCGATTCCGACTTGAAGGCCGTCAGTATCGCCGATGAGGTGATGCGCGCTATGGGCGGCAGAAAAGCATGGGACGACACGCGCTGCATCTCGTGGAATTTCTTCGGGCGGCGCACTTTGCTGTGGGACAAACAAGCCAATCTTTGCCGCATCGAATGGCTCAACCGCCCGCTCAAAATCATTGTCAACACAAAGGACGGCACGGGCAAGGTGCTGCTCGACGGTGTGGAGCAAACCCATCCCGACTCGCTCGCTAAATACTTGGACATGGGCAAAAAAGTGTGGATAAATGACTCATACTGGCTCGTGATGCCGTTCAAACTCAAAGACTCCGGCGTGACGTTGAAATATTTGGGAGCGGGGCAAACCGAACAAGGCGAGGCGGCGGATTTGCTGCAACTGACTTTCGCCAGCGTGGGCGTCACGCCCGACAACAAGTACCACGTCTGGGTGGACAAAAAGACGCGGTTGGTGACTCAATGGGCCTATTTTGAAAAGTTTTCGGATGAAAAACCGAGGATTGTCAATGCTTGGGCGGACTACAAACAATACGGGCAAATCCTGCTTTCGGGCAGCCGCGGCGAGCGCGGTGGCATGACGCCGATTCAGGTGCTGGATGTGCCGCCGCCGGGAGCATTTGAAAAACTATAAATTTCCCTCAATACTGATTTTCAATTTATCATGTCAAAAAAAATCATCCCCCTGTTGGCTCTTATGGCCTTTTTCTCTTTTTGCAAAACCACTAAAATCACCGACGCGCCCAAGCCACCCGAAAACTACAACCCGGCTTTGGAACAACCCTTGGTCTCTACCATCACCATCCCGGTCAGCATCAGCGTCGCCGACATCGTGAACAGCCTCAACCG
>CAYZVM010000230.1:0-9502 GCA_964481485.1 uncultured Saprospiraceae bacterium | reverse complement strand
GGTCAATAATCAAACGGGCAAAATCTGCGGCCATGCAAACGAACGAACAAGTGGATGTCATCATCTACCGCGTCGGCGAAAAAGGGCTTGAAGTCTTTTTAGTCAATCCAGATGAACAGCAAAATGCTGAAAACCAATGGAAAACACCGACTGCCGGGGACAACACGCCCGCGCGTCTGGCCAATTGCATCCAACTCGACCCCGTCACGGATGCCAACGGCGATTCCCGCAAGGCCATCGCCATCGAGGCCGACTGGCACGAAATCCCTTCCCTCCGCGCCCTGATGTATGAGGATTACCGCGTGGCCAAAGAAAAAGCCAAACTCCACATCAAGAGCCTGCTGCCCGACGTGGAAAAAGGTGCTTTTTTCGCGGTAAAAGAGGCATTGAAAAAAGTGATGCCAGAGCAGTATGCTTACCTTAAAGAGTTGAAAGACATATTGTTGGAAAAAAACTCTACTAAATACCTGTAAAAATAATGACCCCAATGACCCGTAATGACTTTTTTACCCCATGCCGCTCATTGAGAAATCCTCCTACCTCGGTCCGCCTTTTTGGCAATACAACGGCCACCTCCAAACGCTCGCACCCGGCATCTTGCGCAGCGTGAAAGGCGTTGATTACGAACGCGAAAGAATCACCACTCCCGACAACGATTTCCTTGACCTCGACTGGATCCGGCAAAGTGGCCGCCGCCTCGTCGTGCTGACGCACGGGCTGGAGGGTAACTCGAGTCGCCAATACATCCGCGGTGCGGCCAAACTTTTTTCCAAAAACGGATGGGACGTGCTGGCTTGGAATTGTCGCTCTTGCTCCGGCGAAATGAACCGCGCTTTCCGAATGTACCACCACGGCGACATCGAGGACATCGGCACGGTCGTGCACCACGCGCTGCAGTCGGGCGGCTACGACACCTTGGCGCTCGTCGGCCACAGCATGGGCGCCAATATTACCATGAAATACCTCGGCTCCCTCGGCGAAAAAGCCCCGCCACAAATCCGCGCCGCCGCCGTTTTTTCGGCTCCCTGCGACCTCGAATCGGGCGCAGAAGTGCTCGACCGTTGGGAAAATGCTTTTTACCGCCGCCGGTTTATGCGGGCGTTGGTGGAAAAAATCCGTGCAAAAGATGCCCAATTTCCCGGTCGGCTCGACCTTTCCAAACTTCAATTGGTGCGGCGTTGGCGCGATTTCGATGAGCATTTCAGCGCCCCGATATGCGGCTACCGCGACGCGGCAGATTTTTACAAAAATGCTTCTGCCAAAAATTTTATCGCGGGTATCCGTGTGCCGACTTTGCTCGTGAACGCCCAAAACGACCCAATCCTCACACCCGATTGTATGCCCGTCTCGCTGGCTCGTTCGCACCCGTTTTTTCATTTCGAAATGTCCGAACAAGGCGGTCACTGCGGTTTTCAAAATAAAGGGAAAGACGATTTCACATGGTCGGAGCGGCGGGCTTTGGAGTTTGTTGAAAGTTATTAAAATGTGTTGATTTTCAGTTTTATTCCGACTGTTTACGACTTTTGCTGCTCCCCCGATGGCTTTTCTGGCTCCAAATGACGCAATGGCGCAATGACAAAAATCTCTGAGGTCATCGAACGGCTCGAACAAATAGTCGAATGGGCGAAAGAACACCAGTCGCCACTCGGCTATTTTGCGGCAGTGTATTTGAAAATGACAATTGCGGTGCGCGATGGCATTGAGGCAGGGCTGTTTGAAAATGGTTCGCGCATGGAACAGCTGGACGTGCGGTTCGCGCAGCGTTATTTCGATGCTTTCGATGCGTGGCAAGCAGGCCAACAGCCGACCCAATCTTGGCAGGCCGCATTTGAGGCTTCCCAGCACGACCAGTTCGCCACGATGCAGCATATTTTACTGGGCATCAATGCGCACATCAACCTCGACCTCGGCATCGCCGCTGCCCAAACCCGCTCCGGCGACGCTGTTTTTGGGCTGCGTAAAGATTTCGACCGCATCAATGACATCATCGCCGGGCTGACCGATCGGGTGCAAGACCGACTGGCCGATATTTGGTTGCCTTTCGGGCTGCTCGACTGGTTGTTGAGAACCGAGGATGAAGGTTGGGTACATTTCAGCATCCGCGTTGCCCGGGGCGCATCTTGGAAAGCCGCCACCGCGCTGGCATTCACCCGACAAAATGAAACGGAAAAAGCGCTGATTCGGGAATTGGACACGGCCGTTAGTTTTTTTGCACAAAAAATAAAAGAGCCGGGTTTTTGGATAAATTTGGGTTTGAAATTCATGCGCCGATACGAACGCGGCTCGGTGCGAGAAAAAATCGAAACATTGATGCAGATTTAAGGTTAGATCATCAAAGTGACATTCAATGACGATAAATGACGAATTGACGAAAGCGCACCGCCTGTTGGAAACCGTTTGCGACCCGGAAATCCCGGTGCTGACGGTGGCCGATTTGGGCATCATACGCGATGTGCGTGTGTTGGACGATGGCACGTTGGAGGTCGTCATAACGCCTACTTACAGCGGCTGCCCGGCCATGAATGTTATCGAAGTCAATATCCGCGCGGCACTGCAAGAAGGTGGATTTGAGCGCGTCAAAGTCACCACCGTGCTCAGCCCCGCTTGGACGACCGATTGGCTCAGCGAGGATGGCCGCAAAAAACTCCGCGCCTTTGGCATCGCCCCGCCCGCCTCGCCGAGTGCCGACAAAAAAGCCTTGCTGGGCGAACACCGCGCCCTCGAATGTCCGCACTGCGGCTCCCAAAACACGGAGATGATTTCGCAATTTGGCTCCACTGCCTGCAAGGCGCTGTTCAGGTGCCTCGACTGCCGCGAACCGTTCGACTACTTCAAATGTCATTAGTCGTTTGTCCGACAAATCGCTGGAAATGCGTACCTGCCGATGGTTAAAATCCCCCCACTCGGCTGTTTGCCACTATTTCTGGCATTTTATTTCGGATAGAGGTTGTCAAAGCCCCAATAGTTTTATCCTGAACCTAAATGCCACCAATATGCGCTACTTACTTTCTTTTCTGTTACTGCTGTTTTTTGTCAATTCATCCTTTTCGCAGGGCCGCCGCCTTTATGTTGACGCGTATGCCACGGGCGCTGGCACCGGCATTTCTTGGGAGCATGCTTTCACCGACCTGCAAGCTGCGCTCTTCGCTGCCCAGCCCGGCGATTGTGTGTGGGTGTCGCTTGGCACTTACAAGACGACCGATGGCTACAACCGCGAGGTATCTTTCCAATTGAAAAATGGTGTACAGCTCTACGGCGGTTTCGCCGGCGTGGAAACAGCATTGGAACAGCGCAATTGGGAGCGTTTCAAAACTACCTTGAGCGGCGACATCGGTTTGATTGACGATGATTCCGACAATTCGTACACGATTTTGGTCATTGAAAAAGCCAACAAGGAAACAATCGTGGATGGATTCACCTTCACCGGCGGCAGGGCTGACAACAGTGACCCATACGTCTCCAATCTTTCGAGGGAAAAAAGCGGCGGCGCGGTTTACGTAGTAGCGGAAGGCAGCACCGTCCATCCAAAAATTCGCAATTGCAACTTCGAAAACAACTATGCACGGGAATTTGGCGGCGCGGTATATCTCTACACCGGAGAAGAAAAAGAAGAAATTTTGCCGTTTGAAAACTGCTGGTTTGTCAACAACCGCGCCGACGGCGTACAGAGCAAAATGGAATCAAAAGGCTCTATATTTCGGGTGTTTCCCAATCCTGCCACCGAAACCGTCACTATCGAAGGCGAAGTAAAAAGCGCGACTTTCCCATTGGTGTGGATGCTGTTTGATGCGAGCGGGAAAATGGTGCAAACCTTTGAGATTCAAGATGCTTCAAAGGAAGTGAGCGTACAGATTTCACTCGTGGGCTTGGCAGCTGGCTGGTACAATTTCAGCATCGTGGACACAGAAGGCTTGCCTATGGATGCTGGAAAATTGTGGAAGCAGTGAGGACAAACAAACTTTGGAAGAAATTTTTGAGTTGAATAGGAAAGCCGTTCTGGGTACACATCCGGGACGGCTTCTTTTTTGCATCAATGCCAGCGCAACCGCACCAGCACCGGCAAATGGTCGGATGGGTAATGGCAGTCCCGCGAATCGCTCAGCACGGCATATTGCCGGACTTTCAGTGCTTTTTCTTTCAAAAAAATATAGTCAATCCGCCGCCGCACCGGGTCGTAAAAATTGAACGCATTGAACGTGCCTTCCGGACCGAAAGGTGGCTCTATACTTACAGAGCGGGTATCTTGCAATTCGTGTGTCAGCACAGCAATGGGTTCTTCTTCTGGCTCGGCGTTGAAGTCGCCCATGAGCACGACCGGCTCGCCCGCCGTGTTTTTCTCTTTGATTTTCAATAAAATAAGTTCGGCAGAGCGGCGACGGGCTTCTTTCCCGATGTGGTCAAAATGCGTATTGAACACCCACAGTTTTTTGCCCGAAAGGCTGTCGTGCAAACGTGCGAACGTGCAAACACGCGGCAGCGCGGCATCCCAACCTTTAGAGACGGTATCGGGCGTTTCGGACAGCCAGAAGGTGCCGGAAGTCAGCAGCCCAAATCTTTTTTTCAGAAAGAACAAAGCTGAGTATTCGCCGCCCTGCTTCCCGTCGTCGCGCCCCACGCCCACGCGGGTGTAGGCGGGCAGTTGTTCGCTCAAATATTCCAACTGCCGGTGCAGGCCTTCTTGAATCCCAAAGATGTCGGGCGCGTGAAAACGCAGTTGACCCGCGAGAAAATCGCGGCGTTTCGGCCAGGCATCCTCGCCGTCGCCGGGGTTGTCGTAGCGGATATTGTAGGTGAGGGCGGTGAGTTCTGGTTGGGCTTGGGCGAGGGTAGGGGAGAGAGCGGCAAATGAAAAGACGAAGAAGAGACGGCGCATCATGAAATTGTTTTTTGCAAATGTTTTCAAAATCCCCGAATTCCGGGAGTTCTGTACCTCTTTTTGGGGGCGTTTTAATTATTTCAAATTCACCGGTTGCGGGGTTTTATCCGATTTTAGGCAGCCAGAGTTTTGTGGTATCAATTCCATTAAAATTCTTACGCCATGAAAAACAGACCTTTTGCTTCCAATATTACAGCCACGCTGCTGATGAATTTCTTTTTTGTCCTGAAATCTTCGACCGCTCAGCAAAACGAGCCAGACTTGAATGACAGCAACGCACAAGTCATTATGAGCGTCAAAATTCGCGATATTTCGTACCAAATCGCCACCATGTACGGAGCGGATGTCGGCACGGTGGAGTCGTATGTGCAAGCCGCCGTCACCTACGAAGACCGAATCGGCATTCCGGCATCGGTGGTTATTGGCATCGCTGTGTACGAGTCGAGTTTTAAAAGTTACCTATTCCTGAATACCGGCAATCCTTTCGGCATCAAGGCGGGCGGAGACTGGACCGGCCCCACTTTCTCAAAATGGGATGATGGAGAAGAGACCCCATTTCGCGTGTACAATTCGCCGGAAGAAGCTTTGCTGGATTTTGGCGCATTCGTGCGAGCGCGCAGCTGGTACGCCGACGCGCTCGCTTGCCCGCGCTACGATTATGTCTGCGTGGTGGATGGCCTGAAAAAAACGGACACGGAGCCGGGCTACAGCACGAACCCTGAATGGGACGAAAAGGTGGTGGCGATGATTGAGAAATTGGGGCTGCAGACGTTGAGTGTGCGTTGGTGATTGGGTTTTTATGAAATGAAGAAGCCGCCCGGAATCCAATCCGGGCGGCTTTTTCATTTCATGGATAAGTTCCTTGCAGCGTAAACAATCTGCGCAAATTAGCCCTGTCAGCGTCGTTCAAATCCAGCACCTTGACCGTCGCCTCGCCAATTTTCGTAAGCGGAATGATTTCACCGTCAACTGCCTTGAAATGTTTTTCCCAAACATCTCGGCGGGGATTGAACAATCGAATCAAACGATTGCTACCGGGCAGATAAGTACCCAAGTCAGAACTTTTATTTTGGTTGCAAACAGAGCAGGCATTGGCGAGATTTTCAAAAACGGTCAGCCCTCCGTGCTTTCTACTAATGATATGGTCGGCCTGAAAAGTGAACACCATATCAGTCTGATGAACACGGCAATATTCGCAGCGGAAACCAGATCTTTTGGCGACAGCTGTTCTAAGCGTGTTTGGCACGGCACGGCTCATGCGACCAAACGGAGCCGCGCCCGCACTTTTGCCAATGCAATGAGGTGTTCGAGTGCGAGGTAGCGGTCGAGTTCGTACTGCTCGTCGGGCGTGAGGCCAGCATCTTTCTTTTTTTCGATAAGATTTTCCACTCGCTCCTGTACGGCGGGCGAGGGGCGCAGCTCAAGTAACTTGGCCGGGTCGAGGCTGGCGATGAACTCGGCGACTTCTTCGTAACCCAGAGATGTGGCAGTCATAGTGGTGTTTTTTTTGTGCAAATAAAGCAGTTTTTGGGGAGAAATGAAAAAGCCGCCCAGATTCAAATCCGGGCGGCTTCGTTATTTTCCAAAATGTCTTGAAAATCAAATCTTAACTCTTCACCTCCTCAAACTCCACATCCTGTGTCGAGTCGCCTGCGCTGGAGCCTGCTCCACCCGCCGGACCGCCGGTAGCGGAGCCGTAAGGGTTCTCCGCGCTGCCGCCGTTGGCGGATTGTTGGGCGGCGTAGATGTCTTGGCTGGCGGCGTTCCAAGCAGCCGTGAGCGTTTCGGTAGCCGTGTCAATACGGCCGAGGTCTTGCACTTTGTGCGCCTCGCGGAGTTCATTGAGCGCCGTTTCGATGGCCTCTTTGTGGTTGGCCGGTACTTTGTCGCCGAATTCGCGGAGTTGTTTTTCCGTCTGGAAAATCAGCGAGTCGGCGGTATTGAGTTTCTCGGCGCGTTCGCGGGTTTCGCGGTCGGCGGCAGCGTTGGCTTCTGCTTCGGCCTTCATGCGGGCGATTTCCTCTTTCGAGAGACCCGTGCTGGCTTCGATGCGGATATGTTGCTGTTTGCCGGTGCCTTTGTCCACAGCCGATACCGAGAGGATGCCGTTGGCGTCCATGTCGAAAGTCACGTCAATCTGCGGCACACCGCGTGGTGCGGGCGGGATGCCATCAAGGATGAAACGGCCTACCGAGCGGTTGTCGCGCGCCATCGGGCGTTCGCCTTGCAGGATGTGGATTTCCACCTGCGGCTGATTGTCCGATGCAGTCGAATAGGTTTTCGACTTTTTGGTCGGCACGGTCGTGTTGGCTTCGATGACCACGTCGTAGATGCCACCCATCGTTTCGATACCGAGCGAAAGCGGGGTCACGTCGAGCAACACCATGTCTTTCACGCCCGCATTGCCGGAGAGGATAGCGCCTTGCACAGCTGCGCCGATGGCGACCACCTCGTCGGGGTTGACCGAGCGGTTGGGTTTTTTGCCGAAGAATTTTTCGACTTCTTCTTGAATGCGAGGGATACGGGTGGAGCCGCCGACGAGGATGATTTCATCCACTTCGCCGGGTTTCATGCCCGCGTCTTTCAGCGCCTTGCGACAAGGCTCGAGGGTGCGCTGCACGAGCGCGTCGGTCATTTGCTCGAATTTGGCGCGGCTGAGTTTCATCACGAGGTGCTTGGGCACGCCGTCCACTGCGGTGATGTAGGGCAGGTTGATTTCCGTTTCCGCGCTGCTCGAGAGTTCAATTTTTGCTTTTTCCGCCGCTTCTTTCAGGCGTTGGAGCGCCATTGGGTCTTTGCGGAGATCCATGTTTTCTTGGCGTTTGAACTCATCGGCCAGCCATTCGATGATGACTTGGTCGAAATCGTCGCCACCGAGGTGGGTATCGCCGTTGGTAGATTTTACTTCAAAAACGCCGCCGCCGAGTTCGAGAATCGAAATGTCGAACGTGCCGCCGCCGAGGTCATACACGGCGATTTTCACGTCTTGGTCGCGTTTGTCGAGGCCATAAGCGAGGGCTGCTGCCGTCGGCTCGTTCACGATGCGTTTCACATCGAGGCCGGCGATGGCGCCTGCTTCTTTGGTGGCTTGGCGCTGGGAGTCGTTGAAGTACGCCGGGACGGTGATGACGGCTTCCGTCACCGTTTCGCCGAGGTAGTCTTCGGCGACTTTTTTCATTTTTTGCAACACCATCGCAGAGATTTCCTGCGGGGTGTAAAGGCGCCCGTCAATATCAACGCGCACGGTGTCGTTGTCGCCTTTGACGACTTTGTAAGGTACGCGGCTGATTTCGGAAGTAGATTCGCTATGGCGCATCCCCATGAAACGTTTGATGGAAGACACCGTGCGTTTCGGGTTGGTGATGGCTTGGCGCTTGGCGGGTGCGCCGATTTTGCGCTCGCCGTTGTCGAGAAACCCGATTACCGACGGCGTGGTGCGCGCGCCTTCATCGTTGGCAATCACGATGGGTTCGTTGCCGACCATGACGGAGACGCAAGAGTTGGTAGTGCCGAGGTCAATGCCTATGATTTTGCCCATTATTCTTGTTATTATTTGTTGGTTATTAGTTGTTGGTTATTGGCTATTAGTCGTCGGTTGGCGGCGTTAAATTCCGAGAATTAATAACCGACAACCATTAACTATTCTGCCGTTTCCTCAATCGTTGTGCCACGCGGGAAAATCTGACGGAATGGCAGTTTGAGTTTTGTGCGAAACGAATTTTTGTCAGAAAAACGGCGAGCGGGCTGGCAATACGGCTGGTCGGTTATTAATTTGTAGGAGCAAAAACGCCGGAGAAATCGGGGGAAGAATCTTGTGGGGCAGTGCGCTAAAGTTCTACTTATCGGCATCCGATCCGGCGTTCATCGAAAAAAACGACCGCGCCAACCCTCAGGCCGGTTTTTTTGTTCCGAAAAAAAGATTTTGAACAATGGGCTGCTACGGACAACGGACATTCGCGACAAAACGCGGACATTTCACCCAGTCATTTTTTTACAAAAAGAAAAACAAAAAAAGGATGCGCTACCTCCTACCATTTCTGACGCTTGTCTTTCTGGCCGGGTCGGTCATCGTCGGCATACTCTATGTGATTGCAAGGTTTTTGAGCCAAATCAATTTCAACCCGGAAAGCCAGGCTTGGAAAAAAGCGGTGGAAGGGCTCCGCACCCGGCTGAAATCTCAAGCAGCCGGGGCGCTCGTGCCGTGGGACGGTGAAATGCTCTCGCTGCTCTCGCTCAACCGCTCCATCACGAAAAAGCCGGGTTTTTTCAACAACACGTCGGAGGGCGTTTTCACCACGATTTTTCAGGAACCCGTGCTGGCTTATGCCGAGCAAAAGAGCGGCAACACGGGTTTGCTGATTGCCCGCACGAGCGATAGAGAGTTTATTTTCAGGAAAAAAGGGAAGGAAACGGAAATCTGGCTGAACGGCCAGCCTTTCGGGGTGCTTGTGGACGGCGCGTTGCTCGCCGCCGGCAAAACGAGCCGCCTGTTGGCCCGGCTCGAAAAAAAGCCCGGCGAAATCCAGTTCCCCGTGCTGCTCGCCGACAAGACCGCTGCCACCATCACCAATCCCGACATGGCCGATTCGCCCAACCCGCGCGCGCTCACGCTGCTGCGCGAACTTT
>CAYZVM010000229.1:0-9531 GCA_964481485.1 uncultured Saprospiraceae bacterium | reverse complement strand
TAGAACGAGAACATATTGTTCGGAATCGCCAACATGAGGTAACCGACGCCCATGAGCACGCCGCCGAGTATGATGCTGCGCCGATAGCCGAGCAATTTGTCGGCGATGAGCCCGCCGATAAATGGCGTGAGATACACCAACGCGATGAACGTGCCGTACACGTCGGCCCCTACCGAGCCGTCGAAAGCAAGGCCTCCTTTTTCAGAGTCAGTCAAGTAGAGGAAAAAAATCCCTATCATGAGGTAGTAGCCGAAGCGTTCCCACATTTCGGTGAAAAACAGGTAAGGTAGGCCGGAAGGATGCTTTTTGAACATGAGATTTGAACCGCAAAATTTAAAACACAAAACCGCAAAATGTAAAAACGTCCGCGAAGCCCAAGGTGCATCGTGCGCCGTTTGTTCCGGGCAAATGTAGTTTCAAAATCAGGTTTTGCAAGCCCAGATGCACCAACTTTCGGAAAGATGCCAAATTTCCGAAAGTTTGGCCCTGCGAGAAGCATATCTTTGCCGCTCGTAAGCACATTCAAAATTTATCGAAATCCGGCTTTTGAAAATGTTGAAAAAAATTTTGCCCTTAGCAATTTGCCTCGTTGGGTTGGCACAAATAGCGTTTGCTCAGCAGCCTGTTGTGGAACAACAAGACTCCTCCGTCGTGGAAGGTCCGGCCACTACACCGCCCCCGGGCGTATCGGACAGCATACTCGTCACGATTATCTTGAAACACCAGCAAAACAAAAACTTGCCTGAAATCCGTCGGGTGCTGGAGGCGCAAGGTTTTTGGGAAATGTTCCCGCCGCAGGATTCTCGGGTGGTGTCGTGGACGATTGCGATGAATCTCGGCCACGTCATCATACTGCAAATCCCCGCCGGGGCTGAGCGCCGCCTCAATCTTGCGCTCGAAAATGGTGCTTGGGGCGCGTTCGACACGGAGATTTTTCTCACCTACGATTATTTGCCCATTTGGGAGGATTACATCGAGCGGCGCGAAGAAGCGAAAGCGGACAGGAACTGACGGCACACGGTTGACGGCACAGGCCTAAATGACAGAGCATTCGATTTCAACAATCTGTGAAATCGAATGCTCTTGTTTTTGAAATATAAAGGTAAGCCTGTACGTCGTCAACCGTGTACTGTGAGCCGCACTTTAAAAGTCATCAAAATAGACCTTGGCGTTGCGGCCTGTATTGCGCTTTGTGCCAGTGGCGTCGTGAAAATTGTCGCCGTCCACAAATTCTGTGGGGCTGCGGGAGTAGAGTGCGCGTTCCCAGCGCGGGTTGTTGATTTCGCCGCGGGCGGTAGAGTGCAAGAGGATGAAGTCTTCGCCCGCCAAGCTGGGGTTGTAGAAAAGGAATTTGACGTTTTTTTGCTTGGTGGTCGGGAAGTTGTAATAGACCCATATTTCATACGGTGGCGCGCCCGGCTCGTCTTCCACGTGGATGAGGTCGTCGGGGCGGCCAAAACGGAGATACGCACGGCCTCGGTCGGTCTCAAACCCAAACCGGAAGCCGCTTTGGAATCTTTCGTTGGCGGCATCGGCGACTTGCATGAACTTCAGATACGCCTGTTCGGGGTTGTTCGCGTCTTGATTGACGAAATGACGGAACAGGTAAAAGCGCATGAGTTTCAGGTCATCTCCTTTGAGGATGTTTTTCAGCGTTTCTGAATTGTCGCCGATAGCTAGGGCCGAGATGGCGCGAAGGCTGTAGCGCAGTTGTTTTTCGTCCAGACTTTGCACAAATTGCTTTGCCATCACTTCGTCGGTGAGTTCGGTCTCCGCGAGGTTGAGGAATGGGTTGCTCCGTTGGAAGGCGAGGGTGCGTTCGGCCAGCAGTTCGTTGGCTGGGTTGCGGACTTCCACGGTGAGCGAATAGTTGCCGCTGTTGAGTTTGCTGATGTCCATTTGCACCAATACGGCATCAATGGCGGAAGGTTTTTTGCGCTGTGTGCCCACCGAAATGAGGTTTTTGACGCCATTGCCTTTTTCTTCTTCGATGAAATAGCGCACCAGATAATTGTCGCCAGCGATGCTTTTGTTGGAGTGGTAGATTTCTGCATAAAAAGCCAATTGTACCGCGCCCCGGTCGTAAAAATTGAAAGGCAGCGGCTCCAGGTAATAGCCATTTTTTGCGAAGGGGCTGTCCGAATTGTCGGGGCGGAATCCGCGCAGCAATTGTACTTCTGTCAGGTGGATTTTCTCGCCGACGGCTATCTTCAGGGGCGCAGTAAAGCTGTCTTTGTTTTCCGCGTCATTTACATCTTGAAAGGTGATTTCGAGCGTGTATTCGCCGTTGGGCAAACTCATTCGCTTCACGTCGAGCAGGTGTTGGGGGAACTCCACGAGCGGGCTGGTGAGTAGGTATTTCTCGTAGGTCACTACTTTGTCTCCTTGTTTTATCAAAATAAGGGTCTCCACGCTGGCCTGCATGTGGGTGCTGTCGGTGTGCCGGAACATGACCGACGCGGCGGCGATTTCGATGTTGATTTCGAGGTATGGCTTTTCCGGGGTGGCGTACACGGCGTAAGAAACGCCCGCGTCGAGGGCTTTGCTTGCGAGTGGCAGCAGCAGGCCGAGCAGGAACAGAAATGGTTTGTATTTCATAGCAACAGTTGTTTAAAAAAGTGAGGAACTGAAAGTTGCTTCAAAAGTCAGGTTTCCGGCGGTTGGAAATTTGACATTTTTTTGGAAAAGTCAGGTTTCCGAAGACCATGCCCGAGCGGGTTTTTGTTTGCAAATTTCGCCTAATTTTCTTTGTCGCGCAGTTTTTTTATTTGCCAAAAATCAAGAACAGCAACGTCATCAACAGCACCGCCAACAGGTAGGGAATCCACATTTTTCGCCCAAAACGGAACACTCTCCGCTTTTCTCCATTGGCTTTTGCCACATCGTTGCCAGCCTGCTGCCGGTCGGAATACGTGACATAGATGAAGCAGAAAAAGTTGATAGCCAGGGTCATCATCAAGAAAACATAGGCGAGGTTCATGGAGTCCGTGGCGGGCGAAATCTGCACGAGGTTGATAGAGTAGGCGACGGTGGCGAGGAATGATGTGATGATGAGTTCGCCCACTTCCTCGAAAGTGGCTTTGTGGTAAAAGAGCATAAAAATCGGCAGGGCGCTGAACATCAAGAACGGCATGATAATCAGGATGATAGCACCCCAGGGCTGGCGTTGTACTTTCAGGTGGACGTTGAGGTTTTTGTATTTTTCGAGGTACCGGGCTTGATCCGATGGGTCGAACGTGACCTTGTCCAAAGAGCCGATGGCGTTGTTCAACTGGTTGTCGAGTGTGACGTAATATTCTTTCGTGTCCCAGTCGTTGAGTTGAAAATCCTTGATTTTGTCTTTGAGTTGCAGGCGGCTGTAGTCGAAACTGATTTTGATTTGGTTGCTCGAGCTGAGCGCCGTGATGGGGATTTTTATTTCGTGCCCGTCAAACGGAAAATTGAACGATTCGAAATTTCCCAAAAATTGCCCGCTGATGCGGTAGAGGCGCAGCACGTTTTGCCCGGTGCGCTCTTCGGCTATGGGGTAGCGGGATTCGGCGGGCGAATTGACGGTGGCAAAATCAATATACCCTTCTTTGTCAATATGGTTGGAGTCCACGATGACCCAGTAGAGGAGGTTGCACTCGAAGGTGTTTTTCCGAACGTCAATATCGTTGATGTCAATCACGTCAATGCCCACGCGGAGGTTGGGGATGATTTCGCCGTTGGTGTTGATTTGGCGGGAGCAACTGCGCGTTTTGCCTTCTTTTACCTGCTCGAAATTGGGTTCTTTTTTCAGGATGAGCAGTGTGTCGAATTCGTACAACTCGTTGTAAATAGCTATCTTATGGCCGGAGAGAGTTTTGAAATAAGCCAGTAACGCGGCTCGGTCGGTGTGTTTTGCCCGCAAGGCAGTTTCAAAAATATTCATCGCGTCGAAGCAGCGGCGCACACTGTTCTCGGCGGATTTGTCCTTCTCGATTTTGTCCTTGTTTTCCTCTTCCCCTTTTTTGAGAAACGGGCTGGGAAATTTTTTCTTGATGATTTTTTTGTCTTCATAAACTTCTCCCGGCAGGGCTTCGTCGCCGGGTTCGAGCCGGACGAACGTGTGGCCTTTTTCATGAGAAATTTTCTCCAATTCCGGGTCGGTAAGACTGGTAGAGACGCCCACAAACGTTTTGTTGCGGAATTCGGCAGTCTCCAAAAAACGCATGATGGAGTCGCCGTACCCCGTATGGGTGTTGAGCAGGATGACGCTGGGCTCGGGCTGGCTGAGCAGCCTGCGCAAGTTGCGCCGCATCACGGCCACAGAATCGCGCGGCACCTCGGAGTTTCTGAGGTTGCCTTTTTCCCAAAGGCAAACCCAGTCATAAGGCAGGTTTTCGCTGGCGATGCTTTCCATGAAACGCTCGTGCAACTGGTAGTCACATTCGGTGACAAACCCGATGCGCTCAGCCTCCAATATTTTGCTGATGTATTGGACGAGGTAGTTGGGCTGCGGGTCGTTGGGCTGGAGGAAAATGGCGTTTTTGCCAAAATCGTTGCGGTTTTGGTCGGCCACCATTGAGATGACCGGAATCCGGTCGCGAATGAGCGAATCGGCATTGCGGATGTACCGCCCCCAAGTGTTGTCGATGACCAAAACGATGTCGGGATTGGCAATTATTTGGCTGTAAATCTGCGGGATAGAGTCTGCTTTGAAATTGCAGAGAAAAACCTCGAGGCGGAATTTCACGGGATATTGCTCTGGCTCGTGGTGGGCGTTGATGCGGTCGAGATAAGTTTGCAACGCCACGATGTGCAGCGAATCGGCGTGGTTGCTGCGCTTGATGTATGAAGTGTCGTTGTAGTTGAAACCGATGAAGGCGACTACTTTTTCCGCACGGGTATCGAGTGCCGGATTTTTGCAGGCGAAAACGGCGGCGAGCACGAAAAGGGCGAGGGCGAAGAAGATTTTTTGCATGGCGGGTTTTTGACTTGGTTCAGTAGGTTTTGGATGCCAAAGGTAGGAAAAGTATGAGTTGAAATTTCGAAACGAATGTTGTCAAAAGTCCCCTAACTTCTTCACCACCCCATATTGCCCATCCATCCGCTCCACCACGAAGGGCTTGTTTTTCAAATCGTAATTTTCATCCAATACGGAGGCATTCAGGAACAACGTGCCGCCTACCTCTTGCTGCCCGTAGCCTTCGTGGATGTGGCCGAACACATGAATCTTCACCCTGGGCAACTCGCTGATTTTGTGCAACAAATCGCGGCAACCCACCGGGCGCGGGTCGCGCACCACCTCGTCCAAAATGCCGTAAGGCGGGCCGTGCGTGACGAGGATTTCCGTGTCTTCAGGAATCAAATCCCAGTGGCGGCGGATGTCGGCCCCGCGCTGCCGGTTGAATGCCCAATCGAAAAACCAAGGCTGAATCGGGCTGCCCCAGATTTTGATGCCTTCGATGTCGCAGCCCGAATCATTGAGGTAAATCAGGTTGTCGGGAATCATGCTCTCGAACAAAGCCGGCTCGCGCTCGGCGAGGAAGTCGTGGTTGCCCGCCACAAAAACCTTATGGCGGTGCGGCTGTGCCGAAAACCAATCGAGGAACACCTGTGCTTCCGGCACCAATCCACGGCGCGAGAAATCGCCCGCGTGGATGAGGATATCGCCCGGTGGGAGTTGCAGTTTTTCGTGTTTCAGGTGGGTGTCGGAGATAAATACAATTCTCATTTTGAGGTGTAATTTTTACCGCAGAGGCGCGAAGGGGGTAAAAACATCTCCACGTCTCTGCGCTTCTGCGATTTATGGATATTATTTCAATTTTTCTTCCAATAGTCGTGTCGCGGTTTTCGGCTCGGCTTGGCCTTTGCTCGCTTTCATCAGTTCGCCCATGAAAAAGCCGATGAGACCTTTTTTCCCCTTCCGGTACTCGGCCACTTTTTCGGGGAAACGTGCCAACACTTCGTCCGCCATTTTTTCCAAAAAATCCGCATCAGCGTTTTGCAACAAGTTCATTTCGGTCGCCAAGAAGGTGGGGGAGCGGTCGGGTTTTTCGAGCAGGGCGGGGAACAACCGCTGATAGGCGGTGGAGGAACTTATTTGCCCGGTTTCTATCAAATTTAAAAACTCAATCCACGCAGCCGGAGGCACAGGACACTCGCCCAAAGGCTTTCCCGCAGCAGCCGACCACGGCAGCAACTTGTTGATAATCAGATTAGAAAGTTGCCGGTTGTTCGTTGTCGGTTCTTGGTTCTTGGTTGCGAGTTGCAAAAAATAAAAAGCGGTTTCGCGTTCCTGTGTGAGTGGCGCTGCGTCGGAGGCGGGCAGGCCGTATTTTGTTCGGAATTCCTGCTCCAATGCTTGCGGCAAGGGCGGCATTTGCGATTTTATTTTTTCCAAAAAACTTTCCGAAATCACGACGGGCGGCAAATCCGGTTCGGGAAAATAGCGGTAGTCGTGCGCGTCTTCTTTTCCTCGGAGGGAATAAGTTGTCCCGCCGTCGGCGAGGCTGAATCCGCGTGTTTCTTGCTCCACTATGCCGCCCGATTCGAGGATTTCGGTTTGCCGCTGCACCTCGTATTCGATGGCGCGGCGGGCAAATCGCATGGAGTTCACGTTTTTGATTTCGCAGCGGTTGCCAAGTTTTTGCTCGCCCATTTTCCGCACCGACACGTTCACGTCGCAACGCAGCGAGCCTTCTTCCATGTTGCCGTCCGAGATGCCGAGCCAGCGCACGAGGCGGCGGATTTCGGTCATAAAAGCGGCGACCTCTTCGGCACTGCGCAGGTCGGGTTCTGTCACGATTTCGAGCAGCGGCACACCTGCACGGTTGAGGTCAATGAGCGAATCCAACGGGTCTTGGTCGTGGAGGCTTTTGCCCGCATCTTCTTCTAAATGAATGTGATGGATTCTTATGGTTGAAGGTGGGGGGTAGAGGGTAGAGAGTGTGGACATGCCTTCCACCTTCCATCCTCTGCCCTCCAACTTCAACCCTCCACCGACACAAATCGGGCTATTCTGCTGGGTCGTCTGGAAACCTTTGGGCAGGTCGGCGTAGAAGTAATTTTTTCTATCAAAAGTGCTGCGGGGGTTGATGTCGCAGCCGAGTGCGAGGCCGAGTCGCACGGCGTATTCGACGGCTTTTTTGTTCAAACGCGGCAAGGTGCCGGGATGGGCGAGACTGATGACGCTCGTGTGCGTGTTGGGGGTGCCACCAAAAGAAGCATCGTCGGTACAAAATGCTTTCGAGCGCGTGGCCAATTGGACGTGTATTTCGAGGCCGATGACGGTTTCGTAGTTCATAATAACAGACAAATTTCTCTGCCATGTTTTTTTCAAAATATTGATAATAAAGCACTTGAGTGCGCTGTGAATTAAGTTTTTAACACAGGGGCACGGAGCCACAGAGGTGTTTATTTATTGAAAATCAAACTGTTGAACCTCCGTGCCGCTGCGCCGCTGTGTTGGACAATTTAAAACACGATGTATTGAGTGCGCTGAAAAAATCTGCTGGCTGCTAAAAAACAATAAAAACAACCAAGATGCTGCCGATGAACAAAAAACTAAACCCTACCAGATATGTGATTGAAAAAACGATGGATTTGAGCATAGTCCAAAACCAATTTTCCTGATAATATCGCTTAAGGGCAAGCATGGGCGCAATCAAGAACCAGCCGATTGTGGCACCCCAAATGTAATGGTCGAGCTGGGTGAACCTCGCCAGCAAAATTGCCAGCGTCAGTATCAAAAAGATAGCTGTGTGTTCGTGCAAAAGGAAAATAAAATGCTCCACATAGTAGCGTTTGCTCCTGATATAGAGCAAAGTAAGCACGCTGGCCATGAGCGCCACGAGTAAAAGTAGCGTCCAGGCGAGGCTGCCGATATAAGCCCGCACCAGTGCTTGCGGCTCTTTGATGGATTTCAAGCCTTGCCGCAGCAGCATCTTGTCCATCCAGTTGGTGAACTGGTATTTGCGAATGAGATACTCGGCATCGTGTTCAAAAACATCGGCCACCGGTACTTTTATCTGTTTCAGGCCGAGGTTGAACGGCAACGAATCCGGCGGCGGGGCGGGTACTGAATCTTTGCTGGCAGAGAAAATTTTTGCAAATTCGCTGTCGGCATCGCCTTCCACACGGAGGAAAAGACTGTCCAATGCTGCCTTCACTTCAGGTGTCCTATAAGCTGGGGGCAGCGAATCAAGCGCGTTGCGATAGCGTTGCAACCGGGTGTATTTTTGGCCGAGTTGATATAAATCTATGGGCGGCACGATGGTGTCGTTGGGGTTGATGTTGACTCCCCGCCCCTCTTTCATACTCAATCGCAAATTTTTCCTCGAGTCGGTCACATAATGGTTCAGCGTGAACAGGAAGAAAAACATCACGATAAAAAAGAATCGCACCGGCTGTGGGTATCGCCCGCGTTTGCCGTTGAAAAAATCGAGGCTCACTTGGCCAGGGATGAATAGCCGCCACAGCATCCGCAAAGAACGGCTTTCCAAATGCAGCACCCTGAACCAAACTTGTTTGAGCAAATCGCCGACCGAAACCTTGCTCTCCGTGGATTTTTGCCCGCAGTGCGCGCAGAATTTCGCCTTGTACGGCAGTGGGTGATAACAATTTGGGCAATATTGCTTCATGTGCAGGTGGCTTTTCCCGCGCCAAAATACGCTCGTTTTTGTGGATACGTCAAAATTCACCCGAACGCCGCCATTCTGGGGGAAGAAACCGGACTTCTCTCGTACTTTTGCCCGCACAAATTTTACACATGACACATACTGCAACTACCCCTGCCATACTTGACTTGGAAAAATGCAGCAAACTTTTCCACGACGCAGCCCCCGCATATCAAAAAGCCTACCCTTACCCCTTCGGATATTTCGACAATTTTTTGGAGCCGGCAGCAGCCCGCGCGGCCATGCATGCCTTTCCGGGCGTGAAAGACGACGGCTGGATTCACTACGTCCATGTGAACGAAAAAAAACACGGCCTCAACAAAATGGACATGATTCCGCCTGATTTGCAAGCGGTTATCTCGGCACTGAATACCGAAGCGTTCGTGTCGGCGTTGAGCGAATTGACGGGCATCTCCGGACTCAAACCCGACCCCAGTCTCGAAGGCGGCGGCCTCCACCAAAGCAAACGCGGCGGATTTCTGAACATCCACGCCGACTTCACCGTGCACCCGCACAAGCGCCACTGGCGCCGCCGGGTGAACGTTTTGGTTTATCTAAATGAAAATTGGCTGCCCGAATATCGCGGCGAACTCGAACTCTGGACCCGCGACATGAAGGAATGTGCCCAGAAAATTCTTCCTGTGTTCAACCGTTGCGCCATTTTCAATACGGACGAAGACTCTTTCCACGGCCTGCCGGAGCCGATTCAGTGCCCGGAGGACATGACCCGCAAATCCATCGCGCTCTACTATTTCACCGAGCATGAAGCCGCTCCACCCAAACGCGCCACCAACTACCGCGCCCGCCCCGAAGATGGCAGCAAGGCTATCTGGATTTGGCTCGACAAACAGGCGATTTCGGTGTACAACACGCTGAAAGGTTGGCTCGG
>CAYZVM010000228.1:0-9546 GCA_964481485.1 uncultured Saprospiraceae bacterium | reverse complement strand
TGCTTAGGAGTTATTCCACCTTTACCCGCACCCCCTTCGAATGGCTCGTAAACTCCGGCGCGTACATACACTGCATGGTCGTGATGCCGTTGCTCATGTCGCCTTTGTGCGAGACAAAGAGCGGATACTCAAACACAAAAGTGCCGCGCGGGAGGTAGTCAATGAAAAAGTGTGTCGCCAAGTCTTTCGTGCTTTCGTAGTAGCCGAGGCTCCCGAGTTCTCGGGACCAGCGGTAACCGCTGAGTACGTTGACCGGTTCAAAACCCGCGGCCCGCATATCTTTCAGGTGGACGTACTCCATCGCGCGATCCACGCGGATTTCGATGCGGACTTTGATTTTGTCGCCGCGTTGCAGGGTTTGACCTTCGGCGACGGGCTTCAAAACCGGGCCGGTGGGTGAGTTTTCCTCCGTAAAGAGTTGTTTCACAATCGTCAGTGGTGTTTCCTTGAAGTCTTTAATTTTATCCAAATCTTCAAAATACTGCCAGTAGGCCGCGCCCCACACGATGTTTGAGTTCGGGTTTTCGACTTTGATGTTGCTCCAAGAATTTTTGACTTCCGCACCACTCCAGTTTTGTTTGAAATAACCTGTGCCGGCCTCGTATTCGGCGGGTTTCAGGGTTTTCCCACCCAGACTGACTTGCACGGGTTTAGTATTTTGCAACCAATTGTCACCGAACAAAAGCAGGGCATAGACCGCCTCAGCGGTAGCTTTTGTGCTTTCCCAGCGGTTGGTCTGTTTGTTTTTCAGGAGCCAAATCCGAAGTTCCTCGACGGCTTTTTTGTCGCCAGCAACTTCCCCAAAAACCTCGACCATAAGCGCCTGCGTTTCCACCGGGAGTTGATACCAATAAAAACCCCAGTCCACCGGCCAGAACATCCCGAGTTCTTCTTTTATCGTGGCGCGTTCACGGAGGCTGGCGACGATTCGTTGCGCCGCCTCGGTGCGACCGCTGCGGTGCAGGGCGAGCGCCAACATTCCTTCCTGATACAGCCCTTTGTTCAGCCAATATTTTTCGGCTTGAGAGAGGTAATAGGAAAATTCGGGGGTCGGTCGAGTGCCGCCTTGCTGCGGGTCGGTCAACGGCTGGAAAAATGAGCGGGCATAGAGGTAGTGAACCGCCATGCCGTCCAAGTGGTCGTCGTCCCATTTAGTTTTGCCCTCTTTCACCAATCGCTCTAATTCACGGTATTGCTCGGCCAATTTCGCGTCGCAGTAGCTGATGGCGCGGTCGAGCATCCCGGCGGCAACTTGGTCTTTTTCGGCATCGAACGCGCCGAGTTGTTTCAAATGCCCAAAGCCGCTCACGATGTGCTGGGTGATGTGCCAACTGTCGCGCCCGCCGGGAAACCACGCCCAGCCGCCGTTGGGCAACTGCCGCTCGGCGAGGATGTTGACGGCGCGTTCGCGCTCGTCGGCCATACGGTTGAGATCGAAGAGCAGGGCGATGTTTTGCTTTTGTTGCTCCTCGTTTTGCGCGTCGAGCACCCACGGCGTTTCTTCCAAAAGGGCGTATTTCAACTCTTGATTTTTTGACAAATTGGACTTCATGGCCTCCCCCCTGCCCCCTCCAGAGGAGGGGGAGTTTTTCCAGCGGTCATAGACTCTCCGAATGTTCGGCATTTTCTCTGTCACACTGGAAGCCAATGTGTTGGCATAAAAACGGCTGAAAATCTGCTCCGAACATTCGTGCGGAAATTCCATCAAATAAGGCAGAGACTGGACGGCGTACCAAGCGGGGTTGCTCGTAAATTCCAGCGTGTAGTTGTGGGTTTTCAGCGACGAACTTGCCCCGGCGTTTTTCAAGTTTTCAAAAACAAAATTCTTCGTCTGGTTGCCGCGCACGGTGATGGGCAAAGTCTCGGTCACGAGCATCCGGTTGGTCACGACCGGCACGGTGCTTTCTTCGCCATCTTTGAATTTTTTACTGTCGGCAAAAATCTGCCACGTCACCGCGCCGGTGAAATCTTCGGGCACTTTGATTTTCCAAAATAATGGAGCGGATTGGCCGGCAGCCACGGAGAATTTCGTCATTCCGTCGTTCGTCATTCCATCGTTTTTCAGAGCAAATTTCTTGTTTAAAGACTGCAACGTATTGGCGTCCAGCAAACTGAGCGTGGCTGTGCCGTTCAAGGTTTCCTGCGAGAGGTTGCTGACTTTGGCCGAAAACTCGAACTCGTCGCCCGCGCGGAGGAAGCGCGGTGGGTTGGCGAGTACCATAAGTTCCTTTTGTGTCACCACTTCTTTCAGTGAAATAGCTTGCTGCAAATCCTTCGTGTGGGCGTAGGTGAGCAGTTTCCAGCGCGTGAGCGCCTCGTTCATCGTGAATTTCAGCACGACGTTGCCATCTTTGTCCGTGCGCATTTCGGGGAAGAAAAAGACGGTTTCGTTCAGATTGCGGCGGATTGGGGCGGGAGGTGCTGCGGGTTTAAGGTTTTGCCCACCTTCCGACCACTCATCTATGGGGGGTGGCGCATCGTCGTTGCCCTCTTTTGTTTCAGAGCCAACATCTGCTTTTGCCATCAACAACTCCTCACCTCCACCCGGCGCGCCACCAGAAGGAGCGGGTGCTTGCATGGCCGCTACTTCCATATCTGCTACTACTTCATTGCGCATCATCGCTTTGCCGAAATAACTTCTGCCCCACAACGGGAACCCAAACCAATTCAGCTCTCGATAACTCCTTGCCGGATATGGGATACCGCCTTCCGGCTCATACCGGACGTTGCCACTGCGCGAACCAAAAGTGCGCCGGTCGAGGAATTGGACGCGGGGATATCGGGAAGGATAGTCGAGTATCCCCCACGCGTGTGGCAGGAACTGGTCGAGCGAAGCATCGTACATGGCGGCCACCATCTCGGCAGCGACTTTTTCTTTTTTCGGGCCGGAGATTTTGATGCGCCATTCTTCTTTTTGACCCGGCGCAAGTTTGTCGCGGAAGGTTTCGTAACTGATTTTCAATTCTTTATTGCTCCACGGAACGCCGACATAAACGGATTGGCCGCCGTAGAGCCGGTTGTTTTTGACGGAAAACCAATGTGCCGAAATGCCGCCCCGGTCTGCCTCCGTCACGGGAATTTCGACGTTGGTGGCGCCGTTCACTTGCAGCCAACGCGGGTTTTGCAAAACACCTTCTTGCTCGCGGGCAAAAAAGATGTTCAGGTTATCGGGTTTGCCGCCGAGCCAGATACGGGCGGTTTCGCTGGGCTCGTGGCTGGGTTTTTCGGCGATTGCCGAGGGTTTTTCAAACTGCGTGGCGCGGTTCTTTTTGTCCCAAACCCGCACTATTTTTTCTATTTCAATGCTCTCTCCGAATGGGTCTTTTGTCGTCAATTTCACGACGTAATAGCCAGGTTGTACGTTGGCGCCGTTCAGGTCCACCGTTTTGGCAGTCGCCGTGTTGAACGCGACGGGGATGATATAATCTTCGCGTCCCCACTTGCTGGGGTTGTCTTCATCTTTCCATGCATAATCGGGGAAAAGTCGCGTCCAATCGTCTTTCTGGATGGTCGTCACGTCGGCGATTCCCCAGTAGCGTTCGATAAAAAACTGCTTTGGTTGGGTGAGGCGTTGCAAAGTGATTTCGCCCGTTGCGGGTTGCGGCTGCCCGGCTAAGTTTTTGGTTTCCAGCGAAATACTGTCGAGTGCACTCAATTCCGCCTCGCTGCCGAGACCCCAATCCACCTGCATAGCGATGTACCCGGCGGTGAGGTATTGCTGGCTGCTGCGCGTTTCGCCGGTGATGTCGGTCACGTCGGCATACACGGTGTAGTCGAACATCGGGCGGTCTTTTTTCGGGATGTCGCGGTCGGGAATGGCCGTGAATTTGACCTCAAATTTGCCCTCAGCATCGGTCGTAGTCGTGCCGTTGGTGATTTCCATTTCGTCGGTGCGCCAGGGTGGGTAAATGCCTCTTTTCCAGCCCCAATCCCAAAACGGGAAACGCGCCTGCCGCACCACCCGGTAGCGCACCTGTGCGCCATCCACATTGCTGCCTGCGTAGGCTTTGGCCGCACCGCGCATGGTCACGTCGTCGCCGAGCCGGAAGGCTTCTTTCACCGGCTCGAAAGTGACCTCGAATTTTGGGCGTTTGTACTCTTCGACGTTAAAATTCGCGCCGCCGTCAGCGCCCTCACAGCGGATGTGCATTTGCCCGGTGAGGCCAGAAGCAGGCGCGGCGAATGCGCCGTTGAAGGTGCCGAACTCGTTGGAGCGGAGTTTCAGTGCAGATTTTTCTTGGCCGTTCGTGTCGAAAAATTTGACCGTAACTTGTTGGTTTGGAACAATTACGGGCAGTTGGCGCTCATTTCTTTTAAACAAAATCCCTTTGAAATAAACCGTTTGGCCGGGGCGGTAGATGGAGCGGTCGGTGAAAAAATGCACTTGAGGCCGCCGCTCATTTTCGCCGTAGTAGTTGCGGTATTGATAAAAACTGCCAATCCAGAGCGTATCGTTTGACAAAGTGGCTCGCACCATGAAGTGATTGTTTTCTGTCAAAGTGCTCTTTGCCACGCCGTTCTGGTCGGTCACGGCTGTTTGTACGGCGGCTTGGCCGAGACGGCGTTGATAATCGGATGGAAAAAACTCAAGTTTTACCCCGGCCAACGGCGCCCCGGTTTGGCGGTGAGCGATGGCAAAATTGGTTTGATTTTGCTCCCGGTACGGCATGGCAGCGAGGTTGGAAGCCGTGAACGCCGCATAAGACACATAGCCTTTTTTGGGGTCAAAATCGGTGTTTTCAGATGCCAGCAGGTAATAGATGCCGAGTGGGAGGCCGTCCACAGCAATTTCTGTCGTGTGCATCTGGTAATCGCCGGGGTCTTTGATGTCCCAGTCGCGGCGCTGCATCTGCGGCAGGGCTTTCAATTTTTCGATTTGCTGTTCGTAAGGCACGTTGTCCAAAAATTCCTGCTCAAAATTGGCTTTCACAACTTTGACAAACACCTTGTTCAAGTTCCGAAATTGCACTTGCACGAGGCCGGGTTTTTCGGGTAAATAGACATTTTCCACAATGACATTCAGCAACTTAGCGCGAATATCATTCAGCAATACCTGGCATTGTTGGGCACCAAAAGTGTTGGGATGGCGGCGAATTGCCTCTTCGCAGAGGGCAACTGCTTTTTGGGCATTTTGACCGCTTTGGGCTTGGTCGCTTGCACCGCTACCGTACACATGGGCCGCGAGTTGATGGGCGATTTCGGCGTATATGGGGTGCTCGGCGTGTTGTTTGAGCAAAGCCTCCAAAGCATTTTGGTAGAGGGTGGTTTTGTCTTCGCGCACGGAATTGTTGAACACAAACTGCAAACGGAGCAGGTCGTCAGAAACGAGAGCGGCAGTGTTGCGGAGTACTTTATCGGGTTGGCCGGGCGTGTTGATTATCTGGGACGGGCGGTTCAGCAGCACTTGAAACAGTTTGAGCGCCAGCCATTTGCCCGATGTCGAGTCTTTTGTCTCAAAATTTGTTTTCAAAAAATCGCTCATCGGCGCGAAGGCTTCGGCCTGGTCGAGTGAAAAAGCGTAGGCAGGTTCGGTGAGCCAGCTGCGCTCGTTGGTAAAATGCTCCAATGCCCGGTGCGCCAGCAGGTCGTAAATGCTGGGGCGAAGCGGCTGCCCGGCCACCGTGTCGCCCTGGCTGGGGGTAAGGATAGGGTCGTAAAAACCGACGGGCGTTTCCAGCAAAATAGGGCGCCGGGTCACGGAAGCCGCGTATAGTTCGATGGCGTGTTTCTCGATTTGAGCGGCAGACCAGGTGAGGATGTCGCCGCCTTCGCCGTCGGGAATTGGTGTGCGTTCGCTGATGCGCCAACCTTGATTGCTGAGGTAGGTGGCGTAGAGTTGGCCGAGGATGCTTTGCAGAATGGGTTTGGTGGAGATGGTGGCTGTTTTCTCCTCTTTTTCAAAGAGTTGCACCGCCTTCACGAAGCCGTCCTCTTCGAGTTGGCTCACAAATTTTCCCCTGAAAAGCAGTGCCTTGATGACCTGCGGGCTGTTTTTGTCATTGGCGGCTTTGGCCTGAATCGCCTCGGTTTTTTCGAGGGCACTTTTGAACAAGCCTTGCCGTTCGAGGCTGTCCACGATTTTCCAGTCGTCGGCGTAGTCGCCGGTAATCGGCAAGGGTGGGATGGGCATTTCCGTAGTTGGTTTGTCTTTGATGGATGTGGTGGGCGTGTCCTTTTTTCCGGCGGATTTGCAGGCGAAAAAAAGGAGAAGCAAACCCGCCGTCGCTAAAACTATGGCGGGTAAAGAGGCGATTCGGTGATTGGTCATTGCCGAGTGTATTTGGTTAAAAATGTATGGTCAAAGTGGGTTGTGAAAGTTATTGATTCCGGAGCCAAGACTCACGGCTCATCTCAAAACGTATTTCGCCGGAGGCGGTGAGGCCGGTTTTTTGCCAACCCGATTTTTGATAAAACTGCTCGGCGCGGGTGCCGGGCGCGGTGCTGAGCCAGAGATTTTCAACGCCGTCTTGGGCAAAACTCCAATCGAGCATGAGTTGCTGCAATTTTTTTCCAATACCTTGATTTTCAAAGCCGGGTGCGACAAACAACGCCCAAATATTTCGTTTCTGCAAATCCACAATAGCAAATCCGTTCAACTCATTCCCGTCGATACACACCCAACCTTTGCCGTTGTTCTCCAGCATTTCGAGATAGTCTTTTTCGGTAACGAGGTTAGGGTTCGACAGCGTATTTTCCCGGACGGACATCCGGACGCGGTGCATCGCGGGGATGTCATTTTTGGTTGCTTCTGAAAATTCCATTTTGAGTTGGGAGTAAATGTCTCTGTCTTGCAAACTTACAGGAGATAGATGCAAGTGCGGGGAAAATTGCATGAAATGGAGATGGAATTTTCTTTTTTTATCCCGCTCGGTTTTGTCATCCCCGAAGGGGAACTACCCAACACACGCTTTTCGGATGTATTGAAAAAGCCCGGCTTGGGTAGTTCCTTTCGAGGATGGCAAAAAAACGTACCGTTGACGGATTCCCTACGGGAATGACAAAAAAGGCAGCAAAAAAACTACAACGCCTCCACCTCTTTCAGCCGCCGCTTGTACCCCGTCTCCCCGATGAGCCGCAAGGCTTCGGCTTTGTGCCATGCTGCAGTATTCCCCTCTCCTTTAGGGGAGGGGCCAAGGGCGGGGTTGACCGAAGGGGAGGGTTGGGGTGGGGTTGACACGAAGGGCTGGATCTGCAGCCACCGCGCCATCTCGATATGATAATCCACCAAATACAGCCGCATACCCCCGCTCTCGGCGATTTCCAGCACCTCCTGCAAGTCTTGATACGTCTCGGCGTAGCGACCCTCGGAACGATGCCAAGCGGCGCGGGCGAGGAGGCCGAGTGGTACAAATCTTTGCTCTCCTGCTTTTCGCAAGCCTTCGACGGCTTCATTGAGCCATTTGCCGGTTTTGGGTATCGGTATGTTTTCGGCTTGTTGTTTGGCGAAGTGGGCGCAGCCGAGGCTGAGTTTGTCTAAAGCCATATCGAAGAGCCAATTGTTTCCTTCTGCAATTTTTAACCCTTCTTTCGCCCGCTCCAACACCTCCCCGTATTTACCTAAATCAAGCAGCACATCGCAATACTGGTAGCCTCGCAATGAATAAAGGTAGCGATATCCCGACTGGCGTTTTTGCTGCATCGCTTCGGCTTCCGCGAACAGGCGAGCAGCGGCTTCCAAGTCGCCGGACTGGTGCAGGGCATCGGCGTGGGTAGTTCTTTTACTTTCCTTATGAAAACCGTCCCCGCTTTGGTCAGCGTATTGCACCGCCAATTGGCCGTATTTCACCGCTTCGGCTACATCGCCTGCCGTGAGGTAGAGTTCGCTGAGGTTGGAGGCATTGGCTGCTGCTTGTTTCCACTCTTTTTGTTTGACGATGATTTCTTGACACGCCTTCATCGGCTCAGCTGCTTCGCGCAGCCTGCCCAATGCCCGCAGGCGAAAACCTGCCCAACTTAATACGGCGGCTTGTTCGGCTTCGGTCATATTTTTGGAGGGCATATCCCATACCTGCTCAAAAAAATGGGCAAGTGTAGTCAAATCGGAACCGAATGCGCCGAGTTGAGCAGTAGAGAAGTGCTTATCACCTCGTTTGATTTTTTTCCAATATACCTCATTCAACGTTTCTTGATGCTTCCCCGCCCTGCACCCATGCGCAATAGCATAAAATAGCGGCTCCATTTCATCGAGGGTGTCGGGCAGTTCTTTTTCAGGCAAGTTTTTGTAATATTCGTAAAGACGGGTGTGGGCTTCGCGCCAGGCCTCAGGGTTTTTTGATTGCAGGCGCGCACCAAAGTGTTCGCGCACCAGCGGGTGGGCATCGAGGCTTTCGGTACGGCGCAGCGCGGGCAAGTGGTGCAGGCTTTTGTCAAGTGCATCGTCGGACAAGCGGTTTTCTGCGAGTAGGCCGAGTTTGCTTAGGTGGTTGAGGGCAAGCCGCCATTTTTCCACCGAAAGTTTTTGCAAAATATCCGTCAGTCCCGATATATCGGGAGCGGCGAGCAGGGCATCGAGCGCCTCGGCGGGGCAAGGCCGGTCGAAGAGGCCGAGCAGGTGCAGCAGCGCGACTTCAGGGGCATTAGTGCCAAACCATACGACGTAGGCTTCCATCACTCGTTTGGCGTGGCCGCCGTCCTGCTCGTCATCAGTCAAGTGAGGAATGCGGTCGCGGCGGCGGATGTCGCCTTCGAGGAATTCGCTGAGATAATTGCCCAACAGCCGGAGCGCGAGGGCGTGGCCTTTATATTCGGCGACTGCCGTTTCGAGGTCTTTTTGGCTGCCTTTTACACCGAGTTTTTGCAAAAAAGCCACGCCGGTCGGCAGGTCGAGGTTTTGCAAATCGCGGCGAACGGCTGCGCTGCGCCCTTCGATTTCCTTCACCGCGATGCGTGTGGTGACGACGCAGAGGCCGGGATTGTCGAAGGCGAGTTCTTTCAGCAAGGCTTTGAGGGCGGGGTCTTTGAGTTCGCCGCCGACGGGGCCGGGGGGATATTGCAGGGGTTCGAGGCCGTCGAGCAGGAGCAGGCTTCGGCTCTGGCGCACGGCGCGGGCGAGTACTACCCCGCGCTCGTGGGGTGCGGCAGGCATAGCGTCCACGCCGAAAAAGCGCAGGGCATCCTGCATAAAAAGGTCGGATGAACTTTGCCGCTGGTCGCTCGTACCCTGGCTGTAGAAGGACCAGGCGAAGATGCGCTGCGCGCCCGAATAGCCGCGTGCTTGCAGTTGTTGCAGCCATTCGGCGACGATGGTGGTTTTGCCCACGCCGCCGGGGGCTACCAGCGAAACAATGTGCTTGTCGGGGTCTGACCACGCTTGGTTGAGCAGACGGAGTTCGTCTTCGCGGCCGGTGAAATGTTCTCCGACTTCGGGCAGGCGGGAAATGTAGAGTTCCGGGTGAGCAGCATCGGGCATGGCGTATCAGTTGGTTGTTCCGCCACAAATATAGTTTGTACGACGGACTTCCAAGTCCGTTGTTACTCGCACACTGCGACGGACTTGAAAATCCGTCGTACATGATGTTAACCCCTGATTTTCAAAATCTTCGCCCA
>CAYZVM010000227.1:0-9733 GCA_964481485.1 uncultured Saprospiraceae bacterium | reverse complement strand
AAAAAAACCTGTTGATTCAAACTTTGAACACACTGAAAATGAACAAGAACGGGCTGTTTTACCTGTTGGCTCTGCTTTTTGCCGCCCCTGCATTTGCGCAGTCAACCACCCGCACCGACACCATTCCCCAAGGCGGTGCTTGGGCGCGTATGGAAGTAGAAAACGGCGACACCACTTTCGTCATGTCGCTTTGGCCGGTGCGCGTTTCTTCCCGCCGCAATTTCAAAGACCGCACCGAGCAGAATCAATACTACCGCTATGTACGCGCCGCCCGCAAAGTGTATCCCTATGCCCTGCAAGCCATCAAACTCTACCAAGAAATCGAGGAGGAAACCCAAAATATGCGCAAAGGCCAACGCCGCCGACACATTCGCCGCGAGCACAAGGAACTCAAAGAAGATTTTAAAGACCAAATGAAAAATCTCTCCAAAACAGAAGGCAAGGTGTTGGTGAAAATGATTGAGCGGCAGTTGGACAAACCCTTCTTTGATGTCATCAAAGACACGCGCGGCGGCGCCACAGCTACCTATTGGAACACTATGGGCAAACTGTGGGGCTACGACCTCAAGCAGGGCTACCAACCCGGCACCGAGCCATTGCTGGACGATGCCTTGCTCGACTACGATTTCGGCGAGGCGGTGTACCGATATTGAGTACCTTTGCAGCAAATAAAACACGCAGTTTTTTCCCTTTACCCTCCTTGTTCATGCTCGACATTCTATACAAAGACCACCAACTCATCGCGCTGAACAAGCCACCGGGCATTGCCGTACAACCCGACAAAACCGGCGACACCACTTTCCAAAAATTAGCCGAAACATACTGCAAACAGCCGCTGCACGCAGTACACCGCCTCGACCGCCCGGCGAGCGGCATTATGCTCTTTGCAAAATCCAAGTCTGCCATGACCGCGCTCACCGAGCAATTCAGAAGCCGCTCCGTGGAAAAAACCTATCTGGCCGTTGTGCAAAATTTGCCGCCGCAACCAACAGGCACACTCGTACATTTTGTCCGAAAAAATGAGGCAAAAAACCTGACATCTACTTTCGCCGAAGAACAACCCGGCACCGAGCGCGCCGAACTGACCTACCGAGCCCTCGGCAGCAGCGAGCGGTATCATTTGCTTGAAATCCAATTGATTACCGGGCGCCACCACCAAATCCGCGCACAATTGGCCGCCATCGGCTGCCCGGTGAAAGGCGACGTGAAATACGGATTCCGGCGCAGCAATCGCGACCGCTCCATCCACCTCCATGCTTGGCGGCTGGCGTTCGACCATCCGGTTTCGGGCGAACGCATAGAACTTGCAGCCACTCCGCCCGACGACCCCGTTTGGAATGCGCTGAGCGTCCAACTCTAAATTTGCATCAGCGCGACCGTGCGACGCGACGTTTGCCGCCCAGTCCCCATTTCACATTTTTGTACCGTTCCTCCTTCAGCAAATTTTTCATCTTTTGCACCGTCTCCACAGGCCCGTTGTCAGAGGCCAGCGACACCGATGCATCCGGCAACAAGCCGCCTGGCAATAGGCTCAGGCGGTATTCACCCACTGTCGCGGCATCGCCATTCGGCGTGAGCGTCCAAGACACATTTGCCTTGCGCACCCGCACAATCCCCTCTTTTTCAGGGATATAGTTGGGCGCGGCCTTAGACGTGAGCGTCACCATCTTGGTAGTAGCGTCTGTCACCACAGTCGTGTGCATCACCACGTCGCGGTCGTCGAGCGGCCACGGGAAATCGAAACGCGAGTAATAGTAAAATTCCGTGTCGCTCACTCGTTTTAGCAGCTCGGAGTGGGCGACCTTATAGCCCCATTTGGGGTATTCCGGCACGTTGTTGAAAAGGGCGACGAGTGCAGCCGGGGCGGCATTGAAGGTGGTGACAAGTTTTATTTCGTGACCCTCCTTGGCTTTCCGCTTGTAGATTTTGACACCATTTTTTTCTTTTTGAAAAACCCAATTCTCCTGCGCGTTCGTGTTTGTTTGCAAAAACGGAAGGGCGAAAAGCAGGCAAAAGCAAAAAATGTTTTTCATGGCTGGGGGTGTTTAGTAAAGGTTGTTGAATTTGCCCCAAATTTACGCCCTAAGTTTGCAGCTTGTCAAGACCCCATGTATGCCAAATATTCCTACAAATTTTTGTCAATCATGCAATTGCGCAGATTTTTTATCCCTTTTCTCCTACTTACGATTGTGGCAAACAGCAACTGTCAACAGACACCCACCCTCCGCATTATCCCCCAGCCATTAGCGATGGCAGTCAGTGAAGGTGAATTCACGCTAAACGCCGACACTCGCATTTACGTCCCCGAATCCCAAGCCGATTGGGAAATGGCCGCGCAGTATTTCGTGCTGTTGGCAGAACAAAGCACCGCCTACCGCCTCGCCATCCACCCGATAACAAAAGAAATGCGCGAGCCGCGCCCCAATTCGATTTATTTTTTGCCCGGCAACACCGACCACCCCGAGGGCTACAACATGGAAATCACGCCAAAAGGTGTATTCATCCGTGCCCAAACAGCCGCGGGCGCTTTCTATGCCGTGCAGACGTTGAGGCAATTGTTCCCGCCTGAGTTCAATGGCTCGCAATCACCCGGCGTTTCCAAAAAAACAAGTTGGACGGCGCCCTGTTGCAAAATTCAAGACGCGCCGCGTTTTGGCTATCGTGGCCTTCACCTTGACGTAGCCCGCCATTTTTTCCCCGTTTCTTTTGTTAAAAAATTCATTGACCTGCTCGCGGTGCACAAACTCAACACTTTTCACTGGCACCTCACGGACGACCAGGGTTGGCGCATCGAAATCAAAAAATACCCCAAACTCCAGACCGTGGCTGCTTGCCGAAAGGAGACCCTTGTCGGGCATTATTCCGACCAACCGGAGCGGTACGACGGCAAGCAATATTGCGGCTACTACACCCAAGAGGAAGTGAAAGAGGTGGTGGAATACGCCCGTCAACGCTTCGTCACCGTCATCCCAGAAATCGAAATGCCCGGCCATGCACTGGCGGCATTGGCTGCCTACCCGGACTTGGGCTGCACCGGCGGGCCTTACGAGACGTTCACAAAATGGGGCATCGTCGAAGACGTATTTTGCGCGGGCAATGAAAAAACATACGAGTTTCTCGACGATGTGCTGGGCGAAGTGTGCGCACTATTCCCCGGCACATACATCCATATCGGCGGCGACGAATGTCCCAAAACCCGCTGGGAAACCTGCCCGAAATGCCAAAAACGCATGAAGACCGAGGGCTTGAAAGACGAACACGAATTGCAGAGTTACGTCATCCGCAGGGCAGAGGCCATGCTCGCCAAACGCGGCAAAAAGCTCATCGGCTGGGACGAAATCCTCGAAGGCGGCCTCGCACCCACCGCCACCGTGATGAGTTGGCGCGGCACGGAGGGCGGTATTGCAGCCGCCAAAGCTGGCCACGATGCCATCATGACACCGTCCTCTCATATCTATTTTGACTACTACCAAAGCGACCCGTCCACCGAGCCTATTGCCATCGGCGGCTTCCTCACACTCGAAAAAGTGTACAGTTACGAGCCGGTGCCGGACGAATTTACGCCCGAAGAAGCCCAACGCATCCTCGGTGTGCAGGGCAACATCTGGACGGAGTACATGAAAACTTCCGACTACGTGGAGTACATGGCCTACCCGCGTGTTTGCGCGTTGGCAGAAATCGCGTGGACTTCAAAAGCGCAAAAAAACTGGCCGGATTTTGCCCGGCGCATTCAGACACATTTTGCCCGGCTCGACGCGATGGGGGTGAACTACGCCAAGAGTTATTTCGATGTATCTACTTCATTTTCAAACGGAAAAGTAAGTTTGTCGGCCATTGACCCTTCGCTGCAAATTCGCTACACCACCGACGGTTCGGAGCCTTCCGCGACTTCCAAAGTTTTCGATGCGCCATTTTCTATTTCAAAAAGCACGACCGTGAAAGCAGCTGTTTTTGAAAAAGAAAAACAAATGGGCAAAGTGCGCACGGTGGAATATCTGATGCACAAGGCGAGCGGCAAACCCTACACCATGCCGCGCATCCCCGACAAATATACCGGCGGCGAGCAGTACGCGCTCACCAACGGCGTCACCGGCAACATCAAAACCTGGGGCAATTGGGTGGGTCTGGTGAACCACGACATTGACCCGGTGATAGACCTCGGCACGGCCACGGAATTCAGCCGCGTGAGCGCACAATATGTCAACAGCAAAGTGTCGTGGATATACCCGCCGCGCGGGGTCGAAGTTTATGGCTCCGACGACGGACAAAATTTTACCTTGCTGGCAAAACAGGATGTCCCGGCGGAGACGATGAACGGCATCTCGGTGGAAAACGTCCAATTAGAAACACCCGGCGCGAAATACCGCTACCTGAAATTTGTGGCAAAAACTTTTGGCGTGATTCCCGAGGGAGCAGCCGGGGCGGGCAACGGAGCCTGGTGTTTTGTGGATGAGGTGGTGGTGGAGTGAGCAATTGTTTTTGACAACATCGTGTTCTGTGTTTTTTCTTGAAAATCAACTTTTTGAATAAAAAACTCTCTTCGTGGAAACACCTGCCGAATCCCCAATCCCAATCCTCCAACCCCCCAAAAACGACAAGCGCACCATCACTGGCTGGGCTTTTTTCGACTGGGCCAACAGTGCCTACGCGCTCGTCATCACGGTCGCCATTTTTCCCGGCTACTTCCTCACGCTGACCAACGACGAGGTCAATGTGTTTGGCCTGAAAATGTCTGACAGCACGCTCTATGCTTGGAGCATTGCGCTGGCGTATTTGGTCATCGCCGCCCTATCGCCCCTCCTGTCGGGCATCGCGGATTATGGGGGAAAGAAAAAAGTCTTTTTGCGGTTTTTTACCACGTTGGGGGCGCTGGCCTGCATCTCGCTGATATTTTTCACGAGCATGCAAACGCTGTGGGTGGGGGTCACGGGGTTCATCTTGGCGACCATCGGTTTTGCGGGCGGCATCGTATTTTACAACTCTTTTTTGCCCATCATCGCCACCGAAGACCGATACGACGACGTGAGCGCCAAGGGGTTCAGTTACGGTTTTATCGGCAGTGTTATTTTGTTGGTAGCCAACCTAATCATCATCATGAACTTTGAGTGGTTTGGCTTTTCCGAGGGATTAAAAGCGGTGCCGACAGCCTTTGTGATGGTGGGTTTGTGGTGGCTCGGTTTTGCTCAAATTCCTTTGCGGCGCCTGCCCAACGACGCGCCGCCCCAACAGCGCGAAAACCTGCTGACCAAAGGTTACGAGGAACTCCGCAAGGTGTGGCGCACCGTCAAGGGTGATTCCAACACGGTGGCGTTTCTGGTCGCCTTTTTCTGCTACAATGCCGGGGTGCAGGCCGTACTTTTTCTCGCTTCTATTTTTGCCGAAAAAGAACTTGGATTCGACACGCAGCGGCTTATTTTTTTGGTGCTTATTCTCCAAATCGTCGCCATCGGCGGAGCTTGGGCATCAGCCAAATTGTCGGGTAGAAAAGGCAACAAATTCTCCATCATGGTCATGCTCGTGATATGGACGGGCATTTGTATTACGGGCTATTTTGTGGAAACCGGCCTCGATTTTTACCTGCTGGCAGCGGCGGTCGGTTTGGTCATGGGCGGCATCCAGTCGCTTTCGCGGGCCACGTATGCCAAACTGCTGCCGGAAGACACGCCCGACACTGCCTCTTATTTCAGTTTTTATGACGTGATGGACAAAGTTTCCACCGTGGCGGGTACGTTCGTGTTTGGTTTTGTGGAAAATATCACCGGCGGCATGCGCAACAGCGTGGCCGCGCTTGCGGTATTTTTCGTGATAAGTTTGTTCGTTTTAGCGACGGTCAGCATCCGGCGGATGGTGGTCAAAAATACCCATTAAGAACGGGATAATCTCAAAACTGCCACTGCACCCCCGCCTTCCAGCCCACCCAACCTGACAGCCAGCCATCACCTGCGTCGGCGGACAGCAAGTTGTTTTTCACCACCCGTGAGCGCACTTCGGCACTGCCCAAGTCGTCCGGGTCAGCAATGAAAAGGTTGAAAGTAGGGCCTGCCGTCAAGTGAAGCCCGCCAGCAATACGCAGCCCGAGCGCGGGTACAAATTGTGTCCATTCTTGCACGGCATCGGCGTGGTCGCCCTGACTGACGTGGCGGTTTGTCACGTCAAATGAAAGGCTGCCCCAGCGATTGAACTGAATGCCCGAACCGACCCCGAAGCCATAGGCCCAGAGCAACTCGTCCGGCTCGGGGTGCGCTGGGTCTGCCCCCGCCGTGAGGGTGACGTAGAATTTGGGCACCCCCGATTTGAATTCCAGATTTGTCCACAATACATCGTTGGCGCTGGCTTCAAGTACGACGTAGCCGCCGTTTTTTGAAAAATTGAGCAAACCAATTTGGACACCTTTGTTCTCTCGCGCAAAGTTGATGACCCCAATTTGAACACCCCGCAAATGTTTGGCGCGGTTGAACAAACCTGCGATTTGTACGCCGTGAAGGCTGTCCGCCAGATTGCCCAAACCCGCTGCTTGTACCCGTATTTTTCCGCTGCCGAGGCTGTTGGTCAGTCCCGCAAATTGGGCAGCCGCGTCGGCGCGGTTGGCGTGGTTGCTCACGCCAGATGCCTGTACCCCGTGCAAAAGAGTTTTTGCGCCATTCCAAACCCCGGAGGCTTGCACGGCAGTCAGGGTGTCGGCGTGGTTGGCTACCCCGGCAATCTGCATAGCAAAACGACCGTGCGGCACCAGATTGAGCACCCCGGCGGCTTGCACACCTTGCCCGTAGCTCGCCACATTGACCACACCGCTGGCCTGCACCCCGCGCATCGTGTCGCCCACAAAATTGTAAATACCCGCGGCCTGCACCCCAGTTGCATTGCCGCGCAAGTTGTTGAACACCCCAGCGGCCTGAAAGCCCGTCATGTTTTCGCGGGTGATATTGCCCAGACCGGCGAATTCGGCCACGCGGTTGCCGCGCGAATAACCCGCCAAAATATTGACAGACCAGTCGTTGACGACGCTGCCGCTCAGCCGGTGATTGGTGCCGATACCGGGCAACAAGGACAATTGAAAATTGCGGCGCAGCGAATCTTGCACGTTCAGCGCGGCGAGTTTTTGGGAGGTTTTTACAAAAAAATTCTCCAATGAGTACGACGCGCGGCTCACCTGCCGGCGCAACGAAGGGCGGTTTTTGAGCGGCAAAGAATCGGGCTGCAATTCGAGTTTGACAAAACGCGGCGTTTGCGAGCTGACCTGCAACACCGTGTCGCGGTAATCGAGGCGCGACACCACGATTTCGGAACGCGGCGACACCGCGAGTTCGTAAAACCCATTGTCGTCGGTGGTGGTGGAGCGCAGGGTTTGGCGGTCATAAACGGTGACGTTCGCCATTTTTTTGCCGGTGCGCGGGTCGGAAATGTAGCCGCTCAGTCGTTGTTGCGGCTTTTTGGTTTTCTTCAAAATGAGGTATTCGCCGCTTTGTTTGAACGTGTAGTCATCGCCCAAAAGCAGCACGAGCGTCTCGCGCACGGTGCGGCTGGCGGGTGGCAGACTCACGGGCTGGCTCTCATTGAGGATGCGGGCGTTGTACGACCACTCGAAACCGCCAAGTCGGGCGACCTCGGTGAGCGCGGTTTTGAGTGGTGTTTGATGGAAAGTGACATTGATGCGTTTTTCCAGCACATCGTTGGCGCAGAGGGGTTTGGCAATAAAAATTTGCAGTAAAAAAAGCAGGGCACGCCCCGATAGGCGGATTTTGTTTTCAAAGCTCATAGTGTTGAAATTTTAGGAGTTGTTTGAGTTATTCTGCCGGAGGCAAAAAGAGTAGATTTTGGAGGCAGATAAAATCATTTTTGAAATTCATAGTGGATCTATGGGTTGAAAAAATGATGAAGTATGGCTTCAAAATATGCCTTTTTGACCCGGTGAGAATAACTCAAACAACTCCTTACTCCCCGCACCCCGCTCCATCCAGCACATATTCCCCATTTTCCGTCTTGCTCAGTTGCAGCGAGAATGATTCGGCGATGAGGTTTAGCACCCGTTCGGGCGGCAGGTTGTTGTAGCGGGCGGTGAGTGGGCAGTTTTCTAAGTTCTTGTTTTTCAATGTTATTTTGAGGTTGTATGCGTTTTCAAATTGCTGCACGACCTCGCGGAGCGGGGTGGCATCAAAACGCAATACACGGTTTTCCAAAACAGGATTTTGTTGAGCGGTGGCGCGGGCCAGTGTGCCGTTTTTTTTGTTGTACAATGCCGCCTCGCCCGCCAACAGCAGCAGCGATTGGCCGTGTGCGCTGACCCGCACTTTCCCTTCTGTGACCACGACCGACACATTGGCAGAATCGCTCGAATTGTCCACCTTGAAGGCCGTGCCGACCACCCTTACTTCCAATGCTTCCATTTCGACAATGAATGGCCGCACGGTGTCGGGATTTACCTTGAAATAAGCCGCGCCGTGCAGCCGCAATCTGCGTTCGCGGGCATTGAAACCCGCCGTGAGTGCCAACCCCGACTGCGGGCTGAGGGTAATGACAGAGCCATCCGTCAGCGTATCGGTCAGGGTGGCATCGGCGGCGGCGATGACGGTAGGTGCGGCGGGTTCGGTGCGCAGCCACAAAAAATAGACGGCTGCGAACACCAACGCGACGGCGGCTGCGGCTCGCCACAGATAGCCCATTCGCAGCACAGTCGGGCGAAGTTGGCTGCCAGTTCGGAGTCGGCCTTTCACTTTCTCCAAAGCCATTTCTGTGTCCACCGCTCGCGAAGGTGCTGGTCGCGCTGCCGGGGCTTTTTCCCAAATCGTCTGCAAATCAGCGAAGTAGCGCCGGTTTTCGGGGGATTTTGCCACCCAAGTTTGCAGCGCGGCATCCTCTTTCGAGGTCGTTTCCCCTGCCAAATGGCGGGCGATGAGTGCGTCAATATGCTCGTCGAAGTTTTCCATAAATTACATCTTGGTCAAAAATGAGTTGGTCGGAGTTTGAAAAAAGAGCTGCAAAGGCTTTCGGGTTTCGGTGTCATGTGAGCGACCCCAAAGCACACCACAGCCCGAAAAGCGTGACGAGATAATCGGCCAATTGGAGCCGCATGATGCGCAAGGCTTTGCCCATTTGGGTTTCCACGGTTTTGATGGAAATGCCGAGTTGGTCGGCTATTTCGCGGTATTTCAACTCCTCAAAACGGCTCAACTCGAAAACGTGGCGGCACTGCGGCGGCAACAAATCGAGGGCTTTTTGGAGGCGTTCGTTCAGTTCGGTTGCGGCGTGGTCGGGTGGCGCTTGTTCGTTTTCCAATTGTGCGGCATTGAATTCCAGATACTTAGAGCGTGTGCGGGCGGCTCGCAGCCGGTTGAGGGCAGCGTTGTGCACGGTTTTGTAGAGGTAGGCTTTGAGCGACCAGGCGATGTCGAGTCGGGCGCGTTGCTCCCAGAGTTTGACAAAAACCTGCTGCACCAAATCCTCCGCTTCATCCATGTCGCCGTCGGCCAAACGGGCGGCATAATGGCAAAGCGGCTCGTACCACTGTCGAAACACGGCATCAAACGCGGCTTCATCGCCGCCCCGAATCGCTGCTGATTGGGTTTGAGTGTCTTGCTGTTCCAAATTTTACGGGTTTTGAACGCCCTGAGACACGCAACAGGCAGAGTTACCCTTATGCGAAGTGAAAAAAATTAAAAAAAAACGCAAAACCGTAAAATGTAAGTAGTTCTTTGAAATTAGTTTGTATTATTTTTGTGAGATGGGAAGAGTCAAC
>CAYZVM010000226.1:0-9760 GCA_964481485.1 uncultured Saprospiraceae bacterium | reverse complement strand
ACCAAAAACCTGTTCTTAGAACCTGAACCTTTAAAACGAACAACAACAACCTATGTACTGGACGCTTGAATTGGCCTCTTACCTCGAAGAAGCTCCCTGGCCAGCCACAAAAGACGAATTGATTGACTACGCCATCCGCTCCGGCGCGCCCGGCGAAGTGATTGATAACTTGGAAGAACTGGAAGATGACGGTGAGATGTACGAAGGCATCGAAGATATTTGGCCTGACTACCCCCGACACGACGACTTCTTTTTCAACGAGGACGAATACTGACGACGCTGAACACAATCAATTGCAAAATAACAACGGGGTTATTGCCGAGCAGTCTCGACGATAACCCCGTTTTTTTGCGGTTGGTTAGTTATTCCGTTATGATTTTCACGCTCTCTTGTTTTTTCCTGCCCGCCACAAGGTCAATTGTTTGCTCCCGCACACCATCAAAAATAAGCACCATAGCAGTATTGGGCTCCGCTTTTCCGAAGTCGTCGGCAAACACGGTGAGATAATGCTCTTTGCCCGGCGGCAACTCTATCTCAAACTCTTGGGGTTTCAGCCGCAGATAGACCCGGTCAACCACTTTTTTGTTGTTGAGATACACCGAGATGATGTCGCCGTCTTCTATCTGACTGTCCCATATTTTAAGTTTGATTTTGCGGCCTTTCACCTTCACCGTTTCGCCGACTTCCACTGCGCGGCCACCAATCGAATCGGGTTTGGCCAACTCGCTTCTGGTCACTATGGGCGGCGGCGGATCCAATTTCTTTGGCTTTTCGGTCTGTGCCACCGGTTTTTTCACATTCTGCCGGGGCTTCTCTTTTTCCACGTCGCAAGGAAGTTTTGCAGTGCCGCCAAAACGGATGCTGAAACCCGGCCCCTGTGAGGAGACGTTGCTGACCAAAACCACATATCTCTCTTTTTCAACAACTTGCAGCGGCGCGAGCCAAGCATTGTCGCCCTCGTCGGCACAGCCAGCATCTTCGCTGGTGTCCGATTCTCCCACGCGGAGGCCGGTTTCTCCCATACATTTGCTGGTAAAAGCATTTTCTGGCGAGTCGCCTGCGGCCATGCAACGCACGATTTGTTTAAAATTGCAATCACCATCCGCAGGCAGTTTAAATACCACAAAATCAATGTCGTCGTCCAGCCGATGGGGCGTGATGGCGAATGTGAGCGTGCCGCTTTTGGCGATTTCAAACTTTATCCAAGTGGAATTCTCCTCGGCGTTGCCAAAATTCTCGCTGTTCATAAAACAGGCGATAAAATCGGCCTCTGTGTTATTGGCACCTTCGCCACCTGCTTTGTCAACATGGTACACCTGTTTTTTGCAAATGTCCATCGCCGACGCACAATCGGCGTTGTGCTGCGCCGAAAGAGAAGCTACAACAAAGAGGGAAAGGTAGAGTAGTGCAGTGATTTGTCGCATACCGGAAGTTTTGCGGTTAAATGAACGCCCTGTAAACGAGCGTTTGGGTTAAAACTGTTTAGCGGCTATCCTAAATTTCGATAAGGGTATCCATTCCAAAGCCGAATCGCGCCTGTTGCTTCATTTTTGTTGACATCTCGGAGATCATCCCAAATGCCGGATCGAGCGCCAATTGGTTTGGCCCCATCCTCGCAGAGCGACTACCAAACCAAAAATTGCCATAGGTTTGCACCGAAAAAATGAAGCGGCAAAAATAAATGTCCTGATTTTAAAAAGTTCAGAATGAAATATTTAAGCAAAAAAATCGCCCTCCTTTCCGCCCTCGTGTTCCTGTTGGCAAGCAGCCGGGCGCAAATCACACCATTCCCCTACGACATCCAAAAAGAAGCCTCGGGCGACAGCGCCATGGTGGTGTCGGCACACCCGCTGGCTACCAAAGTCGGCTTCGACATCCTGCGCAAAGGCGGCACAGCGGTGGACGCAGCAGTGGCCGTGCAATTTGCGCTCGCAGTCGTCTATCCACAAGCCGGCAATATCGGCGGCGGCGGTTTTTTGATATTCCGGGGAAAAGACGGAAAAACCGACGCGCTCGACTACCGCGAAAAAGCACCCGCCGCAGCCACCGAGACCATGTACCTCGACAGCGCCGGGAACGTGCTCGCCAACAAAAGCCGCATTGGCGGGCTCGCCGCAGGTGTGCCCGGCACGGTGGATGGAATGTGGGAAGCCCACAAAAAATATGGCCGCCTGACTTGGGGCGAAGTCGTGACGCCCGCTATCGAGTTGGCCGAAAAAGGTTTTCAAATCACCGAGCAGGAAGCCAAAAACCTGAACGCCGAGAAATTTACGTTTGTGCGGCACAGCGGCATCATGCCCGCTTTTGTGAAAATGCAACAATGGCAGCCGGGCGATTGGCTCATCCAAAAAGAACTCAGCCAAACACTGGCACGCATCGCTGGCTATGGCCGCGACGGATTTTACACCGGCGGCACAGCGGCACTGATTGTCAACGAAATGAAAAACCAAGGCGGCCTCATCACCCACGAAGATTTGCGCAATTACCGCAGCGTGTGGCGCGCACCGCTCGAATTTGACTACAAAGATTTGCACATCATCACCATGCCGCCGCCGAGCAGCGGGGGCATCATCCTGCAACAACTGCTGACCATGATCGGTAAGTACCCGCTCAAAGACTACGGCTTCCATTCCGCTACCGCCGTCCACCTTATGGCTGAGGCCGAGCGCCGTGCCTATGCCGACCGCGCCGAGCATCTGGGCGACCCCGATTTTTGGAAAGTACCTGTAAAACAACTCACCGACACGGCCTATCTGAAATCCCGGATGGCTGATTTTCAGACAGATAAAGCCACGCGGAGCGCAAAAGTGGCCGCCGGAAAAATGAAAGAGAGCGAAGAAACGACCCATTTTTCTGTCGTGGATGGCTGGGGGAATGCCGTGTCCGTGACCACGACTTTGAATGACAGTTACGGCAGCCGCACGGTGGTGAGCGGCGGTGGTTTTATCCTCAACAACGAAATGGACGATTTCAGCGCCAAACCCGGCGCGCCCAATCTCTACGGCGCTGTCGGGGGCAAAGCCAACGCCATCGCCCCCAACAAACGCCCGCTCAGCAGCATGACCCCCGTCATCGCCACCAAAGGCGGCAAAACTTGGCTCGTGGTCGGCACGCCCGGCGGCACCACCATCCCGACGAGCGTTTTCCAAATCATCGTGAACGTGGCCGAGTTTGGGATGCCGCTGCCCGATGCCGTGCAAGCCAAACGATTTCACCACCAATGGCTGCCCGATAAAATTTCGATAGAGGAAAATGCCCTGCCTGAAGCGGTCATCCAAAAATTGGGCGAGATGGGTCACACCGTCGAGCCGCGCGGGCCAATTGGCCGAGTAGAGGCCATCATCCGGCTGCCAAATGGACGCTGGCAAGGCGTGGCTGACAACCGGGGCGACGACGCGGCAGCGGGGTATTAAACGTCATTGTTCGTCATTGCGCCATTTTTCTCACTCCTCACCCCTCACTTCTCACTCCTTAATAATGCGAAACCAGACCACCTACACTATCTTGATGATTCGCCCGGCAAATTTTGCCTTCAACGAGGAAACTGCTGCCAACAACGCTTTTCAGAGCCGCGACGGCAAAATGACCGCCGAGGAAATACGCCAAAATGCCGTGCGCGAGTTCGACGGTTTTGTGCAACAACTGCGCGACGCGGGCGTGAACGTCATCGTGGCCGATGACTCGCCCAACCCGGCCAAACCTGATGCCGTGTTTCCGAACAATTGGGTGTCGTTCCATCAAGAAGGTTGGGTCGTCACCTACCCGATGTTTGCCCCCACCCGCCGCAGAGAGCGGCGCGAGGAGGTGATTGAAGAAATTTTGCAACAAGGTTTTTCTGCCCAAAATCGCATTCATTTGGAAAGCAGCGAGGCAAACAACCGTTACCTCGAAGGCACGGGCAGCATCATTTTCGACCACCAGCACCGCTTGGCCTACGCCTGTCTCAGTGCTCGCACCGATGCCGGTTTATTGGAAGAGTTGTGTCAAAAAATTGGCTACCAAAAAGTAGTGTTCCACGCGGTGGATGCTGGCGGGCAAGATATTTACCACACGAATGTGATGATGGCATTGGGCGAAACTTTCGTCGTCATCTGCCTCGACTCCGTGCGCGATGCCGCCGAACGCCGAATGTTGGAAGAAAAATTTGCAGCAACAGGAAAAGAAATCGTGGACATCACGCTCGCCCAAATGAACGCCTTTGCCGGCAATATGCTCCAAGTGCGCAACACAGCGGGCGACACCATCCTCGTCATGTCCGAACAGGCGTACCGTTCGCTCACGCCTGCGCAAATCAAAACATTGGAACAACACACCCGGCTGCTGCATAGCCCCATCGAAACCATCGAGACTTATGGCGGCGGCTCAGCCCGATGCATGATGGCGGAGGTTTTTTTGCCAGAAGCGGGGAGTGAGGAGCGAGAGGCGAGGTAATTAATCCCCACCCCTCCCTTCCTCACCCCTCACTTCTTTTTTTCAAAAGCCTGTAACCTGTTTTCCTGCCGTGCTGTCAGAGTTGGCATCAGTAAACGAGAACCAACTTTTACTCACAAAAAAATTGTTGTCACCATGCACGAAGGAATTATTGCACTGTTCATCCCAATTACACTCGGCCTCGGCGCTTTCTTTATGATTTGGGGCATCCGCTACCTTGAGAACAAGGAAAATATGGCTCTGATAGAGAAAGGAATCGAGCCTAAGAAAAACCGCCGTCAGGCCGACCCATCGCGGACTTTGAAAAACGGACTTCTGTTCGTGGGCGCTGGTTTGGGCTTGCTCTTGGCTATCGTCATCACCAAGGCATTTCACATGGAAGACGATAGCGCCACAGGCATCTTCTTCGCCCTTATCGCCATCTTCGGTGGTCTCGGCATGTTGAGCGCTTATCTGTACGAGCGGAAAAACCCGCCGACATTCCCGGAGCCATAAAGCCTTGAAATGTTGGGAAATGTTGACTCCCCCGGTGTTTCAGATTGCGAAACGCCGGGGGAGTTTTGTTTTGTCACGAAAGCCGATTCCGATAATCCCGATACCCAAACCGCCGCACCACATCCAACTTCCCATCCATCCGCCAAATAGCGATGCTGGGGTGCGTCACCCCGTTGAAAGTAGTCGTTTTCACCATCGTGTAGTGTATCATGTCCTCGAACACGATTTTTTGGCCCACCTTCACCGGTTTTTCAAAAGCATATTCTTCCATAAAATCGCCACTCAGGCAACTCACCCCGCCGAGCCGATAGAGGTGTTTGTCGCCTTTAGCCGGTTCGGAAGAAGCGCCGCGCACACTGGGGCGGTAGGGCATCTCCAACGTATCGGGCATGTGGGCGGTGAAGGAGGCATCGAGGATGGCCGTTTTCACGCCCTTATTTTTCACGATATCGAGCACGGTGCTGACGAGCACGCCGGTGTCCCAAGCGAAGGCGCTGCCGGGTTCGAGGATGACGTGCAGGTGTGGCCAGCGATTTTTAAAAGCCTTCAGGACGCGGATGAGGTGTTCCACATCGTAGCCCTGTTTGGTCATCAGGTGGCCGCCGCCGAAGTTGACCCATTGGAGGCCGGGCAGAAATTGACCGAATTGATTTTCAAAGTGTTCGAGCGTTTTTTCCAAATCAAAACTGGTGCTTTCGCAAAGGGTGTGGAAGTGCAAACCTTCGATGCCGTCGGGCAATTTGCCTTTAAAATTTTCAGCAGCCTCGCCCAGCCGGGAGCCGGGCGAGGCGGGATTGTAGAGCGCCGTCCCGACGGGCGACCAACCGGGATTGACGCGGATACCGGGGCTTATTTTTTCGGGATGGCTTTCCAATTTTTTTCGAAAACGCCGGTATTGTGCCTGCGAGTTGAACGTGATGTGGCTCGAATAGCCCATGATTTTTCCGAATTCGCGGGGCAGGTATGCGACGGCGTAGGTGTGCGCCTTGGTTTTCATTTCCTCAAAACAAAGCCGCGCCTCGTGTAGCGACGAGGCGGTGGCGCCATGCACATATTCGCTCACAATAGGGAAGGCGCTCCACATGGCGAAACCTTTGAAAGCCAATATGATTTGTACCCCGGCTTCGCGCTGGACGCGGGCGATGAGGTCTAAATTGTTGCGAAAACGAGCCTCATCGAGGACAAAACAGGGAGAGGGAATTTTTGAAATATCCAAGTGTGAGAGAAGGTGAGAGGGTGAGAAAAAGGAGCGGCAAAAATAAGGCACCTGTCGTTGCGAACAAGATACCAATACTCCTTTATGTGGGAGACATCGTGCTTTTTACCCGGCATCGTGTTCCGGCGATATTTGTCGGAATTCATCGAAGAAGGGTAATTCCCCCTTGTACGGTCTCAGAAATCACACTGCCCCCAATGGAGTTTTGATATACATATCGCCAAACGTACACATCAGAAGGCATCGTGTCGCCATTTTGATTGGTACCGTCCCATCCTATTCCCCCGAGATTATCTGCTTCATAAATCATCTGTCCCCAACGGTTGTAAACCCAAATTTGCTGAACAACCATATCTCCACAAAGAACAATCGGGCGAAAATAATCGTTGACCCCATCACCGTTGGGAGTAAAAGCATTGGGAAAAACGACACAAGGTTCACCGTTACATGGCACATAATGGATACGAATACTGTCTCTGCTGGAACAATTACCAGAACGAATTTCCCCCCAATATACTCCTTGCGTATCAGCCTGTATTTCAACACCTGCTTCTCCTGTATTCCAAACTATTTGATCGGCACAAAGCATCGAATCAATATGTAGGCGTAGCAATGAGCCGAGACAAATAGAAGTATCGGGTATGCCTATATTCAGATTTTCATAGCGAAGGTTGTTGACGCGAATGATCCAAATAGGTGCGATATTGATAATCTGCTTAGGGATGTGTTGAGCATCTCCGTCGTTTGAGAGCGTTTCACCAACGACGATGAATCCGTCTGATGATGTGATAATACCACCTGCTGGATAATCATAACTCGATCCTCCAAAAGTTTTTTGCCACACCAGATTTCCTGTTTCATCCAACTGCACTACCCAAAGGTCTCCATCTCCACGATGTTGGCAAACATCACCATTAGAGGAATATGTTCTACCTAACACATAGTAGCCACCGCCTGGAATCAGGGAAATGTCATAGCCATCGTCGAAATCCATTCCGCCAAAACGTCTTTCCCACTCAAGTCCGCCGTCGCTGTCGAATTTCACGATCCATAAATCACTTTTACTATGCCCCACTCCAATAAAACCTCCGTCAGTGGTCAATGTTAATTCTCTTAGTTTGCCCCACGTAGCTGGTCCATTTACATAAAATTCATTTATGATATTGCCCGCGTCATCTAACCTTATCAACCAAGCATGATGGTAGCCAAGAATAATTTCTTCTGCACAAACCCAAATCCCTCCGGTGGGAAGTGCAAGAATGCTAAAGCCGGCGCCTTTAGTAAATGTCTTGTTCCAAAGCAAATTGCCCGTACTGTCTAAACGAGCAACCCAAAGATTCGCACCAGTATTTGTCGCCTGCACTCCTGTTACTATCAAATCTTCATTTGGGCAAATGGCAATATCCGAAAAATGCTTCACCCAATTGGATATGTCGTAAATTTTTTCCCATAAAAAGTTGCCATTTGCATCAAATTTAGCCAAATAGCCATGGCCTAATGTATCAGCATCCTGCAAAGTAGCAGCAGCACCTGCTACAACGAATGAACCATCTGGCAATTCCGCAACACTATTCGCAATTTCATAAGTATTATCATGAAGAATATCATTTCGCCATAATACTTCGCCTTGAGTATTTATCTTGTAAATCAAACATCGAATGCTGTCGTAGTTAGTAATATAGCTGCCTACAATCACAAAATTGCCATCTCTGGTTGGCGTGCAATCGCGTATTGATGTGTTATACATTTCATTATACCAGCGATTGAACACAAAATCTGAGCAAGGGATTTGTGAAAAACTATAATTCAGCATGCAGTGAGAAAAGGATAAGACAAAAACCAAGGAAAACCGTTTTGGCATAAAATTGAATTTTAAGCCAACAAGATACGCTACAGCCGCCTTATAGTGGTTTTAAATAGATTTTTTTCCACCCTCGCTTGGTCTTCACCGCCGCCGCCGAAAGACAATCCCGCAACGAGCTTCCTTCACCAACTTACCGAGGCAATTCGGTTTCCCCAAACATCAATTAAAAGAGTTTCGTGTTTATCAAAACGGAGCCACCTCACTTCTCAGGCTGAAGCCACCACAATTCCGGCAGCCCGCCTTTTTCCCACCAAACGATGGCGTTTTGCTCATATTTTTTCCCTAAACGAACGGCATCGTCGGGCGAAATATCGAAGACCCAAAAACTCTCCTCTGTCGGCCAGTCACCGTCATCGGTTGCGCCAAAGCCGGGCAAGGCAACAAGGGATACTTTTTTCAATTCGATTTCCAATCTCCTGTTTTTCAGGCTGTTTTCTTTGTCAGAAGCGATTTTTGAGCGCGGATTCGAAGCTGTGATAAAGGCGAAGGTTTTAAACTGCCCTTTTTCCAACCATTTTTCAAGCGCCTCGTTTTTGTGCCCGATTTTGATTTCAAAAAACGGAGACAGGGCGCAGTAAGTCGTGCGCAAATACGCCCCCACCAGCCGTCGGTCGAGCCAATCGGGAGAATCTTCGAGGTTTCTTATTACGGCGATGGGTTTTGACATACTTTTGCGGCGCTTTTTAGAAGCCTTAGGGTGGCATGCATTGGCTCGAATCAGCGGTGACGACGATAACAACAAAACTGCCAATTCACGCCACACCCGTTTTTAGTGAAAAAATACCATGGAAGAAAAACAGAGTCAAGTAAGTACAATTATCGGCATGGGGCTGATTTTCCTGCTCCTGTATCTGTGGATGCAATATTCTGCGCCACCGCCCAAAACGCCGGAGCAACTGCAAGCCGAACAAACTGCACAAGCCGCCGAACAGGCACAGAACCAACAGATTGCGGCTGCCAATACCACCCAACCCACCACTCAAACCAGTGCCATCCCTGCACCGGCGGACTCTGCCAACAACGCAGTTTTGGCCGCGCGGTTTGGCGCATTTGCTCCTGCCGCGAGCGGTCAAGAGCAATTTGAAGTGCTGGAAAACGACCTCGTGCGGGTGACTTTCAGCAGTAAAGGCGGGCGAATCAAAGAGGTTTTTCTCAAAAAATTTGAAAAAATAAGCAGCGACTCGGCGGGTATCGAAACGAAAGCGCCCGTGCGTTTGCTGGAGGATGCGAAAAACCGGTTTGAGTACGAACTGGCCATCGCCGGTGCCGGCAAGGTGCTCACAAGCGACCTCTTTTTTGCCACCTCCAAAAACGGCAATTCGCTCACTTTCCGCGCCGACGCGGGGCAGGGCCGGTATCTCGAACAAACCTACACGCTCAACCCCGGCGACTACCGGATTGAGTACAAAGTGGGGGGCAATGGCCTGCAGAACGTGTTGGCAGAGAATGCCTTGCGCCTCAACTGGGTGAACTACCTCGACAAGTTGGAAAAAAACCAACAGTACGAGCGCACCATGTCAACGGTCTATTTCAAGGCCAACGAACAGTCGCCCGACTACTGCGATTGCCGCAGCGACGCGACGGAGGCACTCAGCGAGCAGCCGGTGTTGTGGTTTGCCCATTCCAACCAGTTTTTCAATACGGCGCTCGTGGCAAAGGACTTCACCTTCCGCCAGTTCATCGGCGAGGCCAAGATGTTCACCGACTTCGAGCCTGATTTGAAACTGCTGAAAACCACCGCGTTGATTCCGCTC
>CAYZVM010000225.1:0-9924 GCA_964481485.1 uncultured Saprospiraceae bacterium | reverse complement strand
CCGCCATTTGCAACTTCGAAATCAACTTGCCCTGACTTTCGCAAGAGGTCTAATACTGCTATACATTTTGTCATGGAGTGCCAGAGGTTGTCTCGTCAGTATCTTTTTAAAAACACCCACGAAGTAATGTGTCACGCAAAGACGCAAAGTTCGCCAAGCGTAGATTGGTCTTTGCGTGTCATTGTTTTGGCACAAAAGTTTGACTGGGTACTTACGAGACAGCCTCTCCATCTTGGAATCTGGTTATACGCGGTTTTCAGAATTCCTCTTCTTTGTTTTTGATGTGTTCGTCCGGGTTTTTGAAAAAATCACGCATCAGTACCACCATCTCATTTTGTGTGGCATAGTCGGACGGAAACACGCCGAGCAATTGGGGTTTATAGTGCTTGATGTGTTCGATTTCTTTTTTCAAACCCAATTTGGCCTGTGCAGGGCCGAAAATGACGATTTCGTCGGTCAGAGGATTGACAGCTTCCAAAATTTGCTGGAAATAATGATGCTCGGCGTGTTTGTCGCGCTCCAAGTTGCTATTATCCGGGGGTGAAAATTGAGGCCCCCACGGCGATTTGGAATGAGAACCGCCTTTCGTGGCTTGGTGTTTTATCTCCGAACGTATGTGCTTTGTGGCAGCCTCTCCTTCGTTGAAAGTAACGATGTAGGCATCTTTGAAGTCGAGCCAAATACCTGTCTGTATCTTTTTCATAAAAATGGAAGGACTTTGAATTGATGCGCCAAAATTCCCTCCTTTGCCCGGTCAATTTATACGACTTTGCTCACCTTCGAGCCTGACTTTTGTCACAGTTTTCACAAATCGCAGCGAGATGCCAAGCCCGAATATTATTACCCGCAACATCTGGATACTTTCGCTCGTCAGCCTGTTCACAGATGTGGCGAGCGAGATGCTGTACCCGGTCATGCCGGTTTACTTAAAAAGTATAGGATTTTCTATCGTACTTATCGGGATACTGGAAGGATTTGCCGAAGCCACCGCCGGACTTAGCAAAGGATATTTTGGGAATCTGAGCGACACGACGGGCCGTCGGCTGCCTTTCGTGCAAGTTGGCTACGCACTCAGCGCCATTTCCAAACCGATGATGGCCGTGTTCGTGTACCCGCTTTGGGTGTTTTTTGCCCGCACGATAGACCGATTGGGCAAAGGTGTCCGCACCGGCGCGCGTGATGCTTTGCTCTCGGACGAGGCGACTCCAGCCACAAAAGGGCGGGTGTTCGGGTTTCACCGTTCTATGGATACTATCGGCGCGGTGCTTGGCCCCTTGCTGGCACTTGTTTATCTACAAATCTATCCAGAGGACTATAAAACGCTATTCGTGTTGGCCTTTTTTCCGGGACTGTTGGCAATTGTGATGAGTATATTGATTCGGGAAAAAAGAGTGGTGCGAAAAGAAAAACCGGGCAGGCCGGGCTTTTTGGATTTTCGGCACTATTGGCGGCACAGCCCAACACAATATCGCCGATTAGTGGGCGGGCTATTGATATTTGCCTTGTTCAATAGTTCGGATGTGTTCTTGCTGCTCAAAATAAAAGAGGCTGGCTGGAGCGATACCACGGTGATTGGGGTGTACATTTTTTACAATTTGGTGTACGCGATGGCGGCTTATCCATTGGGCATTTTGGCCGACCGGCTGGGTATGAAACGGGTGTTTGTCGGTGGGTTGCTGCTTTTTGCCACCGTGTATGCGGGCATGGCTTTCGCTTCGTCGCAGCCGCTGTTCCTTGCGTTTTTTTTCCTCTACGGCATTTATGCAGCGGCCACAGAAGGTGTCGCAAAAGCTTGGATTACAAATCTCTGCGAGAAAAAAGACACCGCCACTGCTATTGGTACATACACGGCTTTTCAGAGTATTTGCACCCTTTTGGCGAGCAGCATAACCGGCGCGATATGGTATTCAGCGGGAGCGTCCGTTGCTTTTTTGGTCAGCGCTGTCGCTGCTGTTTTGCTGGCTGCGTACATGAGCCGGTTATCATATCTGGCAGCCAGTTGATGCAGGTCATTCTGCCTCTCCCATACACGTCGAACTTTGCGCATATTAACCTCTAGGAGCTGGGCGGCAGCATGGAAAGTATCTGAACCCCGGCCTCTACACGCTCACGGCGACGGACGAGCGGGGCTGCGAGGCGGCGTGGACTTTTGAGGTGAAGGCTATCGTGGGTGCGGGCGAGGCGGGCGACCAAGCGGTGCTGCTCATCTACTCGAACCCTGCGGGCGAATCGGTGAACCTATCGGGGGATTTTGACGGCAAAACGCCTGCTTTTCTGGAGATTTGCGACGCGGCGGGTCGGCTGTCGCGCTCGCAGGCGCTGGCTCCGGGCGGGAGCGAATCGTCGGTGTAGCAAGTGCCGCTGGACTGGCTGGCAGCGGAGCAGTAGGCGGCGTGGCACGGACAGGTCGTCGGGGCGGGAAAGTTGGTGAAGCGGTGAGGTGCGGCAGGGCTTGAATTGACGTTTTGTTCCGCTGATTGTTTTTCTTGACACAAACTGATTGGGGCAGTTGGCTTTGCGATAGTTTTGCACAATGAAAAATGGACATAAAACGACAATGAACGGACAGCAAGAAAAGGAATGCCGCCTCACCCAATACTCCCACGGCGCAGGCTGCGGCTGCAAAATAGCCCCCAACGTGTTGGACAACATCCTGAAAACCAGTGGTTACGCTCAGCCTTTTCTACAATTGCTGGTAGGCAATGAAGAGCGCGACGATGCCGCCGTGTTCGACCTCGGTGATGGCACGGCTGTCATCAGCACCACCGATTTTTTCATGCCCATCGTGGACGACGCGAAGGATTTCGGGCGTATCGCCTCCGTCAATGCCATCAGTGATGTGTACGCTATGGGCGGCACGCCGTTGCTCGCCATCGCTATACTTGGCTGGCCAATCAATACGCTGCCGCCAGAAGTGGCCAATCAGGTCATTGAAGGAGCACGTCAGGCGTGTGCCGAAGCGGGTATTCCGTTGGCGGGCGGCCATAGCATTGACAGTCCGGAGCCGATTTTTGGCCTCGCCGTCACGGGGCGTTTGCAGATTCAGCATTTGAAAAAAAATGGTGGGGCTACTCCCGGCTGCCAACTTTTTTTGACCAAACCGCTCGGCGTGGGCATCCTGACGACGGCGCAGAAAAAAGGTGTGCTGAAACCCGAACACGCGCACATCGCGCCCGACAGCATGAAAAAACTCAACAGGGTGGGGGAGCGTTTCGGCCAATTTTCTTTTGTAAAGGCAATGACTGACGTGACCGGATTCGGCCTTTTAGGCCATCTTTCCGAGATGTGCGAGGCAAGCGACGCGAGCGCTGTTCTCCACTTCGACGACGTTCCGACGATTGACCGAGCCATTCTCGATTTTTATTTGGAACAAAAATGTGTGCCGGGCGGCACTGTTCGCAATTGGGACAGTTATGGCCACAAAATCGCTGGCGCGGATGAGCACAAACGGAAAATTCTCGCCGACCCACAAACCAGTGGTGGCTTGTTGGTGGCTGTTGAGCCGGGTTTTGAATCTGAATTTCAAAAAGCGGCCGCGGCAGAAGGTTTTGATTTACAGCCGTTTGGTTTTTTCATTGAACGGCAGGACATATTGGTGACGGTGTTGTAAAAAACGAGGCCTTATCGCAGTTTGGCCATCGCATCCAGAAAAAATTTCACGCCCCAGTTCGGGTATCGGAATCGCAGGTACGGCCCCCACATCGGTGCGGAGCCGGGCAGTGCGCCATGCGTATTAGCGTTGCTGCCAAGTTTCTGAAAGTCAATTATTTCTGACAAAAAATTACCTGCTGCTACCCGGAATTTTTCCTCCCCAGTTATCTCCCACAGCCGGTGGTAAAAGATGCTGAGTTGGCAATTTCCCGTGACGCACAAAAAGGAATAATCGCCCTGCCAATGCTCGTCGTACCGCCCGGCGGTGCGACCGCCAGCCTTCTGCCGTACCGCCAAAAGTTGTTCCCCAGCCAATATTTTCTTTACCAAGATTTCTTTTTCACCCAACAAAAAAGCACTCTCTAAAAACCCTTCCAGCGTGTACGCAATTGTGTGCGTGAACGCTGGTTTCCTTGGCCAAAAACCCCAATCGCGCACCGCGCCGTTGGGAAAAAAACGCTCGGCATAAAAGTGGAGCGCATTGCGCATGGTTTCTTGAATATCAGTTTGTTGCAACACTTCATTGGCTTTCAGCACACCCCACACGGCGCGTGTGTAATAGCTTGGCGTGAAGCCCGGGATGTATGCGTGTTTGCGCCAAGAAAAGTCGGGTTCGAGGGTGATGAGCAGCCAATCGGTGGCGCGTGCAAGCCCTGCTGCCGCGGCCTTTTGAATGGCCGTTTGGGCGGCGTCAGAGGGGTGGGGTGGGGCGGCGGCGACCCTTGCCAAACCAAATAAAATCTGCGCTGTGTTGAACACGCTCGGTTCTTTGTTTCCCGCCAACAAACCCGGAAAAGCCCCATTGGGCAACTGTATGGAAATCAGCCAGTTGGCACATTGAAAGGCCAACTCGCGGAGTGAATCATCGTCCTTTAAAACAGCATAGTCCAGCAGCGTTTCGATGAGGTAGCCGGTCGTTTCGGGATATGCTTTGGCCCAGCCAAAAAGGGGCGACCAACTGTGCGACGAGCCTTGCCCGCCAGTGACTTCGATGCTGCGGCGCAGCCAAGCGAGGGCGGCGTCGGTGCGGAGTGCCCATTCGTCTTTGTCAGAAGGTAAAATCGGCTTTTTTCCTACAATTGGCATTTTTGACGTGGAGCGTAGCGGGGCAAAGGTGTAGTTTTGTCCGCATTTTGACCTCATGCTGCTTTCCCGCCCGATTATGAAAAAAATACTTTTGCCGCTTTTGCTGCTGTCCAGCATCGCCGCCCGCGCCCAAATATGGAACGGAATAGATACGCTCTACGGCAACGAGTGGATTGATTTTTCCAAAACTTATTTCAAAATAAAAATTGCCGACGACGGCATCTATCGCGTTCCGTATCAGGTGCTTGCGTCGGCGGGCGTACCAGTCGGGAGCGTTCCGGCGAGCCAGCTTAGGCTGTATCGTTACGGCATTCAGGAACCGGTTTTCGCCACGACTGACGGTGTTTTTGGCAGTCAAGATTATATCGAGTTTTTCGGAGAAAAAAACCGCGACGCGGTGGACAACCATCTGTTCGCCGACCCAACGACGGAAAATTTGAACCCGGCGTACAGCCTCTTCAACGACACGGCCATTTATTACCTGACTTGGGAAACGGCGAGCCTGCCGCTCCGATATTCTCCTCTGCCCAATGACTTGAACAATTTGCCGCCGAAGGAGGACTATTGTTGGTTTGTCGCGCAGCAACTTTACACAACGAGTTTTTTCAAACGCCAACGCAGTGGCGAAATCACTTTTTCGTGGTTTGAGGGCGAGGGATTTTCCTCCAACCCGACTACATCTTCCACCACCACTTTGACGCCGAAAAAACTGCACGCCAGCGGGCCGCCAGCCCATGTGACGGTGCGTTATGCGTGCGGGTTGGGGCAGCACCAACAGCGCATTGCGGTGAACGATACCGTTTTTGCCGAGGATGCTTTTATCAACTGGAAATTGGTAGAGCGCAGTTTTCAGGTCCCGCTTTCGCTGATTGCGACGAATGCCAAAGTAAAGGTGCAATCGGTTCTTGGCGGCACCGACCGATATGTATTGCCGGGGGTGTGGCTGCGTTATCCGCGCCAGTTTGATTTTGAAAATGCGGAATATGCGACGTTCGCTCTTGATGCTTCTCTTGACGAACAATATCTTGAAATACAGGCTTTTAATGTCTCGGGCGGCGCGCCTGTGTTGTTTGATTTGACGAATAAAGCCCGTTTGCAAACGACCGTGGAGAGTGGGGTAGTGAAGGCTAAAATCCCGCCGTCGGCTTCCGAGCGCCAATTGGTATTGGTTGGAGTCGGCGCGGTGAAAACGGTGAGCCAAATACAGCCCGTGCAGTTCCGCGATTACCGCCCGGAGGATGCCGATTATGTCATCATTTCAAATGCTGCGCTTTACAGTGACCCGGAGGCGAGCGGCAAAAACCACGTCGCGGACTTTGCTGCGTACCGCGAAAGTCAGGCGGGTGGCAACCACAAAGTGGCTGTGGTGGACGTGAACGAATTGTACGAGCAATTTTCCTACGGGGTGTGCTACCACCCAATTGCGGTGCGCAATTTTATCCATTGGGCGGATAAGCAATGGCCGGATTTGCGCCATGTGTTTATCATCGGCAAAGGTCTGGATTACAGTCAATTCCGTACTGCGGCGGCACAAACGGCGCTGACCGATTCCTTGTTTTTTGTGCCAGCGTATGGCTCTCCGGCAGCCGATTTGCCATTCGCGCTCAAGGGCAATCGCTTGTCAACACCTGTGGCGGCGATTGGCCGGTTGGCGGTGACCCGGCCCTCTGAAATTGGTTTTTATCTCGAAAAAGTAAAATCGCACGAATTCACCCAACAAACCGCCCCGCAAACCATAGAGGGCAAAGCGTGGATGAAACGGGTCATCCACAACAGCGGGGGGCTGGCTGGGGAAACCTCCACCATCCGGGCATACACCAACAACATGGCCAACGTGCTAACAAACAACCGTTTCGGCGCGGACGTGCATACTTTTTACAAAACTTCCAACGACCCGATTCAACTGTCGAGTTACGAACAAATGCTTGATTTGATTAATGGCGGCGTGTCGCTGTGGATGATTTACGGGCACTCTTCGGCTTTTGCGGTGGACTTTGACATTGGTGCTCCTTCCGCCTACAACAACAACGGGCGCTATCCGCTGATGTTGATAATGGGCTGTTTTTCAGGACAATGCTCGTCGCCCCAACAGGGCATCGGCGAACAATTCACCCTCGCTTCCGACAGGGGCGCTATTGCCTACATCGCGTCGGTGAATTACAGCTACATCACCGCGCTGCACGACTACGGGCGCAAATATTACGAGTTGCTCGGCGGTGCGGACTACGGAAAAAGTGTGGGCGAGGTGTTGCGAAACACCGTTGGTGAATTGCAGGCAACAAACAACGAAGGTCTTGTTGCGGTGCTGCACCAAAACCTGCTGCAAGGCGACCCGGCGGTAACCGTCAACGGACAAGAAGGGCCGGACTATTTGATTGACAATCAATCGGTAAAGTTCGACCCAAACCCCGTCGGGTTGGAGCAAAATGCTTTTAAAGTCAATTTTGACGTGGCCAATATTGGAGAAAACACGGGCGGGGCGTTGGCGTTGAAAATTGAACAACGGCTGCCGGACAACACGGTGTTGAGCCGTGTTTCAGATACCATACAAGCACCGCCATTTCGCCAATCCTTGGAATACAACCTGCCTGTGAACGGCAGCAAAATCGGTTTCAACCGTTTTTTCATCACCATTGACCCCGAAAATGCTGTGGCCGAAAAGCCTTTTGCTGCCGAACTGAACAACGACCTCACCGATGCCACCGGGGAGCGCGGCGTGGACGTGTATTTTTATTCCGACGATGTGCAGCCGGTGCACCCGCCAGATTACGGCATCATCACTTCGCCCGAAGTTACGCTGCGTGTTTCCACTTTGAATACCAACGCGGCACCGTTGCGCTATTTGTTTGAAATAGACACCTTGGAAACCTTCGACAGTCCTTTCAAACAGAGCAGTCAGGTTGTCCAACGCGGCGGTTTGTTGGAGTGGAAACCTGCTATATCTTTGAAGGACAGCACGGTATATTATTGGCGCGTGGCTCGCGACAGCCTTGTGAATGGCGTGGTGGTGTGGCGCAATCGCTCATTTGTCCGCCTCGCGAACGCCGCGCAACCCGGTGGTTGGAACCAATCGGACTTTGGCCAATATCGCGACGGGCTGTTTTCAAATATGCTGGCGGTGGATTCCACACGGCTGTTGGAATTTGCAAACAACTCCTCTACGGTCATCGTGAAAGTGGCCTATCGCGGGGTGAATCGTTATCCGGGCATCTACAATCTGTTCAACGAAGGTGCCACCGGCGATTATGCCTGGAATGTTTGGGGGGTTTATGACGGTGTTTTGGTGACACTTTCCGACCCAAACTCAGGGCGTTTCGTCCGCAACCCGGCAGGCGGGCCGTACAATTACGAGCCTCAACAAGACCGGCAATATTTCTGGTTCAGCACCCGCGACTCGTTGCAACGGGTGAAACTTATGGATTTTTTGAGCACGGAGGTTCCCGACAATTATGTGGTGGGGATGTTGGCTTTTAGCCGCCCGTGGGACACCATCGGGTATGCACCGCACAAATGGGCGTCTGATTCGGTTTCTTATGGAAAAAATCTGTTTCAAATATTGGAGTCTCGCGGCGCGAAAAAGGTGCGGCAGTTGGCGGATTTTGCTACTGCGCCGCATCCTTATGGCCTGATTTATAGGCAAAACGCGCCTACTTTTTCGGTGCAGGATACCATCGTGTTCGACCCCGATTCGGTATATGTGATGCGCGGGAGTTTTTTGGCAAAATGGACGAGCGGTTTTGTGGAAACACCCATTATCGGGCCTGTAAAATATTGGAAGTCAGTGCAATGGCGGAGGGAGAGCCATGACGGCCCGTCGGATTTTGCAATGGTGGAAGTGTTGGGTGTGCGGGAAGGGCAGCCCGATACTTTGCTGATGCGTTTGCAAAACATCTTCGACACCACGTTGGCGGATATTTCGACATCAAAAATTTCGCATTTAAAACTCCGCTACGAAGCAGGCGATACACTGCAACGCACGGTGTCGCAACCAAAATATCTGCGCGTGCTGTACGAAGATTTGCCGGAAGGGGCGTTGCACCCGACGGCCAAATATGAATTTTATCGCGACACTTTGCAGCAGGGCGAGACGCTGAAAGCCTCGATTGCATTCGCCAATGTATCCGACGCGCCGATGGATAGTTTGTTAGTGAAATTCCGGGTGGAAAGTGATGCGAGTGCGGGCGCCGATTATTTGAAAAAACTCCGACCGCTCCCGGTTGGCGATACGCTTGTGGCTGATTTCGAGACAACTACGGCCTCCATGAATGGGAAACAAAGGCTGTTCATTGACGTGAACCCGAACAACGCGCAGCCCGAATTGTACCATTTCAACAACGTGGCGGTGCAGGATTTTTACGTCAGCCGTGACAACCGCAATCCGCTTTTGGATGTGACTTTCGACGGCACGCATATTCTTGACGGCGACTTGGTCTCTCCTAAACCAGAAATCATAGTCACACTGAAAGACGACAACCGGTTTTTGGCAATCACGGACACCGGCACGTTCCAATTGTTGCTCCAACTGCCCGATGGCTCCACACAGCCCATCGCTTTTAGCGACCCAGCGGTGCTGTTTTTCCCCGCCGACATGTCGAATTTGCCAAAGAAAAATCTCGCCCGGCTTGAATGGCGCCCCACTTTCACCCAAGATGGTGACTACCGTTTGTTGGTGAATGGCCGCGACGCGTCGGGCAACGAATCGGCGGCACTCGACTGGTCGGTGACTTTCAAAATCGTCACAAAGTCCTCTATTTCAAACATTTTGAACTACCCCAACCCGTTTTCCACCCGCACCTGTTTTGTCTATACGATGACGGGAGCGGAAACGCCCGCTCATTTTAAAATCCAAATAATGACTGTGAGCGGACGGGTGGTTCGCGAAATAACGGAGGCGGAGTTCGGCCCTTTACGGACGGGTGTGCATCAGAGCGATTTTTGCTGGGACGGCAGGGACGAATTCGGCGACCAATTGGCCAATGGCGTGTATCTCTATCGTGTGTCGGCGAAAAAGGCGGACGGGTCGGACTTTGAGTTTTTTGAAAACAACAGCGTGGACGGTTTTTTCAAACATGGTTTTGGCAAGATGGTGCTGATGCGATAACCCGAGCACCACACCACTGGACATTTTCGATTTAAACACATAGGTGAATTGGTTAGTTGGGTTGTACTCTAATTTTGCCGGATGAA
>CAYZVM010000224.1:0-10009 GCA_964481485.1 uncultured Saprospiraceae bacterium | reverse complement strand
TTTTAACTTTGTTTCCATGAAAGTAATTCTCCACTCAAAAATTCTCTTCCTCTTTGTGGCTGTGTTCGGCTTGTTCCTTGTAGAGTCCTGTAAAGAAATCAAGGTGAGCCAAACCCGCCCGACGGTGAGCGAGTTTGACAACTCGGTTTACCTCCATTGGAACGACCTTTTCCTGCAAATAGACCGCTATGCCGTCGGCTACCGCCCCGGCCCCGTGCCGCGCTCATTGGGCTTTTTGGGCTTCTCTGCATACGAGGCCGTAGTGCCGGGGATGCCTGGATACAATTCATTGGGAAATCTGTACTCCGGCCTTTCCATCCCGACATTCGATGAAGAACTCGAATATCACTGGCCGACCGTCGTAAATGAGTCGTATGCCTATTTGATGAAGCGGTTCTTTTTCCACATGGAAAATACTTACCCCGACCTTTTTCAGAAAGTAGAACAATTGCGCATCCAACTGAACGACCAATATGCGACCGAGACAACGCCCGAAATACTGGAGCGTTCGAGGCAGCGCGGCATCGAAGTCGCAATGGCCGTGTACGAGTGGGAAAAAACCGATACCTATGCGCACAATGCTTTTCTCAACCCCCAGCCGCCCTACAACGCTCCGAGCGGCCCCGGCTATTGGGAACCAACGGTGCCAGATTTTGTGGAGGCACTGTTCCCCTATTGGGGACAGGTTCGCACCTTTGCTTTGGCGGAAAGTGAGCAATTGGCTATACCGCCGATTCCGTACAGCGAAAACCCGACTTCGCTGTATTACAAGCAAGCCGAAGAGGTGTACGCACGTGTGAAAAACATCAAGGAAAATGGCCCGAATGCTTATGAAGAACGCTGGCTGTCCGAATTTTGGAGCGACGATATTCTGGGTTTGACTTTTTCACCGCCAGCCCGTTTGGTCGCTGTGGCCAACCAAGTAGTACAACAGGAAAATATCAACCTTGAAGAAGCGGTTGAGTTGTATGCCAAAATGGGTTTGGCGCTCAACGATGCCAGCGTAGCCGTGTGGCGCTCGAAATATTTCTACAATATAGAGCGCCCAGTGTCGTACATCCGCCGTGTGCTGCCGCAAGAATATCCCGATGCTGCCGATTGGCTCCCGCTGCTGAACAACCCCGTAGCTGGCTTCGAGGGAATCACACCCGCGTTCCCGGCTTATCCGTCGGGGCACGCAGGTTTTGGTGGCGCAGGGGCGAAGATTTTGTCTTCCATGTTTGAGTACAACAGCAGCCACCCCGGCACTTACACACTCGTGGACAAATGCCATTTTGGCCGGAGCGAGTTCCTCAGCCATCCGCGCACATTGTCTTCATTCAATGATTTAGCGAACCAAAACGCAGAATCGCGCATCCCGCTCGGCGTGCATTTCCGCATGGATCGCGACGAGGGTATCAAACTTGGCGAACGGGCAGCCCAGCGCGTGTTGGAACTCCCGTGGAGGAAATGATGGGTCATTGGGAGTCATTAAGAGTCATAAAAAAGGGCAGCCTGCATACGCAGATTGCCCTTTTTCAATTTCATTGTCAATGACCCTTAATGGCTTTTAATTAATGGCTCTTAATTCTCGTCGCGAAATTTTTCCCAAGTCGTTTTGTTGTACTGTTCCTCGGAGGCAAATCTGAGTTCTTTCAAAATATCTTTTGGCTCTTTGTAGCCCGGCGAAATCATGATGCGCTCATATTTTTCATTCAAATAGACAAAATTGGGGTATTGCAAATTGCCATCCAGCAACGAATACGCGAGCGTGTGCACCCCACGACCATTGCCATTGTCCGCATATTTGAAAGTCTGCCCGTTGAACTGGATGTCAGCCTTTTGCTCGGCGTTGAGTTTCACCGGGTAGAAGTTGGCCGCCAGATAAGCCGCCACGGTCGAGTCGGTAAACGTTTTTTTGTCCATTACTTTGCACCAGCCGCACCAGTCGGTGTACACGTCCACAAAGACTTTTTTCGGGGCAGTTTTATTGAGTGCCTCTGCTTCTTCCCAAGTGTACCATTTGAGGGTATCGGCAGGCGGATTGGTAGCATTTTCTTCAAAAGTAAAAGCAACCAGACCCGTGGCGAGGAGCAGAAGCGAGAGGGCTGCCAATGCAAATTTTTTCATGTCGTTGATATGATTGTGTGTGATTCGGAACGCCGTCCCGGAGATTTTTTTGCTGCGCAAAATTATCCGTATAGACAGCACTCGCGCGTTAAAGTTTCTTCCAACGCGTAAAAACCCGCCACAAACGTCGCGCAGCCAACTATTTTGCACAAGAAAACAGGGCCAACAAACGGCTCACTATTATTCAACCTTACTTCAAAATAGCGCATGACTTTTCTACTTTGTTACATCACCCACCCCGACGAAGCGATCGCCCGCCGCATTTCGGAACACCTGCTGAATGAACGGCTGGTGGCGTGCGCCAATATTTTCCCTATCACGAGCGCATACTGGTGGCAGGGGGTGATTCAGCACGAAAACGAATGGGTGTCGGTGGTGAAAACCCGCCTGGATTTGGAAGCAAAATTGGAAGCAGCGGTGCAAAAAATTCATCCCTACGAGGTGCCGTGTATTCTCCGCTTCGAGGTGCGGGCAAACGAGGCGTATGAACAATGGATTGGTGCCGAAACGGTCGTCAGTTTGCAGTAGGCAGTTTTAGCGTGCAAACGGTGCCGCATCTTGCCCGCAAAATTCGCCCGCGAGATATTTGTAATAGCCCGCCACCCCAATCATGCCCGCGTTGTCGGTGCAATATTGGAAAGCCGGGATATAGGTGGCCCAGCCTTCTTTCTTGCCCATTTCTTCCAATGCCGTGCGGAGGCCGGAGTTGGCGCTCACCCCCCCAGCGATGGCGATTTCCCGAATGCCCGTTTGGCGAGCAGCCTTGCGCAGTTTTTTCAGCAAAATGGTGACAATGCTCGTTTGGATGGAGGCGCAGAGGTCGGCAAGATTTTGTTCTATAAAGTCCGGGTTTCCGCCAACTTCTTTTTTCAGAAAATACAAAATCGAGGTTTTGAGGCCGCTGAAACTGAAATTCAGCCCCGGCACCGAGGGTTCGGGAAACGGGAATCGCGGCTGGCCTTCGAGGGCAAGTTTGTCAATGACCGGCCCTGCTGGGTAGCCGAGGCCGAGCAGTTTGCCCGATTTGTCAAAGGCTTCTCCGGCAGCGTCGTCAAGCGTTTCGCCGATGATTTCCATGTCGAGAAAATCGCGGACAAGCACAATTTGGGTGTGACCGCCGCTCACGGTGAGGCACAGAAACGGGAACTGCGGCTTGGGGTCGTCGGCAAAATGCGCCAGCACGTGCGCCTGCAAATGGTTGACCTCGATGAGCGGCAGGTCGCGGCTGAGCGCGAAGGCTTTTGCAAAAGAGGTGCCGACGAGCAGCGAGCCCATCAGGCCCGGCCCACGCGTGAACGCGACAGCGTCGACCTCCTCTTTTGAGACACCGGCTTTTTTCAGCGCCAAATCCACCACCGGGATGATGTTTGCCTGATGCGCCCGCGATGCCACCTCCGGCACCACGCCGCCGTATTGCCGATGCACCTCCTGGTTGGCGATACAATTGGACAACACCACGCCGTCGCGCACCACGGCTGCGGACGTGTCGTCGCAAGAAGATTCGATGGCTAGAATGGTTGATGTGCTGTTCGGCATGCGCAAAACTGGGGGCCAACTGTTATTTCACCACAAAAATACAACTTTCACCACAAGCGGACGGAACCTAAAAGTCGTGCGAACGCAGTGCCGCAATGCCCCAACTTGGCATGATTCTTTGTCATCAATGGCCGCCGCCGGGCCATTCCGAACGGCATTTTCAAACCGATTTTTCAAAACAATTGCGCTCAAAATGTTTGGAACAAGTACAAAAGATAAAAAAACGGCCAACCCGGCCATGAACGGCACGAACGGCCAAGACAAAGACGGGGCCGTCACCACGGTGATTGCCAAAGGAACGGTGATAGAAGGGACTTTTGCCTGCGCCGAAAATGTGCGCCTCGACGGGGCGATTAACGGAGAAGTAAAAGTGGAAAAACGCCTCGTGATGGGCGACACGAGTTATGTGCAGGGCAACATCAATGCCCGCGACGCTGCCATCAAAGGCAAAATAAAAGGCGATATTTCGGTGAAAGAAGTGCTGCACTTGATGGACACAGCCGTCATCGAGGGCAATATCGCGGCCAAAGCGATGGTGATGGATGAAGGCGCGCGCTACAATGGTGCCTGCCGGATTGGAGAAGCCGCTGTGAAAAACTGAGTTGCTTGTTTTACCCGCGATAGCCTTGGCGAAGGAGGGTTGTTCGTTGCTGGTTGCTTGTTGTTCGTTTAGAGATGCCCAAATTTTCTTGCCAAAACAGACCAGCTGATTCCCGATAACCAATACTCGACAACCATTATCGAGGCTATAAGATTGAAACTGTGCATATTTGCTGCCGGTTTCGGCTTGCCAAGCCTGAGGCACGGGTTTCCGGCCTCATTTTTCAACATGGACAAACAAGTTTTTGATTTCAAAGATCCGGGTCTCAACGCGGGTTCGGCAGCACAGTGTACCCTGAACTTGGTGATGGGGACGGAGGGATTTTCCCTGCTGGCCGTTGCCCGCAATGGCGCAATAAGGGCGTTGAAATCGTGGCAGTTTGCCAATCCCGGGCGCGATTTTCAGGATGCAGAGGCCGATTTGCGCCATGTTTTTGGTTCCGAGCCCATTTTGTCCTATCATTTTGAGCAAGTGCGCTGTGCCTTTTTCAACATGAACGCGACCCTCGTGCCGCGCCGCCTGTTTGACGCCAAGGATCTTTCTGCATATTTCAAAATCCTGCTTCGCCCGGCGGAATACGAATATCGGCACGAAGAGTTGCCGGAGTTCGATTGTTATTTGGTGTATGCGGTAGAGCCGTTGGCGACATGGATGTGCGAGCAATATTTCCCTGAAGCACAAATGTCGCATTTGGCGGCACCGCTGCTGAAAAACCTGCGCGGGGTGGCACGGCGCGACGACTCGGAGGTGTTCTTGAACATCCGCAACCAAGCCGCACAGATAATCGTGTTCGACCGGCAAAACCTCGTGTTCTACAATGCCTTCCAATATTCCAAGCCGAGCGATTTGTTGTATTTCGTGCTGTTGGCTTACGACCAGTTTCGGCTCAGCAACGCTGAATTACCGTTGACCGTGAGTGGCGATTTGGCAGAAGACTCGGATACTTTTCGGCTGCTTTACCGCTATATCCAGCAGGTTCGTTTTTTGGCTTTGCCCGAAAAATTCGTATTGCCGGAAAGTGCCGACACGCTGCCTGCACACTATTGGTATGACCTCTTTTGCCTTCTCCAATCACCCGTCGCTCACCCCCAATTTCAGCCATGAGAATCATCGGAGGAAAATTCAAAGGCCGCCGTTTCGACCCGCCCGCCAACAATTGGCCTACCCGCCCGACGATGGACCACGCGAAGGAGGCCTTGTTCAACATCCTGAACAATCAGTTGGATTTTGAAGCATCGAAAGTGCTCGATTTGTTCGGAGGCACGGGCAGCCACAGTTACGAATTCATCTCGCGCGGCTGCGAGGACGTGACGTATGTGGACAAATTCGCCGACGCGGTGCGTTTTGTGCGCCAAACTGTGGCCAAACTCGGCATAGAGCCCCAACTCAAGATTTTCCAGATGGATGTATTCCGTTTTATCAACCACACGACGGAGCAGTACGACTACATTTTCGCCGGGCCACCCTACTCGCTGCCGACGATTGACACCATTCCCGACCTTATTTTTGAAAAAAACCTACTCCTGCCCGACGGGCTTTTTGTCATGGAGCACAATCCCCACCACGACTTTCTCCAGCACCCGCATTTGGTGGATGTGCGAAATTACGGGAAAACGATTTTCAGTTTTTTCAGACAAGAAACATCCGAGGCTAAAACCTGAAGCCAGACAGGCTATCTCACAAGTAAAATTTTTGACAGGATTTACAAGATGAACAGGGTTGTTTTGCCCTTTTGAAGCATTTTATCTTGTAAATCCTGTTTATCCTGTCAAAAAAAAATACTTGTGAGACAGCCTCTGGCGTTCGAAGGAACTTCTAATTCTGGCACCGACACTCACCGTCGGCAAATCAAGATAAGCGGAGCCGTCTCGATGGCGTTGCTGAAATTGCCCGCGCGGTCTTTGATTTGGATGATAAAAACGACGGTGTCGCGCATTTGCATGGAAGGAGAAAGCGTGTCGCAGGGAGGCAGCGGGATGCCATTGAGCGGATCAGGAATGCAGCACACGATAGGAATATTGAGCGAAATCTCCCCCGAAATACCATTCCCCGCACCCTGTTCGTCCACATAAGGCAGTTGGTATTGTCGCGTAAGTTGGGGCGTGCGGGCATCGCGGACGATAATGCTGGTCGCAGTGTCGTTACCCGGATAGCCCAAGTCGCCGTCGCCGTCCGTATAAGAAAAAGTGACGGTGGTGGTGACGCTGTCAGGCTCGGCGTAAAATGGGCGTTGGAGCATGACATTGGGCGAAATACTCATGAACTCAATCTCCGGAGCCTTTGGGTAGTCGGGCGGCTGCACACAGTTTTGGAAAAAGCCCGCGGCGAGGAGGGTGAAGAAAATAATCGCGGTCAAAGTAGTTTTGCTCATAGCGTGGATGTGGTTGTATTTTGCGCTCAAAATTGGGGATTTTTAGGAAATGCAAACAGCCGAAAGAGCGGAATTATTGCCACTGCTGGCGGATTTGGACGAGCAGCGTTTCGAGACGGTGGCGAACGCCGTATTTCGGTACCAAGCCGCGCACAACCCGCTCTATGCCAAATTTTTAAAACTTCTCCACCGCCCGCCCACGCCTGCCGCACCGCTGTCTGCTATCCCATTTTTGCCCATCCAATTTTTCAAGACGCAAACAGTAAAAACGGGCGATTGGGAGCCGGAAACTGTATTTTCCAGCAGCAGCACGACCGGCCAAACACCCTCTCGACACCTCGTCCGCGATGTGGATTTTTATCTAAACAATGCTCAGCGCGGTTTTGCGCGGTTTTACGGCGAGCCTTCCGAATGGTGCGTATTAGCGTTGTTGCCCTCCTATTTGGAGCGCGAAGGCTCCTCGCTCGTGGCAATGGCCGATTATTTTATCCGCATTTCCAAATATCCCGAAAGCGGCTTTTTCTTGCACGATTTTGAAAAACTCCGCGATGTGCTTATTTTTTGTAAATCAAATGGTTACAAAACAATTTTGCTTGGTGTGAGTTTTGCGCTGCTGGATTTTGCCGAGCGCCACCCGATGGATTTGTCGGGCATCACGGTCATGGAAACCGGCGGCATGAAAGGCCGCCGTCGCGAGTTGACCCGCCCGGAATTGCACCAAATACTGCGGGCGGCGTTCAATCTGGGGGAGGTACATTCTGAATACGGCATGACGGAATTGTTCTCTCAAGCCTACGCGCAGGGCGGCTCTTTGTTCGCGCCCGCGCCTACCATGCGGGTGCTGGCGACGGAAATCAACGACCCATTTTGCCCCGCCGCGCCGGGCCGCACGGGTGTGCTGAACATCGTAGATTTGGCTAACCTGGACACTTGCAGTTTTATCCAGACCGAAGACGTGGGCAGGGTGTATGCCGATGGGCGTTTCGAGGTGCTGGGGCGGCTGGATGTGGCGGAAATGCGCGGCTGCAATTTAATGGTGGAATAACAGCAAAACTGCAAAATGTAAAATTTAAAACCGCAAAAGTCATGCGATGAAACGAATAGGCTTAATGTCCGACACACACTCCCACCTCGACGAAAAGGTGTTCCAATACTTCGCCGAATGTGACGAGGTGTGGCACGCGGGCGATTTTGGCAATATGGGTTTGGTGGACAAACTGCAGGCTTTCAAGCCGTTGCGCGGGGTGTACGGCAACATTGACGGCGCGAACATCCGGGCGCTCATGCCGCTCGACTTGCGGTTTGAGTGCGAGGGCGTGCCAGTTTTTATGACGCACATCGGCGGGTATCCGGGGCGCTACGAACCGCGGGTGCGAAAGATTTTGCAGGCCGAGCCGCCCGTGGACGGTCTGTTTATCAGCGGCCATTCGCACATCCTGAAAGTGATGCCCGACAAGACGCTGGGATTCCTGCACATCAACCCCGGCGCTTGCGGCAACGAAGGCTGGCACAAAGTGAAAACGCTCGTACGTTTCACGCTGGATGCCGGGAAAATCGGCGAACTCCAAATTATTGAACTTGGCAGCCGCGGCATTGCGGCTGGAAAAGAAAAAATGGGCTAATTTTGCCGCCGAAATGCCGCATCCCGGTCCCGTAGTTCAATGGATAGAATAGAAGTTTCCTAAACTTTTGATATGGGTTCGATTCCCGTCGGGACTACCAAAATTATTTCAAACCGTCGTAACTCGTTTTAAATCAACGAATTACGGCGGTTTTCTTTTTTATATTGTTTCACTATGTTTCACCTTTCCCGTACTTTTGTATCACTAATGTTTCACTTTTAGCCTGTTTCACCGATGGTTTATGCGAATGTAAGCATCCATTTTTACCTCAAAGCGGACGCTTATTACGGCGGCGGGGAACTTCCCGTTTACTGCAGGATTATTTACCAGCGCAAAAAGGCCGAAGTGTTCACGGGCGAAAAGTGTCTGCCGGGAAGATGGAACAGTGATGCCGGCGTTCCGATCCGCGACCAGCGTTTGAAGGAGTACCTGAACCATATCGAAGAGACGATCCGCCAAACCAAACGCCAATTAGAAACCGAAGGTAAGGATATCTCCGCCAAAATTTTGAAGGATATTTTCCGTGGAAAGGACCAGGAGGCGGAAGAAGAAAATACCATTCTCCTGGTTGATTACTTCGATACCTATATCAGGCGGATCAGCAAACTGACCAGCGACTACTCGACGAGCACTTTAAAGAATTACCGAACGACGCTCATCCATTTACGGGCTTTTCTCAAATCGAAGCAGATAAGCGGTTCCTTGCAGGAAATCGATCACAAGTTTATCGACGCCTTCGACTATTTTTTAATGACGACGCCGATGCCGAAAACCGGGGAGCCACTGGCGCGCAATTCGGCCAACAAGTACCACACCAAGTTAAAAACGGTATTGCTTCAAGCCGTGAAGGAAAGCCTCCTGCCCTTAAGCCCTTATGCAAGTTTCAAACTCAAAAACAAAACCGTCCACCGGGATCATCTCACGCAGGACGAACTGCAGCGCCTCCGGGCTCTTAAATTTGAAAACAAGAGCCTGGACAAGGTGCGGGACATATTTCTCTTCTCCTGCTACACCGGTTTGCGATTCGCTGACAGCCAGAGTTTGCGAAGCCAGGACGTCCGGTCTGATCAGGAGGGCAATATGTGGATTTATCTGAAGCAGCAAAAAACCGACGAGCCGCTGGCCATCCCCATGCTGAAGCCCGCTCAGGAAATTTATCACAAATACGAACAACTGCGCGAAATCACCGGAAGGATCATCCCTTCGCTTGTCAACCAAAAAGTCAACGCCTACCTGAAAGTCCTTGCAGACCTCGCCAACATCAAAAAGAAGTTGACCCACCACGTCGCCCGGCACACCTTTGCAACCACGGTGTTGCTGGAAAACGACGTGCCGCTGGAGGCGGTGCAAGCCTATCTCGGACACACTTCCGCCAAAACGACGGCGATTTATGCCCGGATGACAGATAAGTATAAAATGAAAATCGCACACCGGTTAAACTCGAAACTGGACTTATGAAAACAGAACGCGAGCGGGTAAAAGTCGAAATTGAACTGTACAAAGACCAAGCGGCTAAATTCTTTGCGCTTTGTTACTACCTCAAGTCGCAGACAAGCCGAAAGCCTGAACAGTCTTTTGCAAGTTCCGAAGCGTCAGATGAATCCCTGTCTGGTGTTGATTTGACTTCGATAATGGAACTTTTTAAAGAGATTCCAATGGCTGGTTGCAGCCCTGATAAGACCGTGGAGTTCCTGATGGATTGTATTCATATCCCCCTGTCCTCTTCCCCTAAGCCGCAACCGCTCTAAAGTAGAGGTTCTGATTTAGCAA
>CAYZVM010000223.1:0-10071 GCA_964481485.1 uncultured Saprospiraceae bacterium | reverse complement strand
AGGCGGCCTAATTTGGATTTCCCGGCACTAATTTCTTTTTTCTGTAAATCTTATAGTCCCTAAAATCTGTGGCGGTAAAAGACGCGCGTTCATCGGGGTAAGGCCGGGTGTCGCCCCGGGGGCTGTTGCGGACTTTAAGGATTACCGGCTCGTAAAATTCTGCGATTTGAGGCGGCAGGGCCAAATCGTGGATGTGCATCAGACCGGTGGCCGTTTCTGGCAAAATCCAGTCGGGGAGATTGTCCATCTGCACATCGGGGTAGAGCCGGACGTCAATTATTTTCATCCCGGTGTGAAAAATGAGCGGAAATTCTGGGTCTTGCGACAAAACACTTTGGTCGGGCGAGGCATTGTTTTTAAAAAACTCAATGATGTTCTCCGTGGAATTCTCGTAAGGCGTGGTTACCTCTCGGAGGTATGTCAAAATGGGTGTTTGCAGGGTGTGCTGTTCGTCCAAAGGCCAACTGATTTCCGAAAAAACATTGGTCAAACACAAAACCGCCACAAGGCTCCAGCGCAACCATTTTATCGAAATATAGTAAATCAAAATGATGGCGGCCAGCAAAGCCAGCACCGGAATCATCGTAATAACGTACCTAAAAAACAAACCTGGCCGCACGGCAAGTGTCAACAATTGAAGCGGCACCCAGGCGCACAGCATCAACGTGAATTGCCGGGCGAGCACATTATTGATGGGAAATTGCCACTCGGTTTTTTTGATTTTGGAATAAACAAATGCAGCCACAGGTATCAGGAAAACAACCAGCGGGATAATGTGAAAGTTGATTTCCATCAAATAAAATGGCAGTTTCAGACCGAAATGGCTGAATCCCACTTCCTGCGATTGCCCCCAGGGTTCGGCATACAAAAGCCAGGCGGCGGCGAAAATCGAGCCCAGCCCAAATGCGATGAAACTATCGCGCAGCAGGCGCGGATGTTTTTTGTAAAATAAAATACCCGTCAGCGGGAGCACCAAATAGTTTGGAATTGAGAGCACATAGTTGCTGTTGAATTGCAGCCCGAGAAACAGCGCGACCCATGCGATGCCTGCCCAACTTCGACCTTTCAGCAGTTCGTACAGCCCAAACAAAAAACCGATTTGAATAAAAAAAGCAAACCCGTAGTACCTGCATTGGCGGGCGTGGAGGATAAAAACGACGTTGGTAACAAACAATAAAAGTGTCAGCAGGGTGAGTTCTTTTTTCTGAAAAATCGTCTGCACCATCCAGCCCAGCAGCAGCACCGACAGCAACCCGAACAAAGCCGACGGGAGCCGGGATGCCCATGTGCTGGTGCCAAAAATGAGAAACGAAGCCGCCGTCATGTACTCGTCCGCCCACGGCGACCAAGTCCAAAGCCCTTCATCATTGCTGTCTACGCCGTCGCCAAAAAGCGTGATGTAGTTTTTTCCGTCGTCCACCTGCGGCACGCCAAACTTGGTGATGTTTTGTGCCAAAAGCGCAGTTTCCGCTTCGTCGCCCCACAAAGTCCGGTCGCCCAAATTGTAAAACAGCGTGAACGCCGAGAACAAAACAGGCAAGAGAAATAGGGCGAGTGTTTTCGTTTTTTCAGTCATGTCAGGCTGTTCAAATTCTGGAAAGAATCATCTCCGAAAGGTCGTACACCGGAATTTGCTCGTTGCGTTCTTTGGCTTTCAATCCGTCTTGCAGCATCGTCAGGCAAAACGGGCAGTTGGCGGCGATAGCAGTCGGGTTGGCCTCCAGCGCTTCTTCTACCCGCTCGATGTTGATGCGTTTGTCGCCGGGTTCGTCTTCTTTCCACATTTGTGCGCCGCCCGCGCCGCAGCAAAGGCCGTTCTTGCGCGAGCGTTTCATCTCCACTAAATCCACATCGAGGGCTTCGAGCAGGGCGCGCGGGGCTTCGTACACGTCATTGGCGCGACCGAGATAGCAAGAATCGTGGTAAGTAATACGCCGCCCTTTGAAGTCGCCGCCTTCTTTGAGTTTCAGTTTTCCGCTGGAAATCAACTCGTTGAGCAACTGGGTGTGGTGCACGACTTCGTAGTTGCCGCCCAGCGCGGGGTATTCATTTTTCAAAACATTGAAACAATGCGGGCAAGCGGTCACGATTTTTTTCACGCCGTACATATTCAGCGTTTCGATGTTCATGGCCGCCGTCATTTGGAACAAAAACTCGTTGCCGGCGCGGCGGGCGGGGTCACCGGTGCAGCGTTCTTCGTTGCCGAGAATGGCGAATTCCACCCCGGCGTGGTTGAGGATTTCGCACAGCGCGCGGGTCACTTTTTGGGCGCGGGCATCGAAGGAGCCAGCGCAACCGACCCAGAAGAGAATTTCGGGGCTGCGGCCTTCGGCTTGAAGTTCGGGTATCGTTTTGGCGAGCATTTTTTTGTCAGGATTTACAAGTTTTGCAGGATTATGTTCAGGCACGCGCAACCTCTTTTGCTTGAGAGGCCACTACTCTGTCGTACAGTTCATTAACCACCGGAAGCAGTTGTTTGAAAGACTTATTAAAGGCGGCTTTTAAAGTTTGTTGTTCCGTTTCGTCAAGCGTTTCGGTGTCTTTCCAAAATCGGTCGCTGAGTTTCTGGCGCTCTTTGTTCGACCCTGCCATCAGGTACAGGGTGAAAAATGTGCGGAGCGTCGGGTCGTCGGTCAGGCGACTGACTATGTCGTGAACTTTGCTGTATCTATTCATGGCTTGGGTGACTCGTTCAACTTCTTTTTGATTTCGTTCATTCGGTCGAGGACGGCATTGACATATTCTTCAAAACCCTTTTGGTCGTTCTCCCAAAAGTGAGGATTTTGAAGGTGAATGTCCAAAAGTTCTTTCAAAATCTCAAGGTCTTCAAGCAGGGACTTTCTTTCTTGTTCGCTCATTTTCAATAGGTTTTATTTGGTCAACCATTCCTCCACCCATCCCGCTCCTCACTCATCGCCCACGCCGCCCCGTTATTCTCAATCGCGTTGAACATCGGCAACCACTCGGCGGGCCCGGCAGATTGGGTCAGGATCTCGTGCCGCCGCATTTTCAGGATAATATCTAACGGGTTTATCAGCACCGGGCAGGCTTCCACGCAAGCGTTGCAGGTGGTGCAGGCGTGGAGTTCTTCCGGCGTGATGCGGTCGAAAAGGCTCTTCCCGTCGTCGTAACTGCCGACTGCCGACTGCCCATTGCTCACTGCTTTTCCTACTTCTTCTGCCCGGTCGCGCACGTCCATCATCACTTTGCGGGGCGAAAGTTTTTTGCCTGTCAAATTCGCCGGGCAAGCAGCGGTGCAGCGCCCGCACTCGGTGCAGGAATAGGCTTGCAGGATGTTTTGCCAAGAAAGGGAAAAAACATCGTTCGCGCCAAATTCGGGCAGTTCGGCAGGAGCGTTGCCGTCCGGCTGCTCCAAACCCATCATGATGCGCACTTCCTTCTGGATTTCGGGCATATTCTCCATCTCGCCTTTGGGCGAAATCTTGGCGTACCAGGTATTCGGGAAAGCCAACAGAATGTGCAAGTGTTTGGAATAAGGCAGATAACAGATAAAACCGAACACGGTCAGGATGTGCAGCCACCAGCCGAATCGCTCAATGAGAATGACTCCCGAATTGCTTAAATGACCAAATAACGCTGGGCCGAGCCAACTGCTCACGGCGAATGCGCCCGTCGGCGGGTAGTGTTCCAGTCCTCTCGTTTGCAGCACCTTATCGCCGCCGTTCATGCAAAAAATGCCGACGATGAGGATGATTTCTCCCAACAAAATCAGGTTGGCATCGCGGGATGGCCAGCCTTTCATTTCGGGTTTCCAAAAACGCGGCACCCGCAACAGGTTTCTTCTCGCCAAAAAAATGACGGTGGCGACGAAAGCCAGCACCGACAGGATTTCGATAAAACTGATGACAAACGTGTAAAACCCGCCCAGCGAAGCAGCGACAAACCGGTGCGTCCCGAAAATGCCGTCCACGAAAATTTCAATCAACTCCACCTGCGTGATGACGAACGCGACATAGATAAATAGATGCAGCACGGCGGGCAGCCAGTTCTTGAACATTTTTTGCTGGCCGAGCGCCACGAGCAGCAGATTGCGCCAGCGTTGAGCCGTGTTGCCGCCGATTTTTTCGGCTTTGCCCAAATTGATATTGCGCCACACCCTGCCGAAACCTTTCCAGGCAAACCAGCCGGTAACGCCGAGCGCCAAAAGGAAGAGAATTGATTGAATCATAAATTTTTTGATTTCGGGCGAAAAATACGGAGAGGGGGACAGACTTTTGCAAGGGAAAAGTTTTAACCCCAAAATGCAAAACTGCAAAATGTAAATCGGGAACCGCAAAATCACAAAATTGAAAACCCGAAACCTGTAACCCGAAACCCGAAACCTTTTTAAAGATGCAAATTCTCACCGACCGTCAAATCCGCCAGAAAATCCGCCGTATCGCCATCGAAATCCTCGAGCGCAACTTCAGCGAGCCCGAAATCATCCTCGCCGGGCTGAACAACAACGGCGTGGGCTTTGCCCAATTCTTGCTAGACGAATTGCTCCCCATCGCGCCCCAAAAGATGAAAATCTCGCTCACCCGCATCCGTCTCAACCCGGCCAACCCGGTGGAATACGACCCGGTCATCGAAATGTCTGCCGAGGCGCTGCGCAACAAACCCGTTATCATCGTGGACGATGTGGCCAACACGGGGCGCACGATTTTTTATGCCGTGCAGCCATTGTTGCAGGTGATTCCCAAAAAAGTGGAGGTGGCCGTGCTGGTGGACAGAAAGCACAAATCATTTCCCATAAAAGCCGATTACGTAGGCCTTTCGTTGGCTACCACATTGCTCAACGACATTGATGTGCAAATCCGCGATGTGAAGGAAATGGCGGTTTATTTGAACTAAACGGCTTACCTTAGGGGCTGCTTGGCCTCTAAAATCAAACAATCCCTCTAACCAAACACATAAAAGTCCTCTCGTTTCACACCTTTTATTCGCTCTTGCCCATGCTTACCGTTCAAAAACTGTTAGACGAAAAACCCACCAATGAAATATGGAGCGTCACGCCCCAGCACAAGGTTATTGACGCCATCCAAATCATGGCCGAAAAAAATATCGGTGCCGTCGTGGTTATGGATGATGAAAAATTGGTCGGCATTTTTTCCGAACGCGACTATGTCCGCCGGGGCATCATACAAGGGCGCAAGTCCAAAACCACCCCGGTGGCGGAAGTGATGACCGCCGACGTGTTCACCGTTTCACCCCGCATGGACATCTCCCATTGTATGCAGTTGTTCAGCGACAAGCACATCCGGCACCTTCCGGTCATGTTTGAGGGCAAGGTTTTGGGGGTACTCAGCATCAGCGATATCGTGAACGCCATCATCAATGAGCAAGCCAGTCGGATTGAGTTTTTGGAGAAATATCTTTCTGACTGAAATTGCCCCAAATCATGTTCTGAAAATATGGCTTTGGGTCGCCGATCGCAGAATCATACACTGCGGGCTTGTTGCTTTGCAGGAAAAAATTTGAAGTAAAAAAAGTAGTGTTGCGTTGCCATGCCGTTTCTTTCCAAGTTGTCGGCCATCAATTGTCTTTTCCCAAATTTTTTTGTGCAACATTCTTTGCCGTCAAAACAAAACGCCTTTCATTTGCCTGTCAGGAAAACGAAAGGTAAAAAATGGGTAAACAAATCACCATCCGGCGCGGGTACGATATAAAGTTGGAAGGCGCCGCCGAAAAAACGACAAACGACGCAGCCGCTTCAGATGTCATCGCCGTCAAACCGCCAGACTTCCCCGCCGTCACACCAAAATTATTGGTCGAAACCGGAGATGAAGTACTGGCGGGTCAACCGATTTTTTTTGATAAAAACCGCCCCAACCTTCGCTTCACCTCTCCCGTGAGCGGCGAAGTCGCCGACGTGGTGCGCGGCGAAAAACGGCGCATTATGGAAATCCGTATCATTCCCGACAAGAAAGGGATGCGTTATGTCGAGTTTCCAAAAAACAACCCGAACGATCTCTCTCGCGACGAAATCATCGAAAGGTTGCTCAACAGCGGCTGCTGGAATTACATCCGCCAGCGACCTTACTCCTTGATTGCCAACCCCGAAGATACTCCCAAAGCAGTTTTTGTTTCCTGCTTCGACTCTGCTCCGCTCGCACCCGACCTTGACTACATCAAAAATTTTGAGCCTGAAAATTTGAAAGCAGGCATTGCGGTTCTGGCCAAACTCTCCGCCGATAAAGTGCATCTCGGCCTGAAGCCTGGCCAACCGGAAGGCGATTTTCCCGGTACCCATGTCGTCAATCACCATTTTTTCAAAGGCCCGCACCCGGCTGGCAATGTCGGCATTCAAATCCACCACATTGACCCGATTCAAAAAGGCGACACAGTGTGGTACGTCAATTTGCAAGATTTGCTGATTATCGGTCGCCTTTTCCGTGAAGGCCGCTACCGCGCCGACCGGCTCGTGGCGCTCACGGGCAGTTGTGCCACTTGGCCACACTACCTGCGGGCCATGACCGGCCAACGGATGAGCGACCTTGTGGGCGGGCGTTTGAAAGAGGGGCATTGCCGCGTCATTCAAGGCAACGTGCTGACCGGCCAGACTTCTTCTACCGACGATTTTTTGTCGTTTTATACAAACCAAATCACGGCCATCCCCGAAGGCGACCAGCCGGAATTTTTGGGCTGGCTACTGCCGGGTTTTCAGAAACTCAGTCTTTCGCGCACCTATTTCTCTTGGCTTTTCCCCAATCGCAGCTACAATCTCGACACCAATTTGCATGGCGAGGAACGCGCTTTTGTGATGACCGGCCAATACGACAAGGTGCTGCCGATGAATATTTACCCAGTTTTTTTGCTCAAAGCCATTTTGGCAAAAGACATCGAGCGCATGGAGGCGTTGGGCATTTATGAAATCGCGGAAGAAGATTTTGCGCTGTGCGAGTTTGTTTGCACCTCGAAAATCGAGGTGCAGAAAATCGTGGCGGAGGGACTGGAGTATGTTCGATTGGAAGGTTGACCTTTGTCATTTTGTCGGAATCCGTCCGCTCTACGAGAGCGAACTAAGAGCGGACAGATCCTTGCAGGATGACAAAAAGCAAACTGAAAATCAAGAATTTAATCTTCAAAATTCCAACATCCAACATCTAAATTCCAAAGTCAGAGCATATCGTGAAATTTTTAAGAAACTTAGTTGATTCTGTCAAGCCGCATTTTTCCAAAGGCGGGAAGTTTGAAAAACTCCACCCGGCCTTCGATGCGCTTGAGACATTTCTGTTCGTCCCTGCCGAAACGACCAAGCATGGCGTCCATGTGCGCGACGCGATGGACATGAAACGCACCATGTTCACCGTCATCATCGCGCTCATCCCGACCTTGCTGTTCGGGATGTGGAATGTGGGTCACCAGCACTACCTTGCTTATGGCATGGAGGCTTCTTTGATGGACAATTTCATATTTGGGCTCTGGAAAGTGTTGCCCATTGTCATTGTGTCCTATGCGGTCGGGTTGGGTGTGGAGTTTGTATTTGCCGTGATAAAAGGCCATCAGGTGAGCGAAGGATATTTGGTGACTGGGCTGCTTATTCCGCTGACGTTGCCAGTCACAGTTCCGCTATGGATGGTGGCACTGGCGGCGATTTTTTGCACGCTTTTGGGAAAAGAAATCTTTGGCGGCACGGGCATGAATTTTATGAATCCAGCCCTGCTGGCGCGGGCGTTCCTGTTTTTTGCTTTTCCGGCCTATATGTCGGGCGACATCTGGACCGACCTTTCGCCGGAAGCCGGCCATGCGCTCGTGGATGCCTACTCCGGCGCGACCAACCTTGTGACCTTCGATGCCAACTTCAACCAACTCCAATCCGCCTCCGATATGTTCTGGGGTTTTGAGCAGGGCAGCATCGGCGAGACGAGCGTGTTTGCTTGTCTCATCGGGGCTTTTATCCTCATCGCGACGGGCGTGGGAAGTTGGAAAATCATTGTGTCCATGTTTGCCGGCGCGTTGCTCATGGGTTTGATGCTCAATGGCTTGGCACCCGCCGATACTCCAAACCACGCGATGCACACGCCTGCCTACTACCACTGGCTGATGGGCGGTTTTGCATTCGGCGCGGTGTATATGGCGACCGACCCGGTGAGCGCCGCGCACACAGAAACGGGGAAATGGATTTACGGGCTGCTCATCGGTGCGTTCACGGTGATACTCCGGGTGTTCAATCCCGCCTACCCTGAAGGCGTGATGCTCGCCATCCTTTTGATGAACGTTTTTGCGCCGTTGATTGACCATATTGTGGTGGAGAGACATATTCAGCGGAGGATGCGACGAGCGGGAACTTAATCCCGCGCACCTTGTCATCCTGAGCGAAGCGAGGGAACTACAAAAGCCAAACACCAGGCGCGATGCCTCTAAAAAGCGAGCGATTTTTTGAAACAACCCTTAAAAGTCGGACTTGTGTAGGTTTTTCACTTCGTTCAAAATGACAAGAGGTTTTTATAGAAGAATTCATAACTCATCACTCATAACTAACTCTCGTGCACAGCAACCGATACACTTTCATCTACGCAGCCATCATCTCGGTCATCACCGCCGTGCTGCTGGCGTTTGCTTCGCAGGGGCTGAAGCCCTTGCAAGATGCCAACGTGGCGCTGGACAAAAAAACGAGCATCCTGCGTGCCGTGCGGGTGGGTGCGACGGAGCGCAATACCATTGAAAAAATATACGCCGAGCGTGTCAAAGAGTTGGTGGTCAACAGCAAAGGCGAGGAACTCAGCGGCGTGAACGCGCAATCCATCGTGCTAAAAAACGAACTGGCAAAACCTTTGGAACAGCGCCAACTGCCACTGTATGTTTACACGGGCGAAGACGGCAAAAAACGCTTCGTCGTGCCGATGTCGGGTGTGGGCTTGTGGGGGCCGATTTGGGGCTACGTCAGCATCGAGGAGGATTTCAACACGGTGTATGGCGCGTTTTTCGACCATAAATCGGAGACGCCGGGCTTGGGCGCGGAGATTTCGGAAAAACCTTTTCAGGAGCAGTTTCAGGGCAAAAAAATCATGGGCGCGGACAACAATTTCGTCTCCGTCCATGTCGTAAAAAAGACGGCCAAAATAGATGTCGGCCCCGAGCACCGCGTGGACGGCATCTCCGGCGGCACGATTACTTCCAATGGTACTGACAAAATGCTGCGGGATTGGTTGGAGCCGTATTTGGGGTGGTTTGGGAAGGGGTAGTAGTTTTACAATTTTGGAAAGTTAAAACCAATTAAACATCAATGTTTCAAATAAAAAATATAATCCTAACAGTAACTGCTACGAACGTAAAATCTTTAGATGCAAGGGCATTTAAAGAAGTGAATGTACTGTATTTTGAAGGTTTGTTACTGATTTTACTAAGATTTTCACTCTTGTTATTTTTTATAATTTCTCCCGGTGTAGCTCCAGTACAACCTGCCCCTCCATTAGCAATGAAAGTCATACTTTCTTTATTGCTTGTGCTTCCTATTTATGCTATTGTAGACAGATGCACTATATTATCCATCAGGAAAAGAGATGAAATACCTTGGAAAGGCTGGATATTTTTTTTAGTGCCGCTAAAGATTGTTGCAGGGCTTTGGTTCGCGGTTTCGCACCTGACTCTTATTCATGGGAAAATTGATGCCAATATCAAAACGTTCCAAGCTATTCCGATTTTTCTATATTTCCTATTAGTGATTCTGGAAATGCTTCCAATCATTATAGAGTTTCACCTTGGAATGTCAGACAAAAAAACGAACAAGGGTTCGACTCCGCAACGGAAAAACCCTCCAAAAAAGCAAGAGCCAAGAATCTTGAAAAGAAAGCAACGGATTGATGAAGTTAGAGAAACAGTAAAATCATTGATAGGCGAGGGAGACCTAATGAAAGCAATTGATATTGCAATTGATTTCACAAAAGAGGCAAATTCAAAATCTCATGGGAGTTTACTCGTTCAAAGGTCTATGCTTAAAGAAATTGAAGCTAATGAAAACAGTAGAATCTCAACGGAAATTGCTATTCAGCAAAAGTCTCGAGTGGCACAAGCAATAGACCTCTTGCGAAAGTCAGGGCAAGTTGATTTCGAAGTTGCAAATGGCGG
>CAYZVM010000222.1:8315-10094 GCA_964481485.1 uncultured Saprospiraceae bacterium | reverse complement strand
CCAATTTTTGCTTCAAGGTGCTGAAATCCAGCGGTTTGTTCAAAAAGTCATTGGCACCGAGGCGCATGGCTTCGGCTTGCTTTTCGGGGTCGCCGTAGGCCGTTATCATCACGATAAACGGCGGCGGCGCGGGGGCGTTTTCCCGGATTTTTTCCAGCAATTCCAAACCGCTCATGCCCGGCATATTGATGTCGGAGAGGATGAGGACAGCTTCCGAGGGGTGCTCGCGCAAAAAGACCAGTGCTTCTTCGCCCGAAAAACAAAAGGCGAAATGGAACGCGCCCTCGCGGATTTCCCGCCGGAAACGCTGTTCGAATAATGTTTTGATGTCTTGTTCGTCGTCCACGACCAGGATTTTCATGTCTATTTCTGTTTTGGCAATTTGATGATGAATGTTGTGCCTTCGCCTTCTTTTGTCTCCACTTCCATGGTGCCGCCGTGCCCTTTTGTCACAATGTCGTAGGCCAAAGAAAGCCCCAAACCTGTGCCTTGCCCGGTCGGCTTTGTGGTGAAAAATGGCTGGAATATCTTGGCGCGCAAGCTGTCGGGTATGCCGGTGCCGTTGTCTTTGATGCGGATTTCTACGGCGTTTTTGAGTTGTTTGGTGCTGACCGAAACGGTGGGGCTGTAACTTTCCGAAAGTTTCAAACTTTCGGAAAGTTGGCCACTTTCGGAGGTTTGTTTCCCTTTTTGATGGACGGCGTAAAAGGCGTTGTTTATCAAATTCAACAAGACCCGCCCAAAATCCTGCGGCACGACTTCGATTTTGCCGATGGCCGGGTCAAAATCGGTGACCATTTTGGCGTTGAAACTTTTGTCTTTTGCCCGGAGGCCGTGATAGCTGAGCCGCAGGTATTCATCGGCCAATGCGTTGAGGTCGGTGGGTTCTTTGGCGCCGGTGCTGGTGCGGGCGTGTTGGAGCATCCCGGTCACGATGTTGGCGGCGCGTTTGCCGTGGTGGTTTATTTTTTCCTGATTTTGGGTCAAATCCTTCACCAAATCCGCGACTAATTCTTTGTCCAAATCGGGTTTTTCGATTTCTTCCATGAGCTCGTGGGCGAGTTCCACGCTGAGTTCGGAGAAGTTGTTGACGAAGTTCAGGGGGTTCTGGATTTCGTGGGCGATGCCGGCGGTGAGTTCGCCGAGGGAGGCCATTTTTTCGGAGTGGATGAGTTGGACTTGGGCGGCTTTGAGTTCGGCGAGGGCTTTTTCCAATTCTTCTTTTTGGGCGGTCAGTTCGGTGGTGCGCTCCACCACGAGGTGCTCCAATTCTGCTTTTCGGGCTTCGGCCTGCCGGATTTTTTCTTCTTCTTTTTTTCTTTGTTTGACCTCCTTGTTGTTTTGCACAAAAGCATATATGCCAAACCCGATGAGCCAGAGAAAGGAAAATGACAGAGCCATGTCAAAAAGCGCATCACTCGCTTCGTAAAAACCTGGCAACAAAAAGGCGACTAAACCATTGACAATATACACCGCCGCATAAGGCAAAAGAGCCACTGAAAACAGCCGGGCAGGGCGATAATCCCACAATAGAAAAACCGTTGTCAGGAGGACCGCATAAATGAGTTTGCCGTACCAATCACCTATAAAACCCATATAGGGCATCTGTGCCAATATGAATAGTGCGATAGAAGCAATCCAGATTTTGGACAGTATTTTGTCCCATTCGGGCAGCCGCACATCGGTCTCTAATGACTTTCTGACGGCGTGTATCACAGGGATTGAAATCAATATGAGTGCTGCTAAATCCATACAATCTTTTTAGTCGGTTTAGGTGGC
>CAYZVM010000222.1:1796-8215 GCA_964481485.1 uncultured Saprospiraceae bacterium | reverse complement strand
GCGTTTTCGTTAGTTTTTCAAAGCCTTCTCTCTACACTCTTTTGCCCTTCTGTTGTCGGGCGATTTTGCCAAAACTTTGTCGAGCCACACCAGCCCTTCTTTGGGCAAGCCGAATTCGGTCAGCAAACATCCGATTTCTGTGGAGTAATTGCCTATCAGCACGGTATTTTCAAGTGCTTTTTCAAAATCTTTTTCGGCCTCTTCTTTTTCTCCCAATACCATCCGCGACACGCCGCGTCGCAGGTAAGCATCGGCGGAGTCTGGAAATTTTTTCATCATTTTTTCAAAATCGGCAATGGCCTCGCGGTGTTTGCCCAAAGTTTGGTAGCAACTCCCCCGGCTGAAAAAACTGTCAAATTCGTCTGGGTGAAGTGCCTCCAATTGCTTGTAATCTTCGACGGCTTCGGCCAGCCGGTTGGAATATTGCTTGGCGGCAGCCCGCAAATCGAGGGCGTGGTAGTGCATCGGGTCGGCTTTCAGGGCCTTGTCAAGTGCCGCGACGGACGCTTCGTATTCGCCAAGCCCGTAATGGATATTGCCCTGCCAATAGTACGCCTCCGCAAAATCGGGTTGGGTCTGCACGGCCTTTTCCAAGTCTTTGAGCGCAGCGTCGTATTCCTCCATTTTCATTTTTACCCAAGCCCGCCCCAAGTACGCATCGGCGTATTTTGCATCCAGCCGGATGGCGCGGTTGTAGTCGGCCAGGGCGTTGGAGTCCCGGTCAAGTTTGCGGTAAGCATAGCCGCGCTCGGCAAAAGCAACGGGATTTTTCGGGCGCAGAGAGATGTATTCGTTCAAATCGGCGATGGCGTAGTGGTAATTGACCCGGATTTCGTCCACATCTTCAATGTCTATCTTGCGTTTGCCACGCTCCAAATAGGCATCTGCGTAGTCTTCATTGAGTTCGATGGCTTGGTCGAGCAAATCAATGGCTTTGAAGGGGTCTTTTTCAGCCAGCGCTTGGTCGTAGAGTTTCTTTTCGTCGGAATCCGCCTCGACCGTGCCGCCCGTGTTCACTTGTTGGTCGGCCTGCTCTTCGGCTTGTTTCCAGCCGACGGCCAATGCCTCCAGCCGGGCGCGTTTGGGCGGGTGTGTCGAAGAAGCATTTTCCAATGAAAACGTGTTGACGCCAGCCTGCGCCTCTTCCAAAGATGCACCGAGCCGGAACAAAATGCCGCCCGCAAACTTGTCGGCTTCGAGTTCGTATTTCTTCCGCGCCGCCAGGTTGGTTTCTTCCAAATCGTGGTTGCTCAGGTGATGCCCGATTTCGTGGGCAAGCACACAATACGCCGCCCATTTGGTGTTGGCCTCTTTTTTAAAATTCTCCAAAAACGCGGTGCTGTAGAGGATAAAACGCTGTTTGCCAATGGTTGTCGCCAGCGCGTTGTTGCAGTCCGCTGATTTGATGACGAAGTTTTGCGGCAACACGTTGACCTGCATGATGCGCTCCACGATTTGCTTCGCCTCCGAGGAAGATTCGTAAGTATAAACTTCCGACAGGGTGTCGGCGGCGGCGAAGTTGCAGCTGTGCTGGATGGTCAGCGCTTCTTGAGCGGAGTGCAGCCGGGGGAAAAGGAACATTAGGCTATAAAAAGCAACTATATTTTTCATAGTTCAGGTGTTTGAAATTAGGCATTACGCTATGTTTACTAAACTTTTCAAAGTTTAGTAAACGTCGTCAGTCTCTATAGTTTCTCAACAAACCCCACCGCTGCCATCGTCATCCGATTCAGTTCCCGCTGCAAAACATCCGGCGGCAGCAAGTTGAGGTCGCGCTGTTTCTGCCATTCGGCGTGTTGGTTTTGCAGCAGGATGATGGCGGTTTCTTCGGTTTTGAGGTGGCTGCGCAAGTGTTCCAAAGTCGCGCCCAAGCCGCCGTCGCCAATCAAAAGTTCGAAGGCTTGCACTTGCGACACATTGCCAGTTCGCTGCGCAAATTCAGATTTTTTAGACACATATTGCTGCATGATAGCCGCATTCGGACGAAAAAGCGGCTCTTTCCGAAAATACAGCGCGGCAAACGCCAGCAATAAAATGGCCTGAAACGGCAGCAACCAAGTGTACGATTTTGCCAAATATGCCTCGATGCTCCAATTGGCCGTTGCCACCGGCAAGGCGAAAAGTGTCAGCGTCAGGAGCAGCAGATACGTCAGTGCGCCGAAATAAACCGCCCGAAATGTCGCCCGGAGCAGCACCTTCGAGGGGTTTTTGTTCAATAAAACTGCGGCAAACAAGAGCAGCAACGCAGGCAGCAAATTGGCAAAAACCCACACCCACGCCGTCCCTTCGATGGCTTCAAACTTGCCGGTCAGCGTCTGCACAAAAATCAGCAAGACAAGCACGGCGGTGAAGCCGAGCCAGAGCCAGAGGAGTTTTTTTCGGGTGTCGGCGAGTAGAATGAGCATTGGAGAATTATGAATTATGAATTGTGAACGCGAACTGCGTTTACGAAACCTTTGGAGGTTTCGTAAACGTGGAAATAACGACTTAAAAACCCAACCCGGCGGCGATGCCCGTTTTTTGCAAATGCGTCTTCGCATCAAAAAGCGGCGAAGGGCATTTTTGCTCCGGCTTGCGGTTGCTTTCCGGCACCACAAATTCATACACCAGCGCGGTCACGTCATATTGAGTCGAAAACGGCGCGGCTGCGAGGCTGCGAGGCAGTTTGTTGAAGCCCTGATTGAGCCACGCCGTCGCCTGTTCTTTCGACACGCGCTGTGTGCTGCCGCCAAAAGATTGGTTGGTGACGACAAAAACGAACAATCGAAAATGGCCTTTTTGCGGCATCACGATAGATTTCAGGTAATCCATCACCCCAAGGAAGTTGTCTTTTTTTGGGTAGTCGAGCCAGCGGGTGCGGTCGTTGCGCACCGAGCCGTCTTCGCCGTTGTACTGTTCGAGTTGAGTCACGAGCGCGAAGCCATTTGGCACGGAGAAATAACTGCGCTGCGCGTAGCCTTTGGCATCGAGCGTCATGCGGATTTTGCGCTCCACGTCGCCGAGGGTCTTGAACCCCGCAAAGGTAGTTTCGGGAATCTCGAACCGGGCATTGCACGACGGCGGCGGCCAAGGGAAACTCGGCAAAGTCAATTCTTTGAGTTTGGGGTCGTTGTCGAACGGCAGGCTTTTGAGTTGCATGGCGCGCTCGGCTGTGCCAAATCCTTCAAAAACGGCGGCCCGACGTTCTTCAAACGGTACGTCGTATGAAGTGGGCATTTTTTTCAAAAATATTTCTATATCAGATTTGGGAAAACCTTTTTTCGACAGCACATAACCCATAAACTGGTCGGCTTCGAGTTCTTCGGTTTTGCGGCGTTCATCGCTGAATGTGTGCGCGTTGGCGTGATGCCCTATTTCATGTGCCAATGCCCCGATGACTTCGAGTTCGCTGTTCTTTTCCACAAAATTGAGGCTGTACAGCAGGTAGCGTTTTTCGCCGTCCAGCACGGCAGACACGTTTTCGACATTGGCTTGCAATACTTCAAAATCAAGCCCCGCGTCGCCGAGTTCCGCGATTTCTTTCACCCAAGCCATTACTTTGTCGCTGTCTTCAAATCGGTACAATTCCTCGTCCATCACGCCGCCGGAATAGACGCAGCGTTGGGCGATGTTCAGTTCGAGCAAATCCTGCGCAAAGAGCGGTTGGCAGCTGGCGGAGGCCAGAAAAAGCAGCGGGAGCGGGTTGATTTTCATGGTTTTACGTTGATGAACGTGATGGGGTAAAGGTATGGAGTTGTGGCAATGGGGAGAAACTTTCTAAACCACTCTAAACCGGCGATATCCGCCCGGCTAAAAGGCCAGATATTGCCGTCCCCTCCGAAACGAATCGTGGTTTATTCAAATTTTTTATGCCTACAAAATATAAATCGGCAGGCCTTTTCACCAAATTTAAGGCATCTTTTTTTGCCATTTGCTCCCAATAAATGTCGAAAAAAATCCTGCATTGCCTGATGCTGTCGAAGCCTTACCTTCGCCCCCATGTCCCGCACAAACAAATACGTCTGCATACACGGCCACTTTTACCAGCCGCCCCGTGAAAATGCATGGCTCGAAATAGTGGAGCAACAAGACAGCGCACGCCCCTTTCACGACTGGAATGGCCGTATCAACTTCGAGTGCTACGCGCCCAACGCGGCTGCCCGCATCCTCGACGACCAGGGCTGGATTACCAAAATCAGAAACAACTACAACCGCATATCTTGGAATTTTGGCCCCACGCTGCTCTCGTGGTTAGAAGAAAATGACCCGGAAGCGTATGATTTGCTGCAAAAAGCCGACAAACGCAGCGCCGACCGTTATGGCGGCCACGGCTCCGCACTCGCACAAGCGCACAGCCATTTGATACTGCCGCTTTGCAATTACCGCGACAAAGTGACCCAAGTCTGGTGGGGCATCCGCGATTTCGAGCACCGATTTGGGCGTTACCCGGAAGGCATCTGGCTCTCCGAAACGGCGGTAGACACCGAGACCTTGGAAGTGCTGGCCTCGCACGGCATACAATTTACCATACTCGCCCCCCGACAGGCAAAAGCCGTCCGCCCGATACTCAGTGAGCAGTTGGCAGTTGGCAGTGAGAAGTCGGCAGTCAGCACGGCGGTGAACAGCGCCGAATGGCAGCCCGTGAACGCCGACACCATTGACACCCGCCACCCGTATTGGTGCAACTTGCCGAGTGGGCGGCGCATTGCGCTGTACTTTTATCACGGCGGCGTGGCGCAGGAGGTGGCTTTCAATGGCTTGCTCAACAGCGGCAGAAATTTTGCCCAGCGGATGACCAGTTTTTTCGACAATGACGATGAGCCGCAAATCGCCCATATCGCCACCGACGGCGAGAGCTATGGCCACCACCACCGCCACGGCGAGATGGCGCTGGCCGATTGCCTCAACCAAATTGAAGACAACGGCTGGGCGAAACTGACCAATTATGCGCAGTTTTTAGAACTTTTTCCGCCAAAATGGGAAGTGCAAATCCACGAAAACTCTTCTTGGAGCTGTGTGCATGGCGTGGAGCGCTGGCGCACTGACTGTGGCTGCAGCACGGGCGGCCACCCCGGCTGGCACCAACGCTGGCGCAAACCGCTCCGCGATACGCTGAACTGGCTGCGCGACCAACTCGCCCCCCTGTACGAGCAAGAATCTGCGCGTTTTTTGCGCGAGCCGTGGGTGGCCCGCAACGAATATATTGAGGTCATGCTCAACCGCAGCGATGAGTCTGTTGCCAAATTTTTGGCCAAACACACCCGCCGCGAATTGAGCCTTTTAGAAGAAGTGGCAGCACTGCGGCTGCTCGAAATGCAGCGCCACGCGGTACTTATGTTCACCAGTTGCGGTTGGTTTTTTGATGAAATTTCGGGCATCGAGACCAACCAGATTTTGCAATACGCCCTCCGCGCGCTGGATTACGCACGAGATGTGGCGGGCGTGGATTTGCACCCCGAGTTCAACCGCCGTTTGGCCGAAGCGCCCAGTAATGTGCTGACCGATGGCGCGGCAAGTTTTTTACAGCACGTGGTGCCGACGCGGGTCACGCTGGAGCGGGTGGCCATGCACTTCGCTGTTGCCTCGCTGTTTGAAGACGACCCGGAAGGGCTGAATTTGTTCAACTACAAGGCATCGGTTGATTTTTTTGAAAAAATAGAAGCTGGCACTCCGCAGTTTGCGGCAGGGCGGCTCGCCATACGTTCGCGCCTCAGCCACGCAAAAAAGACGTTTTGTTTTGCGGTGCTGTACCTCGGCCAGCAGCACATCATCGGCAATATATCAAGCACGATGAACCGCGTCACGTTCGATGCCATGTGGCTGCGCACGAGCAAGGTGTTTCGGGAGGCCAATATTGGCGAGGCCATCGGTGTTTTGCAGGAATATTTTGGCCCCGAGAAGTTCACGTTGTCGAGCCTTTTTGCCGATGAAAAAATAAAAATCATCCGCAACATCACGGACTCCAGCTTGGCTATGGCGGAATCCACTTTTCGGGATGTTTTCAACGACAATTACCAACTGATGACCGGCTTGGAAGAAGCGGGGCTGCCCGTGCCGGACGCTTGGCGCAACATCGCGGCGTATGTGCTGAATTCGGATTTGCTCACCTATTTCAAAAACGGGGAAGTCCGAGACACCCGCATACTGCGCCGCGTCACGGACGATTTGCTCCGCTGGAATATCAAATTGGCCGATGAAGAGGTGGTGCGCCACGCTATCGGAGAGCGGGTTTACAAAGAAATCGAAAAAATAGAACACGACCAGTCCTCGCCAGCACGCATAGAATGGCTCAACGACGTGCTGGAAATCGTGCAAAAATTGGACTTCAAACCCGTCATCTGGAAAAGCCAAAACGTGTTTTACCTGCTCACCAAAGGCTACCGAAAAGGCGAGTGGGAGTTTGTGAACGAAGAATGGAAAGCCGCGTTCGAGCGGCTGGC
>CAYZVM010000222.1:0-1696 GCA_964481485.1 uncultured Saprospiraceae bacterium | reverse complement strand
AAGGCGAGTGGGAGTTTGTGAACGAAGAATGGAAAGCCGCGTTCGAGCGGCTGGCTGTGCTGTTGAAAGTGCGGCTGAAAACGGTATAGATAGTTGTTGGTTGCTGGTTTCGGGTTGCTGGTTGCTGCCAGACATTCCATGTTTTTGAAACATGGAATGTCTCTGGGTTTCTAAAAATTCAAGCCCGGGCCAGCCTACCTCATTCCGGGTTCGCTGCCTTATCGAAGTCGAAATCGTCGGCGCGATACCACCCTCGTTTCCCCATTTTTTTCAACTTGCTTTTTTCGGCGGTGACGATCACCCATTGGCCGTCCACCAGCCGGAAGCAGGGCGGCCTTTCAAAAGAACTGCCGTCCAATTGGACTGCTGACGGTAAGGTTTGGCGCACACGCAATTCGCTGTCGTACAATGTGTAAGATTGTTCATCTGCTGGCGAGACCGCTACGGCGGTTATGTCCGGCAACCTGTCTTTATTCTCCGTCAAATCGGGGTCGCGGGAGTTGTTGAGTTTTATCACGTCGCCCTGTTCGAGCGTCTCTATGTACTTGGTGTACGGCACTTTGTAGCGCTCCATGTTGTAGCTGATACCGATTTGGTAGGCATGGATGCGCTCTCCGAAACGGAGGTTCATGTAGTCGCGCCCCCAAGTGCATTTGGCGATGAAACTGAAGCTGCGCCAGTTGAGGTTGCGCAGTTCGAACACATAATCAGCCGTGTTGCGGTGGATGGCTTTTTTGTCCAGCACGAGCGCATTGTCCCAGCGCATCATCCAGTTCCAATAGCCTTTTGGGCTTCGGTTGTTTTTGGCCTCTATTTTCCGAAGGATGTAGTAGGGCTCCACAAAACACAATTTCAGCTCTTGGCCGTCGCGCTGCACCACCGTGTCGCGCTCCAAGATTGGGACGGCAACGGCTTGATAAACAGCGGGTTGGCGATAATGAGAAAAGAGCGCTCGCGCCCCGAGGAAATTGCCGCTGCGAAATTGGAGCCGCGTCACCACGCGGTTGCGCCCATAGCCGAGGATGTCCATATCCTCGTCGAAAGTGAGCAGCGTGCCGATGTTTATCTCGCGCTGATACGCCACCGAAGCCGACCAAAACGCGTTGCTTTTCCAGCCGTCGCGGTCGCTCACCTCGTCTTTGGGGTTGAGGTATTGGGAGAACGTGTAGCCGAGCCGCAGGTAATTGGTGGAAAAATTGCCGTTTTTGAGATTCACCACCTTTTCCCCTTTATTTTCAAAAAACGGGTTGGGCTGGCCGTTGGAGAGATGCGCCACTATCAGGGTCAGGTGCGAAAAGCGCGTCGTCAAAGAGTCCAACTTTTTGTGAACGAAGTAGTTGAAATGAAATTTTGGCTGAAAATTCGGTGGGCGCACCGGGAAGCTCTGCCCCTTGCTCAGGTAAATCCTGAACGTCATTTGTGGCTCAAAGGCAATGCTGAACCGTTTGAGCCAGTCGCGCTGGAGGTCGCGGCCTTTCAACACCACATAATATGGCGCCAGATTGGCCTCGAAATAAGGCAGGGTGTGTCGCGACGGCAGCGAGTCCTGGTTTCGGCCAAATTGGCTGGAATTGAAATACAGCGGCAAGCCGAAATATTCCACCTCGCGGTGCGCCATCAGGATATTGAACAAATGCTTGGTAATCGGCGAATGGTCGCGGTCGGGGAAAACGCCGTCTTGTACTTGTTGGGCGGG
>CAYZVM010000221.1:0-10132 GCA_964481485.1 uncultured Saprospiraceae bacterium | reverse complement strand
TTACTTCAACAACGTCACATCCCCCTTACTCACATAAAACTCGCCGTTGCCGCAAGTGACGCTCAAATACCAAGCGTAAGAATCCGGCGTAAGTTCTTTCCCGTTGAAAGTGCCGTCCCAACCTTGTGCGGCGGGGTCGTTGGTTTCGTACACTTTTTCGCCCCAGCGGTCCCACACCACGAAATAGACTTCCTTGATGTCCAAGCCACGCACGATGAAAAAGTCGTTGTTGCCGTCGCTGTTGGGCGTGAAGGCTTTGGGAACAAAAATGTACGGCTCCGCACATTCGCCCGACATGAAATAGACAATGACGGTGGCAGTGTCGGGGCACAAATTTTCGGCAAGTGCCGTGACGGTGTAAATGGTCGTTTCCGTCGGCTCGGCGGTCGGATTGGCTGTATTTGCGCCCGTGAGCGAGCCAGCGGGTGTCCAATCGTAGGTGATGTCGGTGCTGTTGCTCGTCACCGTCGCCAGCAGTTCGGTGGATTGGCCGGGGCAAATCGTGTCTTTGCCCGTCACTTCCGCCGTCACGGCGATGCTGACCACGTTGACGTTGAACTGCATTGAGTCGGCGCAACCGAATTGGTTGGTAGCCAGCACCGAGTAAGTCGTGGTCACATTTGGCGTCACCACCGGGTTTGGAATCGGGTCGAGCGTGGGTGTCCAGATGTATGTCAAGGTGTCGTCCATGTCCAAATTGGTCAGGGTCAATTCGGTGCTTTCGCCGAGACAGATACTGCGGTTGGCGGGTTCGGCATCCACATTGACTGATGTGTTGTTGACCCTGATGACATCGGTGGCCGAGCAACCGGCGGCGTTGATAGCCATGACGTAGTACACACCATCTTTTACGGGCGTAATCGTCAGAGAATCGGTGGTATTCGGCAAAACCGGGTCGAAATTTGGATTTTCTGACCAGACGAACGTGACACCGTTGCTGTTTTGGATGTTAATAGTCAGTTGTTCGTCCGAACAAACTTCTCTGTCGTCGGGCAACTCTACCGTCGCAGCGGGCTGTGGAGTCACGGTCACTGAATCGGTGAAGAAACAAAACGCGCCATTCCCAATTGTGACCGTGTAAACCGTCGGGTCAGTTGGAGCAACGTCGGGGTTTTGGCTGGTTGGGTCAAAAATCGGGTCGTTTGGCACCGAAACCCAATTGTAATCGTAGTTCGGGTTGAAGTCAGGATTGAGAGCCACCGATTCGCCGGGGCAAAAGATTTGTTGGTCGCTGATGGTGTCATTGACGAGGCGCACCTCCACAGGCATGGTTGCCGTACCGGTGCAGCCATTCACGTCCGTCACCACGAGTGTAGCTGTGATAGTGCCTTCTTCTGAAAAAGTAATGATTGGATTTTGTGCATCGGAAGTCTGGGCCGGGCTGGTAGAGAACGACCAATCCCACGACGCGATGTCGTAAAAATGCGTGGTTTGGTCCGTGAACTGAATCAGTGCTACGTTGGAGCAACTTTCGTAATTATTAGAAATTGCTGCCTGTACCGCCGCCTCGGGCAACACCATGATGGTGGTGTCGAACGGCAAAACGCAGTTTTCGGTAGAAGAAAAACTCACGGTGTACATCCCGCTCTGAGCGTAAGTATGGGTGGGGTTTGGGTCATTGCTGGTCGTGTTGTCGCCAAAATCCCATGTGCCTGTCACGGCGACGCTACTTTCAAAATCAACGACTAAACCCATACAAAGGTCGGCTGTGACGGCACCTTCGAGCGAAATGCTGGAATCCAAAGTGATTTCGGTAGTGAAAATCCTTTCGCAGTCAAACTGGTTTGTCACCGTCACCGTCACGGTATAAGTACCTGCCGGGCCGATAGCCGTCACATTCGAGGCACCTTGTTGGGTGATAACCAAGTTCGGGCTGGACGACGACCATTGATAGTTCAAAATGTCCACCGGATCGAGATTGGTGACAGAAAGCGCGACGGGTATGTTTTCGCAGTCCGTGAGCGTAGAAGCAAAAGAAACATCCACGTCCACGCTATTGCCGGTCACGGTCGCATTGTCAGTTTCGGAGCAGCCATAAGCATCGATAGCAATGACGGTGTAGGTATTTTGCCCACTGGCTGGCACGACAATCGAACCACCCGTGCCGATGGAATCTGGATTGCTGTTGTACCAGACGATGGTGGCTCCGGCGGCAGCATTGGCAGTAGCCGTCAAAGTTGTGAGGGTGTCGCAGGTCACAATTGAAGTGTCCTGCACCGCCAAGTTAATCGGTTCGACTCGAACGACCGTTACGTCCACCGTGTCGGCGCACTCGCCGTTGGCAGCGATAAGTTGATAGGTGATGGTTCCAGTTGGGTCTGCAATCACGTTCAGTGCGTCGGGATTGAAAGTCAGCCCTGTCAGCGGAAACCAGTTATAGGTATTCCCAGGCGCTCCGTTCACGGTTATCGGAATTGGGCCGTTGTCGCAATCTACCGCCGGGTTGGGCACGCTCACGGACACAGTTGGTGCGCCCGTGACGTTGAATGGGGCACTGATGACGTTTGTGCAGCCTTGAGCTGAGGTGACCGTCAACTGCACCAGCACCGTTTCATTTTCAGTAAATTGAATAAAGGGCGGGTTTTGCTGCGTGGAGGTAGCATTGCCGCCGCCGCTCCACGATATGTTCCAATTCCAAGAAATGATATTGCTCAGTGGGTCGGTAGAACTGTCGGTGATTTCAATGGTAATAATGCTGTCTATACATCCCGCCACCGTATGTGCGTAACCTGCCATCGGGTTGGATTGGGCACCGACATCGGCCACACCAATAGCGGTGCAACCTTTCGCATCGGTCACGCTGACCTGATACGCGCCCACACCGAGGTTGATAATAGTTGGGTCAGTTTGGGTCGCGCCACCCGGCAATGTCCAAATGTATGTGTAGGGGTCGGTGCCGCCCGAAGGAATAGCGGTCGCGTTGCCCGTCGTGTCGCCCACGCAAAATACGTCCGTGTCAATCACATTGACCGTCACCACGTTGTGGGCAGTAACTGTTCCTGTTGCTGTGCCCATGCAGCCGGTATTGACATCGGTGACTGTGACCGAAACGACTGTGCCAGCCGGGATGCTGTTGATTTGCGAAACACTCGGATTGGGTTGCGGCACCCATTGGTATGTGTAGGTGCCAGACGCCGGGCTTACGATAGCGGTGGCAGTGCCGTTGTCCACACCGGGGCATTCTGCTTTTGTCAAAATGAGCGTCACATCAAGACCCGGAATAGCCGTCATCGTGACAACCATGTCGTGCTGGCAACCATTGGCATCAAAAATACAGACGTAATAATCGCCGGGGGCGAGGTCGCAGGCAGTTGGGCCGGTGATGCCAAGCACAGGCCAGACGTAGGTATAAGGCGGTGTGCCACCCACGCCGGTCACGGTGACGCACCCATTGTTACCTCCGCAAGCTGGAGAAAGAGAAACTATGTCGCCAGTGAGCGGCGAAGGCACCGTGATGGTGTCGGTATCAGTTGCCGTGCAGCCGTTTCCATCGCTCACCGTCACGGAATAAATGCCTGGCAAGAGTCCTTGTTGGCCAGATTGGTTGCTGCCATTGTCCCAAGAATATGAATATGGATTTACGCCGCCTGCCACTGCTGCAAACAAAGTCCCGCTGTTTGGCACATTGAAACAAACCGCATTAGTAGAGAAAATTTCCACTATCAATTGCGGGTTGTCCATCAAAGTCACGGTATCGCTAAATGTGCAACCTTGTGCGTCGGTGACGGTGACGCTGTAATCACCTGCCGCGACGTTGGTAAGCCCTTGATTTGTAACACCATTGCTCCAGGTCCAAGTGAACGGCGTGTTGGTGCCAAACACCGTAATGCCAATGGAGCCGGTCGCGTCGCCGTGACAAAGTGGCTTTGTAAATGTGTATGCAGGGAAAAACTCTGCCGCCGGAGCTACATTGTACGCGTCAATTTTAGAACAGCCGTTCGCATCGGTCACGGTAACAAAATAGGTTCCGGCAAAAGTTATCGGAATTGTTTGCGTGGTGGCGGTCGTGCTCCATGAATAGGAATACGGCTGGGTGCCGCCCGCGGGATTGGCTGTCAACGTGCCAGTCGTGTTTGAACAACTGAGTCCCGTCGTCGTGAACGTGATAGTGAGCGGGTCAGGTTGTGTCACTGTCACGCTGCCAGTAGCCGTCTGGCTATTTTGGTCAGTCACAGTCACAAAATAAGTACCCGCGCCGAGGCCAAAATTGGTCTGCCCACCTTGACCGTTGTTCCACATATAGGAATATGGTGCAGTGCCGCCAGTAGCGGTCACCGTGGCCGTTCCGTTGGTGTAGCCATTGCAGGAAGGTTGTTCGGTGCTAAATGACAATTGAATCTGGCCGGAAACAGCATTCGCCGCCAGCAACAACCATATAGCCGAAAAGAGGCCGTATTTCATAAAGTAATTGTTTTTGCAAATGTTCTTTTTCATGTTCAGGGCGATTATTGGGTTGATAAGATTTCGGAGTGGTTCAGACGGGATTTAAAGGATTTAGATGGTTTAGATGGTTTAGGGCGGACAAAAATTTCTATCAAAAATTTCAAGTCATTGGTTTTCAAAACTTTGAATAGCCTCACCATCACCTCAGGACGACCTTTTATCTAAACCTTTCTAAACCCCTCTAAACCTAATTTTTAAACATCAAGACTTCGATTATTTCGGCGCGGCGTTCGCGCGATGCTTCTATGCTGAATACTGAACTTCGTTTGTCGCGGGCATCGTCGCTCACACCGGCGGCGGCGGCAGATTCGCCAAGCGGCAGCGTGGATACTTTCAATTGCCCGTTGCGGATGTACGATTCAAAGATGCCGCCGTTGAATTTTCTGAAATAATTGCGCACACTGGCAATTCGGCGCTGGGTCAAGGCCAAGTTGTACGCCGAAGAAGCAAGCGGGCTTGCGAAAGATTTTACCATGATTTCGATGGTAGAGCCACTTTTCAGAAAGAGGCCGAGGTTGCCAGCGAAAGCTTCCAGTTTGACAAACCCAACTTCCACTTCTTCATCAAAAAACCGGCCTAACTGCTCCTCGGCCTGTTCTTTTTCAGCACCTTGGAGGTTGGCAGTATATTTTTGAATAAACAATTCACGGCGCGTCATGTACCGTTCCACAGTTTGCTCGTAAGTCTGCTGTGTTGTGGTGGCGCGGGTACGCGGGTCGGGTTGGTCGTTATCGAAAAAGAGCGTGATAGGCAGGTAGGCGCTCATGTTTGCCGGGCTGAGAAACAGGCTTTTGTGCATGGTAGAGCCTGCCTTGATAGCCCGCAATTCCTCCGCTGTCACGACTGCCGTATCGGGCAAAAAACCTTCTTTTTCAGCAATGATGGTGAACATACGACGTCCGCCGACACCCATTTTTGTCTCGTTGCTTGTCACGCCGGTGTTCTTTTCGTCGGCCAAAACGCCGGGCAATTCATAGAGCCGCACCTGCACACCGAAGAGCGGGTCTTTTGTCCATTCATGGAAAGTTTTTACTGCTAAAGCGATGTCGGGCGTGAGGTATAGTTTCTCCTCAAATTTGCGGTCTTTGGGGAGGGTATTGGTCGTAAAATACACGGTGTCAGGTGTATAAAATTCTTTTTGGGCGATGACCATGTATTTTTTCTGCCGACGAATCGCGAAGTCAGCCTCGTTTTTTTCTCCCGAAAAACGGGTCACAAGCGGTTTATCCTCCGGCGCCTCGGTGAGGGTGAACACCACGCCCGCGAGCGGGTCTTCGTCGGGCCGGGCAAATGCCAGCGTCTTCAACTCGATGGGCAGATAGGTGGCCTTGTAAATATCGTAGCAGCAAGCGTCGCTCGCTATGGTCGTTGATTCGTCGCGATTGGAAGTAAACAGGGCGGTGCCGTCATTTTGAGGGGCAAAGTAGAGGTCGTCGAGGCTGCTGTTGAGCGGCACATCGAGGTGTTCCGGCTCTTGCCATGTGTTGTTCTTCCAAGCCGATTTGTAAATGTCGTAGCCACCGACCGTCCAGCGTCCGGTGGTACTGAAATACAGCGTTTTGTCGGCTTCGTCAAAAAACGGGGTCACATCGTCGCCGTCAGTGTTCAGCGCGGCGAGATTTTCGGATTGGCCAAAATTTCCCTCTCCTGAAAAAATAGCTCGCCAGAGGTCTAATTTTCCCTTGCCGCCGGGCCGGTCGCTGACGTAATAAAGTTCATAATAGCCATTTTTTGTGGCACGAATGCAGGGTTGAGTAGTGGTGTGGCCGGACACGTTCACGGTTTCTGGGAGTTTCACTGGCACCGACCAGCCTGCACTTGTTGCTTTTGAAAAATACAATTCGCAGGAAAATACGGCCACGTCCACATAGTCGCATTTGTTGAAAATCATCACTTTGCCATCTGCGCTGAACGCTGTGTTGGCCGTGTGCCGTTTCAGATCGTTGAAGTTGGAGGGCACGCCGTCGGTGCCTTCGAGGGATTCCATCACTTTGACGATGGGGCGGGGCGGGTAGTTTTTGTCGCCCCAATCTATGTTGCGGAAAGAGGAATAAATGAGCGTGTTGTCGCGCATGGTAGCGGCGAAATCGGACTGGTCGGTGTTGGGAGTCCCGTCGGGCAGCCGCTCTATCAGGATGCTGCGGTCAGTGTTGGTGAGTCGTTCCAATGCCCAGATGCACTGTTCGATATCCTGTTCGGCTTGTGTGCGCTGTGCGGTGCCGACTGCGGTGACAGCCGTGTAGCGCCGGTAGAATCGGATGGCCTCATCGTATTTCCCCAAATATTTTTTGACTTTCGCCAGCCAGAAAGCAGCGTCGGGGAAACTGCCTTTTTTGTCGCTTTCTAGGGTTTTTTGGAAATAGGCCTCTGCCTGCCCGTAAGCGCCGAACTGGCGGGCAGCATCCGCATAGCGGTATGAGACATCGAGGCGGTTCGGTTCCATTTCAAGGACTTTTCCAAAGTAATGCATGGCGGCGTAATAGTCACGCGCGCCTAATGCGTTGTTTGCGGCGTTTTCGTAAGCTCGGGGCGTTTGGGCACCGGCGCTTTTTGCCGATGCCAGCGCACACACGACGAGTGCGACGCTGATAAACTTGTTCATGGTTACACACGGTTTTGCCGGGCGGGAGATTAGGGGATTAAAAGAAGGTTTTGAGTGGCGGGTATGGGGTGGGGATTAATCTGGTTATTGGTTGTCTGTCGTCGTCGCTGGCAGCAGGTTGGAGGTTTCAACGGGCAGGCCATGTGTGCCGCGTTTTACTTCCACACCGATTATCTCTAATCGGCGCTCGCGACAGGCTCGAGGGTCGTAGATGGAGGCTTTTTCGTCTTTGATGTTGTCGCTGATGCCTTTTGGCGCTTTTGACTCGCCGTTGGGTTCGAGTTTGATGACAATTTGACCGCTGTCCACAAATTTTTTGTAAATACCACCATCAAAAATCAGGAAGTGGTTTTGCACACTGGACACACGGCGAGAAGTGAGGTTCATGTTGTATTGACTGGCTGCACGAGGTGAAGCATAGCCTTTGAGTGTCAGCACGATATAATCGCCTCGTTCCATCATTTCGTACAGCACCTCGGAAAAGGCCATGAGCCGTTCCCATCCGCGGCGCACTTCTTTTTCAAAAAATTGGTCAATAGTATCTTGAGATGCCTTGAACAAATCTCCATCCAAGCCTTGTCCGAATTTGTCGAGGAATTCGGGTTTGCGTTGATAGTAGCTCACATAAGTGGGGCGATAGTCGCGATTCGTGGTTTTTTTCATGGTGCGCTTGTCCGGCTCGTCGTTGTCGAAAAAGAGCGTTATGGGCAGGTAATCCACCAATTTGAGCGGCCGTAGCCGCAATTGGCGTTCGATCGTTTGGAAATCAACACGTTTGAGGTCTTTGGTTGTAAACACTACGGTGTCGCTCGTATAATCCACTTTAGAGGCGGTCACCATGTATCTGCGTTCGAAGTTCAATACCGTTTTGTAATAAATGGTGCCGAGCGGGTTTACATACACTTCTTTACGGGTGCCGCCTTCCAGTTCAAAAAATTGGTAGGTTACCTCAAAAAGCGTGTCACGGCTGACACTATTTATCGTATGGGCGATGAAATCTACACCGCGTGTGAGGTAGAGTTTCCGCTCAAGTGTCACGGCATCGGGCAGCCCCACGGTGGAGATGGTGTCGGTCGCATCGCTTGTGTAGCCTTGTTTGGTGGCAGCGGCTTTATATTTATGCTCAAATTTCAAAGAATAGGCATATCGGTTGGTGTCGGGTTTTGTTTCGGTCGAGTCCGCGAGCAAACCGCCGCCTTTCCCAGTGGCCCAAGCACCGCTTGGCAGCATTTGGCCGAGCGTGGAAAATCTGACTTTTGCACCGGGAATAGGTTCAAGGGTTTCTTTGTCGTACACCGTGACAATGAGATTGGGCTGAATGGGATTGAGGCATACTTTTTCAAAGAGGGTGTCTTTCCAAATCGTTGAAGGAGTTTGGAATGTAAGCGTGTCTGTAGCAAAACGAGGTTTGGAAACAATGAGCATATACTTGCGGCGTGGCTGCACAGGGAAGCTCAGCCGAGTGCCTGAGACTACCATCTTGGGCCCAGCGGTAAAAGTGCCTTTATTTGAGAATTCAAGAAGCTGCATCACGGTTCCTTCCAAAGGCTCGCCGGTAGCGTTGTCGCAGGCGAGGGCTACCATCTCTGGCTTTTCCAGGTCGGCTTTGAAAATATCGTAGCAGCAGGCATCTTCGTATTCGTCCACTTTCTTTGAGCCGTTGCGGTTGGAGGCAAAAAACGATGTTTTTCCGTTTTTGGAAACCGAAAAATATACGTCGTTGCCTGCTGAATTGAAAGGCAGACCGAGCGATACGGGTTCTTCCCACTCGCCACCAATAAACCTCGAGCGATATACGTCGAAGCCGCCGAATGATTCGCGCCCGTCGGAACTGAAATAGAGTGTTCCGCTGCCGTTTTTGTGGTAAAATGGCGTGACATCGTTGTTTTTCGTATTCAATGTGTCAAGATTGACCGGCTGCGAAAAACTGTCCTGCACAACGCGGCTATACCAGATATCGCGTTTCCCTTTTCCGCCGGGGCGGTCGCTCACAAAGTACAATATCTCGGTCGGGTCTCCATTGATGCGACCTATGTTTGGCTCAGTGTTGGTGTAGCCCGGGGCATTGATGTGTGGGGGTAGTTTGATGGCTGGGCCCCATGTGTTTTTGCCAGTGGATTTGCGCATGTAAATGTCGCATCGGACGTTTGCCGACGTGGTGTATTCGCAAATCGTGTAGTACATCACATCACCATTTTCATTGAAAGTCACATTAGCGGTGTGCTTGTTTTCTTCATTGAAACTGGTTGCTTCGATATTGCTCAACTTGTCGTCTTGCCGGGTGGCGGTGAGGACTTTTATGAGGTTGCGCTTTGGGAAGTATTTGTCTTTTTCAAAAGGATAATGAAACGAAGAATAATAAAGCGTGTCGCCTTTCAGGTAAGGGGCAAACTCGGAATCGCTGGTGTTGATTTCAAGCAAGGTATCCAATGGAGATTGCGAATCAAGGTCTGCCATTGCTTCTAATGCCATGTTGCAGCCTTCGAGCCCGTTTTTGGCATCGTCCAACACATCTTGCGTGATGCCCACGGGTGTTTCGATGTAAAGGAAGCGGCGGTAGAGTTCTCTGGCTTCGCCATACTTGCTTTGCCGCACTTTTGCATCGGCCAGTTTCACCAATTGCAAGCCATCAGGGCTGGTCATTTTATTGTCCACCATTAGTTGGTACGCCCATTCCGCTTTCTCATAGTTGCCGAATCGCATGGCGGTTTCGCCATAGCCGTTCAGCGCCTCTCGGTCGAGGCTGTCATATTCCAAAGCACGACCGTAGAATGCCATCGCTTTGTACTCGTCGCCTTCAAGTGCCGCTTCATTGGCTGTGCGTTTGAGCGCAGCGACCGAAGGGGCGCGGTCGTGGTCCGCGTTTATCTTGTCGGTAATGCCGCTTTGGCTATGCGCTGTCTGCACAGCAAAAAGCAGAACTATCGGGAAAAAAAGTATATTTTTTGCAGTCATCATGACGTGATTATGATTGCTTTAAGCCGAAGGGGGATTAAGTGTCTTCATGTTGATTTAAAAGAAGATTAGCTGATTTATGAAAGTTTATTTGGGTCTATTTCATATTCACTTTCAAAATTTTAACTCGCC
>CAYZVM010000220.1:0-10335 GCA_964481485.1 uncultured Saprospiraceae bacterium | reverse complement strand
ATGACGTTGTCTTTTTTGCCTTTTTCAAAAGCCCATGCTGCCACGAGTTGGCGATTGCGCATATGGTCTTCCTCAATGTCGGCGCCCGGTGGGAGGCGGCGCAGTTGTTGCAAGAGGCCGTTGCGGATATAATTGTCGTACTCGGCTTTGTAAGCATTGGCATCGGGCAGAAGTCCCCACTCCACGAGTTTCGGGTCGGGCATAAAGTAAAGCGCCACGAGGTCGGCGCGGCCTTCTTCGAGGGTGCTCGAGTATTGTTTGAGCGTCACGTTCGGCTCCGGCATCCCGGGCTTGAGTTGGCCACTCGCGTGGCCGATGACTTCGTGGAGGGCGGTGTGCATTTTACCGCAGACCCCGCTGTATTTCCTTGCGTTTTCGATTTCCTCTGGGTCGTTGGCGAATTCTTGCGTGGCGAGTGCGCCACCCGCCTTGCCGTAAGCGTCTTCTATGTTGTTGAGGCTGATAGACTTGGAGCCGAGTTCGCGAATCCAGTTGGAGTTGGGCAGATTGACACCGATGGGGGTGCTGGGGGCACAGTCGCCGCCTTCCATCGCCACGTTGATGACGCGGTACGAAACGCCTTTCACCGACTCCTTTTTGTACGCGGCGGGGATGGTAGAGTTGTCCTCGAAGTACTGGGCATTTTTGCTGACAATAGCCATTTTCTCCGTCGCGTCTGGGTCGTTGTATTGCACCATTGCTTCCCAATCACCCTTGTAGCCTTTCGGGTCGTGATAGACTTCAATGAAGCCATTGATGAAATCAATGGTGCTTTCGGTGTCTTTCACCCAAGCGATGTTGTACTCGTCGAATTTGCGCAAATCGCCCGATTTGTAGTATTCCACGAGCAAGCCCATAGATTTTTTCTGCTGTTCGTTCTCGGCGAAAGCGATGGCTTTTTCGAGGTTTTCGACGATTTTGTTGATGGCTGTCCCGTACATATTGCCCTCGCCGGCTTTCCAGACGATTTCTTTCAAACCGCCTTTGCCGTCACCCACGAGTTTGGAATTGAGCCCAAACATGGGTGCGTTCGCGCCAGCGGATTCCAGCATTTTTTGATAAAATGCGTCCACTTGCGCGGCGGTCACGCCCTCATAAAAATTGACAGCGGACTCCTTCACCACATCCACGTCTTTTTCTTTGTTGGTTCTTTTTGCCAAAAATTTAGGATCAAAAATGACGGGGGTGAGTCTGGCAATCAGGCCTTTTGCATCCTCATTGGCTGCGAGCGGGAGTTTGCTGGCGTCAGAATTTTGCACCAGCGTGGCGAAATACGCCGCCGAAAAAGCGGGGAGGATTTTACTTTCATTGTAATGGTGGTGGATGCCGTTGGAGAACCACACGCGCTTGGCATACACCTCAAACGCCTTCCAGTCCGCCGAGTTTTTGTCGCCTTTATAGGTGGTATAAATGCCCTCCAAGGTTTTGCGCACGGCGAGGTTGTACTTGCAATGTTGGTCGTAGATAATGTCGCGCCCGGCGAGCGAGGCTTCTGAGAGATAGTAGATAAATGTCTTTTGGCGGAGGTCAAGTTTGTCCCAGCCGGGCAGTTCGTATTGAAGGATTTGCAGGTCGGCAAAGGTGTCGAGAATGATTTTGTCGGTGCTGAGTGCTGCCGTCGCGGGCGCAGGTTTGTCGTCTTTTTGGGCGCAGAAAGAAGTAAGAAAAATAGCCGCAGCAAACAATAGGGCGGACAGAAGGTGTGTAAACTTCATTGAAATAAAAATTTGATTAGCAATGGTTTGGAAACAAAAAAAGCAACGGCCAAACGGCGCTGTGCCTAAGAATTCACTTTTTCACCAACTCCTGCAACTGCCCGAAAAAGTCTTTAATCTTCGGATCCACCGGCTTGTCTTTTTCACCCCATGAAATGCGTTGCACACTGTCGCCGCTCAGCACTTCTATGAAGTCGTAAGTGTTGCCCGGGTGCTTGAAGTCAAGTTTTTGGAGGCCGAGCGTCTGAATCATCTCGTACAGCGCCTTTGCTTTTTTGCCTTTCGTTTTGCCGGTCTCGGTGAGTTGGCCACCCTTTTCATGCACGAAAATCTGGCCGTTGTTGAGCAGGGTGTACATGGTTTCTTTGCCAGCGTATCCTCCCCCGCTGCCCCAACGGAGCTGGTGGTCGGGAAAATTGCCGGGAGCGTATTTGGTGTTTTTGCAGGTAAAAAAAAGGAAGGCCGTAGCCAGCAGAGTAAGGGAGAATAGGATTGTTTTCATTGAAAATGAACAGTTTGGACGGTGTAAAAATCGGTTTGCGGCAGCAAAAATAGGCAAAAGGTCGGCCAATGTGTCTGCGAAATCTTGAAGTTCGTAAATGCGGATGGCTGTCCGTATTTACAGGTTTCTCCGGCGCTGGCACATTCTGCGTTGTTTCCGGGAGGAACGCAGCCTTTGAGACAATTGGTTTTCCACACAAACTTTTTCCCTCGCACGCCGTTCTGATTTTGAAGGCAAAACTCCTACATTTGCCCACTTTTTTATCAAAAACAACTGGTTCGGAATACTGCCGTCAACCGTAATCCGTCAACCGTCAACCGAATTTTTTCCATGATTTTTGACCTGAAAATGATCCGGGAGTTTTACAAAAACTACCCTGCCCGCGTGGACGCTGCCAAAGCGAAACTCAAACGCCCCCTCACCCTTTCCGAAAAAATCCTCTTCTCCCACCTCCACCCCGACAGCCCCTTGGCCGACTACAAACGCGGCTCGGACTACGTCTTTTTCCAAGTAGACCGCGTGGCGATGCAGGACGCGACGGCGCAAATGGCGCTCCTCCAATTTATGACCTGTGGCCGCAAAAAAGTGGCGGTTCCCTCCACAGTTCACTGCGACCACCTCATCACCGCCGAAGTCGGCGCGGCAAAGGACATGGAAGTGGCGTTGGACAAGAATAAAGAGGTATTCGATTTCCTCAGCACGGTGAGCCAGAAATACGGCATCGGCTTCTGGAAACCCGGCGCGGGCATCATCCACCAAATCGTGCTGGAAAACTACGCCTTCCCCGGCGGATTGATTATTGGCACTGATTCTCACACAGTTAACGCGGGCGGACTCGGCATGGTGTCTATCGGCGTGGGCGGTGCCGACGCGGTGGACGCCATGAGCGGCATGGCTTGGGAACTGCAAATGCCCAAACTCATCGGCGTGAAATTGACGGGTAAATTGCGCGGCTGGGCTTCGCCAAAAGACGTGATCCTGAAAGTCGCGGGCATCCTCACGGTGAAAGGCGGCACGGGCGCGATTGTGGAATATTTTGGCCCTGGCGCACAGAGTATTTCTTGCACCGGCAAAGGCACGATTTGCAATATGGGCGCAGAAATCGGCGCGACGACCTCCACTTTTGGGTACGACAAAAGCATGGCGCGTTACCTAAAAGCAACTGGCCGCGCCAAAGTCGCCTCGATGTGCAACAAAGTGGCCGACTACCTCACCGGCGATGCGGAGTGCTACGCCAACCCGGAGCAATACTTCGACCAAGTCATCGAAATTGATTTGTCAAAATTGGAGCCGCACATCAACGGCCCGTTCACGCCGGATTTGGCTTGGCCGCTCTCGAAATTTGCCGCCGCCGTGAAAAAGAACAAATATCCGGCAAGACTCGAAGTTGGCCTCATCGGTTCCTGTACCAATTCGAGTTACGAAGACCTGACCCGCGCGGCTTCGGTGGCGCGGCAAGCAAGAGAAAAAGGTATCGAGGTGCGGGCAGAATTTACCATCACACCGGGTTCGGAACAAATCCGGTTCACCGCCGAGCGCGACGGGCTGTTGGGCGAATTTGAAAAAATCGGCGGCGTGGTGCTCGCCAATGCTTGCGGCCCGTGCATCGGCCAATGGAGCCGCCACATTGACGACAAAAACCGCCCGAATTCTATTATGACCTCGTTCAACCGCAACTTCACCTCGCGCAACGACGGCAACCCGAACACCCACGCTTTTGTGGCAAGCCCAGAAATCGTGACGGCGTTCGCCATCGCGGGCGATTTGACTTTTAACCCGAAAAAGAGTGTTTTGATAAATAAAAAAGGCGAAGCCGTCAAACTCGACCCGCCGAAAGGTATCGAACTTCCAAAAGCAGGATTCGCAGTGGAAGACGCGGGCTACATCGCCCCGGCCAAAGGCGCCATCAAAGTTGCGGTGGCAAAAGACAGCCAACGCCTTCAATTGCTCAAGCCTTTCAAGCCTATCACCAATGATGAATTGCAAGGAATGCGCGTCCTGATAAAGGCAAAAGGCAAATGCACCACCGACCACATCTCGATGGCTGGTCCGTGGCTCAAATATCGCGGCCACCTCGAAAATATCTCGAACAACTGCTACATCGGTGCCACCAATGCGTTCAACGACGAGCGCAACAAAGTGCTCAATCTTGAAAGCGGCCAATATATGGAAGTCCCCGCATCGGCAAGGCTGTACCAGAAAAAAGGCATCGGCACCATTATTTTTGGCGAAGAAAACCTCGGCGAAGGCAGCAGCCGCGAACACGCTGCCATGGAGCCGCGCTACCTCGGCGTGAAAGCGGTGGTGGTCAAATCCTTCGCCCGCATCCACCAGACCAACCTGAAAAAACAGGGGATGCTCGCGCTCACGTTCGCCAACCCAGCGGATTACGACAAAGTGCGGCAAGATGATAAAGTCTCTATCCTCGGCTTCTCCACATTCGCGCCCGGCAAGCCGCTGCAAATCCGCCTCGATCATGCCGACGGCAAAAGCGAAACTTTCGACGTGCTGCACACCTACAACGATGCACAAATCGAGTGGGTGAGATCGGGCAGCGCGTTGAATAAGATTCGGAAAGATTTTGGGGTGAAGTAACGCCAACTTTCGGTTGGCGCGTTGTGTGTCTGCCCCGGGGCATTATGTAGGCTTGGCTCGCCGGCAACAGGGGCAAATCCGGCATTTTGGCAACCTGCTGGCTTGCGGGTCGCTATTTGGCGTTCAGACTTTTGTGGAACCGGTTTTTCAAATTGGAGGAATGGGCATCTGTTTGTGAGCGGGTGCCTACGGTTCAATGCACACACCAGTATCGCAACTCAGCGCCGATGGCAGAAAAAAGCAGAGCCGCAAACCCTACTCTTGCGCCGACCGAACAAAAATTACATTGGCCACAATCGAGTTCCTCTTCTGGGACACCGAGCGGTGCGCCGGTTTGGCGCATTGCCAAAGCACCAACCCAACCAAAATGAAGAGTATTGTGCAAGATTTTTCCTGCACTCAAAGATTCGGTAACATTATTTCGCCGCCAAGTATATCGCCCCAAAAGGTTGCGGCACAATTGTAAACGTAGTTATTACATCGCCCCCAATTTTTTCAAATAGGTCTCAGAATTAGCTTTCACATTGGCGGGCGGGTTCATGCTGAGAGCCTTTTTGAAGTTTTTGATGGCGTTGTCTTTGTCGCCTTTGGTGGCATAAGCCTCTCCCAAACTGTCCCAAGTGTTGGCGCTCGTCGGATGGCGTTCGGTGTTGAGGATGAATATTTTAATCGCCTCATTGTGTTTGTTTTCGCCGAGCAATTGGTAGCCGTATTGGTTGAGTTCGGCTTCTGTGGCAAGGGCAATGGCATCGGTGGTGAGTTTGTCTGCTTCAGCTATTTTGCCCGTTTGCCGGAGCAGCCCTGCTTTGGTGTTCAGGGTGTTGAAGTTTTTATTTTGAGCAATTGCCTGGTCAATCCAGCCCAAGGCTTTTTCCTGATTGACTTTGTTCGTCATGGCGTAGTTCGCGGCACTGGCATACCCCTGCCAGGTGAATCCCACGGGGCCTTTCAATTCTTCCGCCGCGTTGGCCATTACTATGTCATCCACAGCGAGTTCTATTTTGACTGGGAATTGTTTTTTCTCCCAATTGAGCACCAACTCGCCCGTGTTTTTTGTCAGATTAACAAAATCAAAAGTGAGCAATTCCGTGTGTGATATGGTGCGCAGTTGAATTTTTGCGCGCATTTGGTCGCGGCTGGGGTCGTACCAAAAACTGCCCCACGAGCGGTAATCTTTTGACAAAATAACCTCGCCCGTATCGTCTTTATTGATGACGAAAAACAAGCCGTACTTGCCCGCAGGCACCTCTTTACCTTCTATTTTGGCGGCGTGCGACAATTCAATCATAGTATTTTCATTGGCGCCTGCCCGCCACGGCGCTTCTTTGCCCGCGCCGAACCCCTGCACATTCCAGCCGAAAGGAACCAACGCGCCCCATATCTCCCGGCTTTTTACCGAAGGTCGCGAATAGGTGACACTGACGGTGGATACGCCGATGGTTTGTGAAACGGTGGCAGCGGGACTGGCGGGACGGGGCGTGGCGATTCCTTGCGATTGAGCAGGGACGGACATCAGGGCAGCCAACAGGGCTGATACAAAGCGGAGGGTCCACATTTTCTTCATTTTGTGTGCATTTTAATGCTGGTGAGAGTGAATGGATGGCATCAGGGGCATTCAAAAATGAAGAAAAAAGAGCCTCGTTTACCTAAATTATAGATGAATAGAGCGTTTGAACGAGTGTATGACCAGCACCCGCCTCTATTCGCTGCGCAGCGATTTTATAGGATTCGCCAACGCTGCTTTGACACTTTCAAAACCCACCGTCAAAAACGCGATTGCCACAGCCGCCGCTCCGGCCAAAGCAAAAATCCACCACTGAATATCAATGCGATAGGCAAAATCGGCGAGCCATTGGTTCATCGCCCACCAAGCAATCGGCGACGCAATGACGAACGACGCAATCACTATTTTCAAAAAATCTTTGGCCAACAAACCTGTGATGCCAGCGACCGACGCGCCCAACACTTTGCGCACACCGATTTCCTTTGTGCGCTGGGCGATGGTGAGCGTGGCGATGCCAAATAGGCCAAGACAGGCGATAAAAATAGCTAGCCCGGTAGCGATACCCACCAATTGGCTCAGGCGACTTTCGGCGCGGTATTGTTTGTCAATATTGTCGTCGAGAAAAGCAAAATCGAAGGCCTGTTCGGGTGCGACTTTTTGCCAAGCGAGTCGCAGGGTGGAAAGTGTGGCCGGGAGATTTTCGCTAGCGATTTTGATAGAAAGTTTGGGGTTAGGTGAGTCATCAAAATTCCAATCCGATGCCGTGCGGATAATGCCGATGGGGTCGTAGGCCAACACAAGCGGCTGCACTGCCGTGTGCAGGCTTTCAAAATTAAAATCCTTTGCCACGCCGATAACTTCAAATTCGCGGAACGGCTCCGGCATTTTTTGGCCAGTTTCCACCCCAAATTGGCGGGCATAAGACTCGTTCACGACGACGGCCTTTGTATCGGAAATATTCTCTCTTGAAAAATTGCGGCCCGACACGAGTGCCAAACCGTGCATCGGCAAAAAATGGTCGTCCACACCGTTGAACATGAAATTGCGGAATTTCTGCGTCGAGGGTTCCGTGTAGCCCAAGCTAATCCAGCCGGGTGTGCCGAAGGTATGCGCCGACATCGCCAGGTTGCTGAATCCGGGTTTGCCGCCCAGTTCGTTGCGCAGCAAATCCAGCACTTTTTTGCCCTCTTCCCATTGTTCGGTCAGCCGCGCGCCGGAGCGTTTGTATGGCAGCACCACGATTTGCTCTTTGTTGTAGCCGAGGTTTTTGTTTTGCAAAAAATTCATTTGCCGCAACATCACGAGCGTGCTGATAATCAGCAAAACAGATAGTATAAACTGGAACCCAACCAACCCGCGCAACACGATGTGCCGGTCGCTGCCAATTTTTGAAACCGCCCCGCGCAGCGTCAGTGCTGGTTTGAAACCCGACAACACGAGCGCAGGGTAAATACCCGAAACCATGCCCGTGAAGAGCGCCAGCCCTCCCAACAAAAGAAAGGTTTGCGGCGAAAAATTTAACACCAACTGCTTGTCCGCCAGCGTATTGAAAAACGGCAATGCCATCCATGCCAGCAACAAACCGAGCAGCACCGCCACCCCTGCCGTGAGCACTGCCTCGTTCCAAAATTGGAACATGAGTTGCCCGCGCGTGGCACCGGTGGCTTTGCGCACCCCGACTTCTTTTGCACGCGCCACCGAGCGCGCCACCGCCAATGTGGTAAAATTGATACAGGCCAAACCGAGGATAAGCAGCGCGATGCCCGCCAAGATATACGAGTAGCGCCGGTCGCTCACAGGCACGAGGCCGAGCGGAAAATCCTTGTTCAGATGAATGTCTGTGAGGGGCTGGAAACCCACGACGTATTCGCCGGGCTTGTAGTCCGAGGCCACCTTGCCATCCACAAAAGGGGCGAATTTGGCTTCGAGTTCTTTTACCTTGTTTGCTTCGTTGAGCAAGATGTACGTTTCCACGACGACGTTCGTCCAGCTTGTTTTTGTCTCTTCCGACATTTGCGCGGCCCCTCGTGCAAACGGCACGATGATGCCGTATTGGATGCTCGAATTGCCGGGTGCTTTTTCGAAGATACCTGCCACCGTAAAATGCGTCCATTCGCCGTCAGTTTGCAGGGTCAAAGTTTGGCCGACGGGGAAGGGATTGCCGAAGTACTTGAGGCCGATTTCTTCTGTGATGACCACTGAGTTTGGGTCGCTCAATAAATTCTCCGTCTTGCCTCTAATCAGTTTAAAATCAAAGACTTTTAGAAAAGTCGGCTCTGCAAAATGCACTTTTTCCAATTCAGAAAAGTTGCCCTTTTTAGCAAGTGTATTTATCGTGTAATAGCGGGCAACCTGCTGGATTTCGGGAAAATTGTCGCGCAATTCCTGGCCCAATATCACTGGCGTGACGGTGTTGAAAAACACATCGCCTTTGAAGTGTTCTTTCACCCAAGCGCGGTAGGTGCGGTCGGCATTGGGATGAAAACGGTCGAACGTCCATTCGTCCCACACAAAAAGAGACAGCAGAATGACAATGGCTGTGCCGATGGACAATCCTGTGATATTGATAAAGCCGGGGCCTTTGTGCTTGAGGAGGTTGCGGAGGGCGAGGCGAAAGTAGTTTTGAATCATAGCGCCGAAGTTTATTGAACGGTTACCTTGTTCGTTCAATGCTTATCCCCCACACCGTATGCCGAAATGTTTGTTTTTTGATTGTCAACGTTTTACAAAAAGAAAAGCCGCCCAAGGTTGTTCGGATACGGACGATGGCGTGTGCGGGAGCGGACGGAGAGACAGCCTCAGCACAAATTCAAATTTCTGCCAAGCTCGACTTTTCGACGGCAATGATAGCATTAAAAACCCGCCGCCTGCCCATCCTTCCTTGCATCTGACGCGCCGAAATAAACCTTGCTCGCCGCATCAAAACGAATAGCCTGATAGCCGCCGTAGCTGCCCGGTGCAGCCCAACCCACCCGGTGTCCCATTTGCAAAAGGGCACGAATCGTCTCATAGGGAATGCCGTTTTCGAGGGCGATTTGCCCGCCGTCTTTGGTGCGTTCGCCCGTCGGTTCGCTGCTGCCTTGATGGTCAATACGCGGTGCGTCGCCCGCCTCCTGCGCGTTCATGCCGAAGTCAATCATGTTCATCAAAATCTCGACATGGCCGAGCGGCTGGAAGCTGCCGCCCATCACGCCAAACGACATCCAGGGTTTGCCGTCTTTCGTCACAAAAGCCGGGATGATGGTGTGAAACGGGCGTTTGTGCGGCGCGTAAGTATTGGCTTGGCCGGGTTCGAGGGTGAAAAGTTGCCCCCGGTCTTGCAGCATAAAACCCAAACCGTCGGGCACCATGCCGGAGCCGAATCCCCGGAAATTGGACTGGATGAGCGACACCATGTTGCCCTCGCTGTCGGCCACCGTGAGGTAAATCGTGTCGCCGTCTTTCAGGTTCGGATTTCCGGCCTCCACGGTTTGGCTGGCGCGGTTTGGGTTAATCAACTTGCGACGTGCGGCAGCGTAATTTTTTGAAATTAAACGACTTACGATGCCCGGCTCCATGTATTCCAAGTCGGCGTAGAATTTTGCCCTGTCTTCAAACGCCAGTTTTTTCGCCTCCACAAACAAATGGATATGCTCCGGCGAACCGAACTGAATTTTTGAAAAATCAAACCCTTCGAGGATGTTCAGCATTTGCAACGCCGCGATACCCTGGCCGTTGGGCGGCAATTCCCACACGTCGTAACCGCGATAATTGACCGACACAGGCTCAATCCATTCCGACGAATGTTCCGCCAAATCGCGGAGACTTAGGAAGCCGCCGTTTTTTCGGAAAAACTCGTCCATCGCGCGGGCAATTTCTCCTTTGTAAAAAACGTCGCACCCGCCTTTCCCGATTTTTTCCAACGTATTTGCCAACAATGGATTGCGGAAAATATCACCGCGTTTGGGCGCACTGCCGCCGGGCAAATACACCTCGCGCACGTTGGGGAATTTTCCATAAACCGCCTCCATGCGCCGCCA
>CAYZVM010000219.1:0-10493 GCA_964481485.1 uncultured Saprospiraceae bacterium | reverse complement strand
GGAACATCTCTGCATCCACGCGCATGGCCTTCGGGTTGTCTTTGCTCTTTGGGTCAGCTAAGCTGATGGCAGCCATAAGCGCCACGAGTATGAGAAAAACCCAGCCCATCTGGTTGAGGAACGGCATTTCTGGCATCCAAGCTTTGAAGACAAGCCCCAACGGAATGGTGATAAGCGCAGCTACAAAAGCGGCGTTGGCAGTAGCGCGTTTCCAAAAAAAGCCAAGCACAAAAATGGCTACTACGCCCGGCGAAATCAACCCAGTGAACTCTTGTATGAATTGGAAACCTTGTTCGAGTTTTTGCAATTGCGGTGCCACGATGACCGCGATTACCATGGATACTATGATGACCCAACGCCCGATACGCACCTGTTTGTCTTCACCCGCGTTTTTGTCCATATATTTTTTGTACAAATCGAGGGTGAAAATGGTGGCAATCGAGTTGGCTTTGCCCGCCAGTGAAGCTACGATGGCTGCCGTCAGCGCCGCAAAAGATAGTCCTTTGAGGCCGGGGCCGAGCAAGTTGAGCAGCACCGGATATGCCCTGTCGGGTTTTACTTCCCCGGCGGCGTTCATCATTTCTGCCTGAAACATTCCTTTTTGGTGCAAAACATAGGCCGCGATACCTGGAATGACGACGATAATAGGCATCAGCAATTTCAGGAAAGCAGCGAACAACAAGCCGCTACGGGCGGTCTCGAGTTTTGCGCCGAGCGCACGCTGGGTGATGTACTGGTTGCAGCCCCAGTAGTTGAGATTGGCAATCCACATGGCACCGATAAGCACGGTGAGGCCGGGCAAATCCTTGTAGTGCGGGTTTGATTCGTCAAAAATCATCTCAAAATGGCTAGGTGCTTGTTCGCCTAAAAATCCGAGACCCGCCAATGCACCTTGTGTTCCAAATTGTTGTGCCACCAAATCAAGCGCGAGGTAAGTCGTGGCCAAGCCGCCCAGCACCAATATCGTCACCTGTATGACATCGGTGTAGCCAATGACTTTCATGCCTCCGAGGGTGATGACAATGGCAAAAATGGCGATAAATACCGTGCAGGCTGTGAAACTGAACCCCGAAATGGTGGAAATTGCAATTGCCCCCAGATACAAAATCGAGGTCAGATTGACGAAAACATACACCAGTAGCCAGAACACGGCCATCATGGTTGCCACGAGTGGGCTGTACCGCTTTTCGAGAAATTGCGGCATGGTGTAAATCTTGTTGGTGATGTAGCCGGGCATGAAAAACACGGCTACCACGATGAGCGTGAGCGCTGCCATCCATTCGTAGGAGGCTATGGCAAGACCCATCGCAAAGCCTGAGCCGGACATCCCGATAAACTGCTCAGCGCTGATGTTGGAGGCGATGAGCGAGGCACCAATGGCCCACCAAGTGAGCGCACCTTCGGCCAGAAAAAAGTCGGAGGCGCTGGTTTCTGCGGCCTTTTTGCGCTGATAAATCCAGTAGCCATAACTCGTCACGATGACGAAATAGATGAGAAAAACGGCATAATCAAGGGTTTGTAGTTGTTGCCCCATGTTGTTTTTTACAATTTTTACTGTGAACAGAAACGGTTGTCGAAATAAAAAAATGGCACTGGTTAAAGCGCCCAAATGTATGCAAAGACAGTCAGTTGAGCAGTTTACTGGAAATTAAAATTCATCTTTGACGAAGCTTGCGTGTTTCAGGAAAAAAGTCTTTTCTTTGCACTCCCATTTAAAAGAAGCGAGGGAGACTGAGATAAGCGAGGGCGAAAAAATATGGTTTCGTGGCCGAGCGGTTAGGCACAGCTCTGCAAAAGCTGCTACAGCGGTTCGAATCCGCTCGAAACCTCTTAAAAAATACAAGCCGCCGTAACACATCTACTGTGTTGCGGCGGCTTTTGTATTTGGCAGCGTTGCTGCAGCCAATTTTACGGAGAGGCGCGTGCAGCCGATGTACGTTGCTTAGATCTTGGCAAGGTTTTTCTTTTTTGTGGCCGGCAACTGAACTTTTTAGATATTTCGGCGAGTTTGGCACAAAGCGAGAAGGAGATACGATTGACAAAAAACGGTTATGGCCGACTATTGGAGTGAATCTTTCCACACTTTTTACCAACATACCTATGAAGAAGCATCTTTTTTGGCTGATAGTCATCAGCCTGAACGCCTTGATTGCGCAAGCGCAAGAAATCAACATCAAAATTGACACGCTTGGTGCAGGTATCTATCAGTTCAGTGTGTTGCCCAACAACCCTCCCAATCCGCTTACAGAAGCCTTTGCCACAGAAGCCGCTTGGAGTCATTTCTGGATGTTCAGCGACGGCAGATATAGTAATAGGGATACTTTTATTCGCACTTTTCCCAATACTGGCCCTGTGGAGGTAACTGTAAAACGCCGTGGCAAATACAGCTCGGATAGCGAGCCGCCGCCCGCAGAAAGAAGTATGAATGTCAACCCTCCGCTCGGCCCTGCCCCCACTATTCCCACCACTGATCCCGACGCGAAGATTGTGCTCGAATGGGGCGCAGCCCGCTTAGGCGACACGATTTATGCCGCGATAGTGGTGAGTAACAAGGGCGATGAAACGACCGACGGGTATGTAAAACTCCATTACCCAACCGGGGCATTCCGGGAAGGAATCGAAATGACGTACATACCTAACGCACTGGAGGCCGTGCTCGGCGACAATTACTCCGTGGAAGCATCCGATGACTATCTCGAAGGAAGAATCCAAGAATGGGCCATCTACAATATCCCCCCCCTCACAGAGCGGGTCATTTTCGTGCTGCTGCGGCTAAAGACGATACTTGACGAACCCGTCCCCAGCGACTCTACTTACCAGCTGTGGCTCGATTGGGGCTTGAATAATGAGGAAGCAGCCCGTGCGTCAGGGGGAGATGATGTGTCCATGATTTCCAAACCGCAAGATGCCGAAACCATCCAAATCCAGGTAGGGGCCTCGGACAATAAAAAATCCGAACCGGCTGCTGCAAGTGCCATTTCGGCATTCAACGGTCGCGTCAAGGAAAACGTGAAAATGAATTTTGCCCGCGACCCGAACGGCCTCACTGTGTGGCCGTCATTCATCTCTCCGACTCAATATATGCCTCCCGACAAAAGAGGGAAGCCTATTGATCTGGAATTTACAGGCTATGTGGAGAATATGGGAGAAGTCCCCGCCGACCATGTAAACATGGAAATTCGTTTTGAGGCTCGGATTGACAAGCCAACATTTGGCCATCGGAGCGCAACTCTGCCTAGCTGTCTCGAAAGCGGCACCCCCTGCACTTTCACCCATGATTGGGTTCCCCCGGATAGTTTGTTGCTCTATGATTTCCGAAATATAAATTTAGCGCCCAATGCCGGCTCACTCGCAACGGACAACGATATTGCCCGGCGCAAAGCCGAGTTTGAGTTCGATATTGCCACAAAACCCAACTTGGTTTTCAGGCACGGCGACCAAATCGTCACTAACGCCACCGTGAAAATGTTTAATGCCAACTTGGCTAGGGAGGATTCACTTGATACAGACCCGGCCATCGTGGATGTCATCCGGCCCGGTCGCCAGCCCTTCGGCCTCATCTTTGGAGCGAAAATTTACTCGCACCTCAACAACTCCGACAATGCCGAGGGTCGGGGGCTGAGCCTGACGCTGCGCTGCCCATTGATCAAGCCGCGCGGCAACTCTATCTCGTCTGGGTATCTGCAATATATGCCCAAGTTGTATTGGCAATTTGAGTTGGGATACGGTCAAGGAGCGTTCCAGCAGCCATCGGATAATCAATTGTTTAAGGTCAATTTTTTGCACTTTACGCCTGTGCAACTGCGCTATTTGCACCCGGTCAACTTGACGAGTTTTCTGCGGTACATTGGCGTATCGGCCGGCTACAGTGCCGACTATGCGCTCAGCGGAAAAGTAAATGGCAGAAAAGCCCCGTTGCCATCGGGGTTCTTTGACCGTTTTGAAAACGAACTGGCCGTTTCGTTGGATTTCTCGAACCGGCTGAACGTGCCGAGTGTGACGCTGGGCATCGGGTACAAATTCCGGCAGAACAATCTGACGGGTCAATCCGTCAATTACAGTATGCCTTTTGTGTACGCGCAATTGGACATCATTCGGTTTCGCCGCCATTTCGCACAGGTTTGGAACACAGTACATCGTTGGTAGTAGATTCACAACAGGCTTTTTTTGCCCAGCAATTGTCCGTGCCGATATCGGCACGGACAATTTTTATTGGCTCGAAAGCATTGCCTTTGTTTTTTGAAAATATGGCGTTTTTTGCAAAAAAAATTTTCAACCATTGCAAATCAGGTTTCCTTATGAAACTTTCTGCCCCTCCACTCCATGCAGCTGCTTTTTGTTTCGCTTTCATTGCGCTGTTTGCCAGTTTCACAAGTTGTCGTGAAAATGCCCAACATCTGCAGGACGCCACCCTCTGCCAACTGGCGGACTCGCTCCGAATGGAAAGTTTCGCCCAATACAAAGAGAAAAAGTATGGAGAAGCGGACTCTTTGGCACGTTTGGCGGTGCATCACGCATTAGCGGGCGGGTGCGTAGCCGCATGGGCAAAAGCCCGATGCGAGGTGGCACGCGTCGTCAGAGCCACCGATGGCGCACAGTCGGCAATTGACTCCCTTTTGAAAGATTTGGAGTGGGCAGAGCAATACCATCCCGACATTGCTGGCATCTTTCATTTTCAAATTGCCTTCAGCCATGGTGTGAATCTTGAATACTACAACGCGCTCCTGCACTACGAAAAAGCGCGCGAGGCTTACGAGCAAGGATTGCACTCAATTGCCAAGTTGCCGGGGCAGTATCTGTACAAGCCGCTCGCTAATATTTACACGCGTCTTGGCGACAATGAAAAGGCTGTCAGCCTTCTGAAAATCGCGCTCGATTCCAGCTTGCACCACCGAGATACCGTTGGCATACTCAAAATATCTGGAGATCTGGGGATTGCATACAACGATGCCAAAGAGTTCCAACTGGCTTGCGAACAATACCAAGATGGCTTGCGGTACTTGCAACAATACATTTCAGACGGCGGGCAATATGACGAACAAACTTACCTATTCTCCAATTGGGCATTAGCTATGTTCTCCCTCGGCCAGCCGGATTCTGCGCAAATCCTCGCCCGACACGCCCTTGAACATGACCCGGAAAACCCCGATGCCTTTCTAATACTGGGCGAGATTGAAGCCCAAAGAGGCCATTTTACTCAGGCAGATGGCTATTTTCGCCAAGCCGAGGAAATTTGCCGGGTGGACTCGCCCCCCCTCAACCGCGAACTCGCCAAAATTCTCCTGCGCCGATCGGCTCTGCTTGCCGAGAGCAACCCTGTTGACCTTGCCCCCCTCCGCCTATGCAGCGAGGCACTAACCTTTGTGTTGCCCAATTTCCAGCCAAAGGAAGCGCTGGAAAATCCTGACCCTAAACTGTTTTACCCCGAAAACACCATCTTGGAGGCGCTCAATTTGAAAAGCGAAATATTGTGGCGGCGTTATCAACAGGGTGGAAACAGCCCAGAAATGCTGCTTTTAGCCGACACGACAACAGCCCTCGCCCTGCACAGCGCTGATGTGCTGACCACGACTTATGGCTTTGCTTCCTCCGTTTTGTACTCGGTCGAATACACGCGCAACCTCCACGAACGATATTTCCAAATACTTTTTGAGCGGCACGAACGCTTGAAAGAACCGGAAACGCCCGCCCGTATCGTCGCCTTTTCCGAGCGCAGCCGCGCTTTGTTGTTGCGCCAAAAATTGGCCGCGGAAGTCGCCCTGCAAAACGCCCGGCTGCCAACTGATTTGCTCGAAAAAGAAAAACTCTTGCGCGCAGAGATTGTGGAGCAGAAAAACCTGCTGGCCGAAATGGAAGCCGATGGAGAACCTGTTGCTGATATTGAACAACAAAAACGGCGCATCTTCCGCCTCGAAGATGAGCGGCAGCGGTTGATGAAAGGCCACGCCGGTTCCGACGCGCAAAACGATACGGTCGCCGCCATTTCCTTGGCCGGTATCCAGGCGCAACTGCCCTCTGACAGCGCCATGCTTATAGAGTTTTTTTACAACCCCACCACTGGCGCACTGTACCAAATCGGCATCACCCGCTCGGAAGTGCGAACGGCCCGCCACAGCCTCGCGCTGAAAAACATAGAAGCCTTCATCGCTTTTGTGCGCGACGGCGAAGCTGCCAGGGCAAGGGCCGAAACTGACCCAGGCTATCGCTCGGATTTTATCCGGGAATCGCGGATGCTCTACGATTCGCTGTTGGCACAAGTCGTTGGAAATCTGCCGCTCACGGAATTGATAGTGGTGCCAGATGGGGTTTTGGGCGCATTCCCGTTCGACCTGTTGCTGCCGAATGCTGCCGAGGGAACGACGTTCCGAAATTTGCCCTACTTGTTTACCCGGACAGCCGTGCGGTTTGCGCCCTCGGCCACCGTTTTGTTTCAGCCAAAATACACGACACGCCGTGCTCCGTTGGCTGATTACCTCGGCATTGCGCCGATGTACCAATCCAAAACCTTCGAGTTTGTGGAGTTTGGCGATGGGTGCGTGACCGCGCTTGGTGGGCTTTTTTGTGGAAAAACACTGCGCGATACTTTTGCCGCCCCTGCTGCTTTTCGCGGGCAAGCGGGCAATTATCGTATTGTGCATTTTTATGGCCACGGTCGCGCCGACAACGTGCAGCCCAACCGCTCTTATTTGGCTTTTACCTCTCTGACAAAAGGCCCGGTGGCTTCGGAAGAAAAATCAGCGCAAAGGAAATTTGGGCTGTTGTCCGGGGCGACCCAATTGCCGCCCGAAGAAGTGCCGAATGTGTTTTATGCCCACGAAATCAGCCTAATGCAACTCAGTGCCGACCTCGTGGTGTTGAGCGCCTGCGAGACGGGCGTAGGAAAAGCGGTGGGCGGCGAAGGGGTGTTGAGTTTGGCGCGCGCCTTCCAGGATGCTGGCTGCCCAAGTGCTGCCATGACGCTCTGGTCGGTGGACGACGAGGCGACCGCGCAACTCACCCGGTTGTTCTTGCAACATATCCGCGATGGAAAACGGAAAGACGTGGCGCTCCAATTGGCAAAAAAAGATTTCCTCGCAAGTGGCCAACCAGCAGCGCCGTTTTTCTGGTCTGGCTTTGTGCTCACGGGCGATGCCGCGCCGATAGAGTTTGGAGATATTTGCCTGAAAGGGACGGCGTTTTCCTACGCTGCCGTTTTGGGGCTTTTGGTGATGCTGGTGCTCGTGCTGGGTTTGATAGTGCGTATTTTTTTGAGAAAATAACTTTGGGCATTGGACTGTGATTTCAAGCGGCAGAATGAAGGCCAATTTTCAAAGAGCAATTTTTAAATTTTGACTCGCAGAATCAGAAGGATGGGAAAACGGATTTGAACGGATTGTTTGCGCTGATTTTTTCAAAAAACCTGTTTGAATCTATAAAATCCGCTTCATCCGTTTTGCAATCTTATTGCACAAAATCAAAAGCCCCAGCGGGGGGCCATTCCTTGTGGAATAATACCGTCTGCTGGGACTTGCTTTTTTTATCGGGCAACCTGAATCCTCCATTTTTCGAGCGATACGTTTTACCGTTTTCGCTGCTAAATTGGAGGTTCGATTTTCCGCCGCCAGAAGTTTACAAATCATCCAAAATCGCTTTGGCTTTTCCCTTAAAAGGGCTTTCTGTATCGGCGGCGATGGTTTTGAAAAGGGCTTTGGCTTGTTCGGGTTTGTTGGCTTTTAGGTGCGCCATTGCTGTGAAAAACTGTGCTTTTCGATGTAGGGCGGGTGGGGCATCCACTTGCGCAAAGGCGCGGACGGCTTCCTCTGGCTGCCCATTTTCTAAATATGCGGCACCGGTGAGCAATTGCGCTTCGGCTGCGTATTTGGCCGAGTTGGACAGTTGCCCTGCTGTGCCGATGGCTTCATCAAAACGACCAGCCCGGTAGGCGCTGAGGGTTGTTTGCCAAACAGAATCTTCTGGGGCGGATGAGCCTGCGCCAAGTATTCCAGAGTATTTGTAGCCTTCATAGTTTTCCTGAAAAACGGTGTCGGAGTTGAGTGGGGGAGCGTAAATAAATGTGTACCAAACTCCGGCGGCCAGCAGCAATGCCAACGATGCGGCTATTGCCCATTGCGGGCGGCGGATGAAGGAGAGGGGAGGGGCCTGGGATCCGGGTTGGAGGAGCGATTCGTCTTGCGTGCGCCATTTGGATTTTATTTGCTCATCGTGGGAAAGGAGCAATGCTTCGTAAAAGGATACTTCGGCAGCAAGTTCGGGGTCGGCGGCGATTTTTGCTTCGAAGGCACGCCTTTCATCCGGCGGCATTTGCCGCCGGAGATACAGTTCGATGATACGATAGAGTTGATTTTCCATAACTGAGCGGGTTTTGGATGAGGATGAGAATCGGTTTTGATTTTATGTGCGATTGCGCAGGATGCGACATTCGGGTTTGGATTGGCATAGGGTCTCAATAGATTTGTTGAGTTTCACTTTTAAATTGAGGGCAGTTTGGCGGGCTACTGCCGGTGTTTTGAAACCGTGTTTTTCTGCCAGGTCTTTGGCGCTCATGTCATTGACGTAGTAGTCGGTCAAGATGTCCATTTCGCGCTGGGTCATGGCCGAGGTGGCTTCTTCGTAGCATTTTTTCCGAAGTGCCTCTTTGCGCTCTTCTTCTTTCCAGTCCATGCTGCTTGTCCATTCTTCTTCGGGGTTTTCTGGCGTGCCCGACATTTCTTGGCGCAAGTATTTTTCGAGTTCGGGCTTCAAACTCATAGTCGCGCCGCGCCTAATTATGTCAATACACTTGTTGCGAAAAATCATGGCAAAAAAGGCCCTCGGTTTGCCGCGCCCTTCAAATTTTCCGGCCAAAAGATTGGCTTTCAATGCCAACAGCGCATCGTGGTAAGCTTCCAAGATGAGCGATTTTTCTGCGCGGTGGTACGCCCACGCCATGCGCGCCATGTCGCCAAACCGTTTGTAAAAACAATCGAGCGCACGCTCGGCATCTTTTCCGCCGAGCACTATCAATTGCGCCAGTTCATCGTCGGTGTACTTATCAATAGGCTTGGGTGATAACCGAAAGGAGAGTGCCATAAAGAAAGGATGTTCGGGCAAAAGTAGAATTTCCCGTTTGCTTCAAACCTCAACATCGCCAAGCGCGTCGGCTGTTTTTTTTGAAGACCCCTGAATTGACGCTTTTTGCACCTGCCCGACTATTCCTGCAAATGACCAAACATGAAAAAAACGAACCGTCTTTCCGCTGCTCCGAATGTTTTAGAAAAAAGCCGATTGACGTTTTTTGCCCCCTTCCGACTATACCTTCAAATACCAGCGAAAACAATTTTTATCTCAACGGCTAATGACCCCCAAAATTGAAAACGTACCCTGTGTGACTCCAAAGCCATAGCCCCGAAAAACCAAACCCCAAAAAATTGCTGTTCGCCCCAAAAACCATAACCCCAAAAAATCGTAATCCCCGAACGCTTCAGATGGAAGCCCCCGAGAACCCAATGCCCCAATACCACAATCCCAATTTTAATCCTGAAAAACCTCCGTAATGCCCTGATTGCCAAAAAGAAACGTCGGCGGGGTCTTCCCCAAAGCCCTGCCGGCCTTCTTTTGCCACCCTGTAATCCCCAATCCCAAGTGAAACCCCGCCTGCTTTTTCCCACCTACATTTCTTCTGCAACCTTCAATCCCCCAAACACGCCGCCAGTGCCATGAAACACCTGTTCCTTTTTTGCACCTTCCTCTTGTTGGCTGTGTCCAGCCTTTTTGCCCAAAATACTTACGAAATAAAATTCTCGGTCGGTGCCGTGCAACATCACGGATTGTTGATAACCGGCAAAACAGCCGCAGAATGGCAATTGCGCATCAAATATTTTGACAACGCCCTTAAAAGCCAACGCCTCATAGAGCAAAAAATGCGGGCCGAAAAAACCAACCTCGGCACCTTGTTGCGTGGGTACTCGGTGTGGGACGTCGCGAAAAAACGGCAAGCCGCCGATTATGCCGCCGACAATTTTTACCTCACCTATGACAAAAAAGGGAATGTCTATTCCAAAAACGTGGACGCTCAAGGCACGGCAGTCACCGTGCAAATCAATCCCGTGTCTGATGCCCAAAAGCAAACGAAACTGAAAGAGTTCGGGTGGCTGTGACGCGCCGCCAATGCCATTTCGTCAATAAGTTTTTCGCGTTCCAGACATTCCATGTTTCAAAAACATGGAATGTCTTTGGCGAATACCCCCAATGACAAATTGGCGAAATACATTTGCGGTGCAAGTTTCTCGATATGACTTCCAACCGCCACCCTTTGCGCTTTTTCCCTCTTCTGCTTGCCGCTGGTCTGATTCTCCTTTCCAAATTGTTGGTTTTCAACGGCCTGTATGGCCAAGACGCGCACGAATACCTGCGCCAAAGCCGGGCTATTTTCGACCACTTCAATGGGCAGCCGCTCCAATATGGTGGCCGGGGGGATGCGGAATTTGCGGTCGGCTATCCTTTTGCCGGTGCGT